>NZ_JBEAJG010000035.1:0-95217 GCF_040065235.1 Klebsiella sp. GB_Kp047 | reverse complement strand
CGACGACCTTCGGGTTATGAGCCCGACGAGCTACCAGGCTGCTCCACCCCGCGTCCGTGGAAGCGCACTATACTCCGCTAGCGAGATGATGCAACCTTTTTTCGACCAAATCGACATTTTTGTAAGAATTGGCTTATAAAACGCCACGTTGTGGTGTTTTTTTACACAAATCTGTGCCATCGATGAGATCGCGCATTTCAATAGCTCTGGCGCTTTGTTATCTTCAACACGCACTAAGGCTTCGCAGCAAAAGATGAGACACCATGAAAGGACGTTGGGCAAAATACGTAGCGACGGGGGCAATGCTGGCTATGCTCGCCGCCTGTTCCTCAAAACCGACCGACCGCGGTCAGCAATATAGCGATGGCAAGTTCACCCAGCCGTTTTCACTGGTAAACCAGCCGGATGCCGTCGGGGCGCCGATCAACGCCGGCGACTTCTCCGAGCAGGTTAATCAAATTCGTAACGCCTCTCCGCGCCTCTATAACAGCCAGAGCAACGTCTATAACGCGCTGCAGGAGTGGCTGCGCGCCGGCGGCGACACCCGCACGCTGCGCCAGTTTGGCATCGACGCCTGGCAGATGCAGGGCGTCGACAACTATGGCAACGTCCAGTTTACCGGCTACTACACGCCGGTGGTGCAGGCGCGCCACACCCGTCAGGGCGAATTCCAGTACCCCATTTACCGGATGCCGCCGAAGCGCGGCAAGCTGCCGTCCCGCGCCAGCATTTATGCCGGCGCGCTGAGCGACAACTATGTGCTGGCGTACAGCAATTCGCTGATGGATAACTTCATCATGGACGTGCAGGGCAGCGGCTATATCGATTTTGGCGACGGTTCGCCGCTCAACTTCTTTAGCTATGCCGGGAAAAACGGCTGGCCCTATCGCAGCATCGGCAAAGTGCTGATCGACCGCGGGGAAGTGAAGAAAGAAGATATGTCGATGCAGGCGATCCGCGAGTGGGGTGAAAAGCACAGCGAAGCGGAAGTGCGCGAGCTGCTGGAGCAGAACCCGTCGTTCGTGTTCTTTAAACCACAGTCTTTCGCGCCGGTGAAAGGCGCCAGCGCCGTGCCGCTGATCGGCCGCGTCTCGGTGGCCTCCGACCGGTCGATTATTCCGCCGGGAACCACCTTGCTGGCCGAGGTACCTCTGCTGGATAATAACGGCAAGTTTAACGGCCAGTACGAACTGCGTCTGATGGTCGCCCTCGACGTTGGTGGGGCCATCAAAGGCCAGCATTTCGACATCTATCAGGGCATTGGGCCTGACGCTGGCCACCGTGCCGGCTGGTATAACCACTACGGCCGCGTATGGGTGCTGAAAAACGCGCCAGGCGCGGGAAATGTTTTTAGCGGCTAACACCCCTGGCCGTGCCTGTTGACCAGGGCGCCCGGATGACGCCGTTTGCGGCGGCCTCCGGGCGCTGTCATTTTGTTCTGAGGTCCTATGTCTGTTGTAATCAGCGATGCCTGGCGCCAGCGTTTTGGCGGTACGGCACGTTTATATGGTGAAAAAGCGCTGCAATGTTTTGCCGACGCCCACGTCTGCGTGGTCGGGATCGGCGGGGTCGGCTCGTGGGCGGCGGAAGCGCTGGCGCGGACCGGCATCGGGGCGATCACCCTTATCGATATGGACGATGTCTGCGTTACCAATACCAACCGCCAGATCCACGCCCTCAGCGGCAACGTCGGTCTGGCGAAAGCGGAGGTGATGGCGGAACGTATTCGCCTGATCAACCCGGAGTGTCGGGTGACGGTGGTGGATGATTTCGTAACCCCGGAAAACGTGGCCGAATACCTTGGCGCCGGCTTCAGCTATGTCATCGATGCCATCGATAGCGTCCGGCCAAAAGCGGCGCTTATCGCCTGGTGCCGCCGCTACAAAGTGCCGCTGGTCACCACCGGCGGGGCGGGCGGCCAGATTGACCCAACGCAGATCCAGGTCGCTGACCTGGCGAAGACCATCCAGGATCCGCTGGCGGCTAAACTGCGCGAGCGGCTGAAAAGCCAGTTTGGGGTGGTGAAAAACAGTAAAGGCAAGCTCGGCGTGGACTGCGTATTCTCTACGGAAGCGCTGGTCTACCCGCAGGCGGACGGCAGTGTCTGCGCGATGAAGAGCACGGCGGAAGGACCGAAGCGGATGGACTGCGCTGCCGGCTTTGGTGCGGCGACGATGGTGACCGCGACCTTCGGGTTTGTCGCGGTGTCGCATGCCCTGAAGAAGATGCTGGCGAAAGCGCAGCGCGACGCTGCGGCTTCCGGGAAGTAGTTCGGCGGGTAAGCGAAAGCTTGAGATTAGCGCTCGCGGGCGGCGGCGAGCACCGCCTCGCTCAGGGCGCTGAGGCCCTGGCTGCGCGAGGCGCTGAGCTGGCCGCGCAGCCCCAGCTCGTCAAACAGCGCCAGCGGATCCTGCGCCAGGATCCCGGCGCGGGTTTTGCCTTCCACGGCGGTTAAAAGTACCGCCAGCAGACCGCGCACAATCCTTCCTTCGCTGTCGCCAAAGAAGTGCAGCCTGCCCTCGGCGTCCTCCTCATAGCCCAGCCAGACGCGGTTCTCACACCCGGCAATCTCATGGGCCTGCGCTTTGCGCTCATCGGTCAGCGTCGGCAGCTTTTTGCCCAATAAAATCAGCTGCCGATATTTATCCTCCCACTGGTTCAGCGGGGCGAAGGTCTGGCGCAGCGTGGCGTCGGTAATGGTCGTGCCGAAGGGGTGCAGGGTCGTCATTAATCCACCAAAATTTCCAGGGCGCGATCCACCGCGTGGACCAGCGCTGCAACATCGTCTTGGGTATTGTAGGGGGCGAAAGAGGCCCGCAGCGTGCCGCTGACTCCTAAAGCCGCCAGCAGCGGCTGGGCGCAGTGCTGCCCGGCGCGCAGGGCAATGCCGGACTCGGCCAGCAGCGTCACCAGATCGCTGTGATGAATACCGTCGAACTCAAAGGCGAGCAGGCTTGACTGCTGGCAGCGGAAAGAGCGGAAGCCCGGCCGTTTCGCCAGCGCCTCTTCCGCCAGGCTCGCCAGGCTGCGGCTCCAGTTTTCCGCCTGGCCGATATCGCTCTGTGCCAGCCACTCCAGCGCGGCGCTGAGGCCGATAACCCCGGCGACATTGGGCGTACCGGCCTCAAGGCCATAGGGCGCCGGCTGTGGCGTAAAGCCGTCAAAGCTGACCTCGGCGATCATCTTCCCGCCGCCGAGCCAGGGCGACATCGCCGCCAGCAGTTCGCTTTTGCCGTACAGGGCGCCGATCCCGGTCGGGCCATACAGCTTATGGCCGGAAAAGGCGTAAAAATCGATATCCAGCGCCTGCACGTCCGCGGGGAAATGCACCGCCCCCTGCGCGCCGTCGACCATCACCACCATCCCGGCGGCGTGAGCAAGGCGGATGGCCTGAGCCAGGTCCGGGCAGCCGCCGGTGACGTTGGACATCTGGCCGATGGCCAGCACCCGGCTGCGCGGAGTGATAAGCGCTCTGAGGCTGGCGATATCCGGCAGACGGTCGGCGCCGAGCGGCAGCTTGACCACTCTGGCGCCGGTTTGCCCGGCCACCATCAGCCAGGGCACGAGGTTGGCATGATGCTCGGCTTCGCTAACGAGAATTTCATCGCCAGGCTGCAGGCGCGGCCGGACGTAGCTCTGCGCCACCATATTGATGGCCTCGGTGGTCCCCCGCGTCCAGACGATATCTTTGCCGGAGGGGGCGTTCAGCCACGCCGCCACGCGCTCGCGGGCCGCCTCATAGCGCTCGGTCAGCCGCTGGGCGGCGGCGAATTGACTGCGGTGGACGTTGCCGGCGCTCAGGCGATAAAACTGGTCGCTGGCGTCGATCACCGCCTGCGGTTTGAGCGCCGTCGCCGCGCTGTCGAGATAGACGCCGGCATCGGCCAGAGCCGGAAACTGCGCGCGAAAGTGCGCAGGGTTGAATGCGTTCATGGAATTCCTCGTATCAATACCGCGATCGTCGCGCAATTTGTCGGGCGTGACAAGGCCTCTGCGCTCTGTGGAATTGTCCGAATGTGACTCCACGTGGGTCAAAGAGGGTTATGCTGAAAAGTGTTGGGTTTGTGTTTTAACCTATTACTTAACGAGTCACGAATAGTATAAATAGCCGTAAGGAGAGAAAAATGAAAATGACTAAGGCCGCTGCGATTATCTCTGCCTGTATGCTGACTTTAGGCCTGAGCGCCTGTTCCTCTAACTATGTGATGCATACCAATGATGGGCGGACCATCGTTACCGACGGGAAACCGCAAACCGATAATGATACTGGCATGATTTCGTATAAGGACGCGTGGGGCAACAAACAGCAGATCAATCGCTCTGACGTGAAACAGCTGGGTGAGCTGGACGAGTAAGGCAGTAAAAAGGCAAAAAAAAGCACCGCGCGTTGCGGTGCTACATTAAATCACTATGGACAGACAGGGTAAATGTACAGGAAGTGAAAAGGGGTAGCCTTGCTACCGGGGTCTGCAAAGACAGACCAATTGCAAACACAACAACACAACATCACAACCGTAAGCCAAAAGCTTGATGGAACACGCATTCCAAAAAAAGCTTCTCGTTCCGGCTCAGGAAGTGCCGCCACTATAGGTATTTGCTGGTAGAACCTCAACGGACAATTTATAATGGCTCAGATAAAAAAAACTAATAGGTTAACCATTGTTTCCTATTTGTTAAATTGAGTTAACATCTAAGCCAGAATAACCATGTCGAAGCGATTACCTCCTCTGAATGCATTACGTGTTTTTGATGCAGCCGCACGCCATCTCAGCTTCACTCGGGCAGCCGATGAGCTTTTTGTGACGCAGGCCGCAGTCAGCCACCAAATCAAGTCTCTCGAGGATTTTCTGGGCCTTAAGCTGTTCCGTCGGCGCAATCGTTCGCTGCTGTTAACGGAAGAAGGGCAGAGCTATTTTCAGGATATTAAAGAGATTTTTTCGCAACTGACGGAAGCGACGCGTAAACTGCAGGCGCGCAGCGCCAAAGGGGCATTAACGGTCAGTTTATTGCCAAGTTTCGCCATCCAGTGGCTGGTGCCGAGACTGACAAGCTTTAACTCAGCTTATCCGGGAATCGACGTCAGGATCCAGGCGGTGGACCGTCAGGAGGATAAGCTGGCGGACGATGTCGATGTGGCGATTTTTTACGGTCGCGGCAACTGGCCGGGCCTGCGTGTGGAAAAACTGTACGCCGAGTATCTGCTGCCGGTCTGTTCCCCGCTGCTGCTCACCGGCGATAAAGCATTGAAAACGCCTGCCGATCTGGCGCAACATACGCTGCTTCACGATGCGTCCCGCCGCGACTGGCAAACTTATACCCGCCAGCTTGGTCTAAGCCATATTAATGTGCAGCAGGGGCCGATTTTCAGCCACAGCGCGATGGTGCTGCAGGCGGCCATTCACGGGCAGGGCGTGGCGCTGGCCAACAATGTCATGGCGCAGTCCGAAATTGAAGCCGGTCGCCTGGTGTGTCCATTTAATGATGTTCTGGTCAGTAAGAATGCGTTTTACCTTGTTTGCCATGACAGTCAGGCAGAACTGGGTAAAATAGCCGCTTTCCGGCAGTGGATTCTGGCGAAAGCGGCAAGTGAACAAGAAAAATTCCGCTTTCGTTATGAACAATAATTACTTGTAGGGTAACAACATGACCAGCCGTTTTATGCTGATATTCGCCGCGATTAGCGGCTTTATCTTTGTGGCTCTGGGTGCCTTCGGCGCGCATGTATTAAGTCAATCGCTCGGCGCGGCGGAGATGGCCTGGATCCATACCGGCCTGGAGTATCAGGCCTTCCATACCCTGGCGATTTTTGGTCTGGCGGTGGCGATGCAGCGTCGGATCAGTATCTGGTTCTACTGGAGTAGCGTGTTTCTGGCGTTAGGGACCGTGCTGTTCAGCGGCAGCCTCTACTGCCTGGCGCTTTCTCATTTACGCCTGTGGGCGTTCGTGACCCCGGTGGGCGGCGTGAGCTTCCTCGCCGGCTGGGTGTTAATGTTAATTGGTGCAATTCGTCTGAAACGTAAGGGCGTTGTTCATGAATAAGGTTGTCCTCTATTGTCGCCCTGGGTTTGAGAAAGAGTGCGCAGCAGAAATTACCGATAAGGCAGCCCGCCTCGAGGTGTTTGGTTTTGCCCGGGTCAAAGAAGACTCTGGCTATGTGATTTTTGAAGGCTATCAGCAGGATGATGGCGAGAAGCTGGTGCGTGATCTGCCGTTCAGCTCGCTGATCTTCGCCCGCCAGATGTTTGTGGTGGGCGAACTGCTGCGCGACCTGCCGCCGGAGGATCGCATTACGCCGATCGTCGGCATGTTGCAGGGCGTGGTGGAGAAGGGCGGCGATCTGCGCGTCGAGGTGGCGGACACCAACGAAAGCAAAGAGCTGATGAAGTTCTGCCGCAAGTTTACCGTGCCGCTGCGCGCGGCGCTGCGCGAAGCGGGCGTCCTGACCAGCTATGAAACGCCGAAGCGTCCGGTGGTGCATGTGTTCTTTATCGCCCCGGGCTGCTGCTATACCGGCTACTCGTACAGTAACAATAACTCGCCGTTCTATATGGGCATTCCGCGGCTGAAGTTTCCGTCCGACGCGCCGAGCCGCTCCACCCTCAAGCTGGAAGAGGCGTTCCACGTTTTTATTCCGGCGGACGAGTGGGACGAGCGCCTGGCGAACGGCATGTATGCCGTCGACCTCGGCGCCTGCCCGGGCGGCTGGACCTATCAGCTGGTGAAACGCAACATGTGGGTCTCTTCGGTCGATAACGGCCCGATGGCCCAGAGCCTGATGGATACCGGCCAGGTGACCTGGCTGCGTGAAGACGGTTTCCGCTATCGTCCTAACCGCAATAACATCTCGTGGATGGTCTGCGATATGGTGGAAAAGCCAGCGAAAGTGGCGGCGCTGATGGCGCAGTGGCTGGTCAACGGCTGGTGCCGGGAGACCATCTTCAACCTCAAGCTGCCGATGAAAAAGCGCTATGAAGAGGTGTCGCAGAATCTGGCCTACATTCAGGCCCAACTGGACGAGCACGGCGTTAACGCCCAGATCCAGGCGCGTCAGCTGTATCACGATCGTGAAGAGGTGACCGTTCACGTGCGTCGCCTGTGGGCCGCCGTTGGCGGACGTCGCGACGAGCGTTAATCACTCACCCTGAGGCCAGAGACGCGCATGTCCTCTGGCCTTCGCCGCATGCTTAAGGCTGCGGCGCATCCGACACAATATGCGTCACCTCATCCAGATGACCAATCCTCGCTTCGCCGGAGCGGTTGAACTTGCTTTTGTCGATCAGCAGCAGCGACTGCGCCGCCCGCTTAAGCAGGATCGATTTGAAGTCGGCATTGAAGGCATTGGAGTCCCACAGCGCGCCCTGCGGGTCGATGCCTTCGCAGGAAAAAATAAACAGATCGATCTCCAGCGATTTCAGCTGGGAAATCAGCGCCGGGTTAACGTAGCAGCCATATTTCCGCTGCAGAGTACCGCCGGAGCAGGTGAGCATGATCTGGTCGCGTTTAGCCAGCTCCTGACAGATGGGCTGGCTGTTGGTAAAGACGTGCAGCGGGCGGTCCGGCAGCTGGCGGGCGAGATACCAGCAGGTGGAGCTGGCATCGAGGGCGATGACCATCCCTTCGTCAATCCAGGCCAGCGCTTCGCGGGCGATATCGGCTTTATGCGCGTAATGGCTTTTCAGCCGCATGTGAAAAGGGTCGCCGCTGTCCTGGCTGCGCTGGTGGATCACTTTAGCCCGGCCGTGGTTGCGCAGCACTTTGCCCTGCGCCTGCAGCTCGCTGAGATCGCGGCGAATGGTTTCCCTGCTGACGTTGAGCTGTTTTGACAACGTTTCGGTGGTCAGGCTGCTGTGGTTGATCAGGAGATCGACGATCGCCTGCTGGCGGGCCGCTTTCATTTATTCTCACCCCATCATTGATTGAGCGTCTGCATCAGGCAGACGCTCCGGCATGAGATTACGGCGTGACTCCTTTTTTTAAAAGGATATTTCCGTACTTAGCGCACTCTCCTGTGATAACGATCGCAAAGGCTTTTTGCGCCCGGTCGTAGAAGGCAAAGCGGTCAATCCGCACGATATCCGGGCAGGGGGCCTGCGCCGAAAGCGCCTGCCGATAGCGCTGTTCCACCGTCGGGTCGAGCGCATCGCCTTCGACGGCGGCCATCATCACCAGCGGCGGCGCATAGCTGTCTAACTCGAACAACGGGATAATCGCCTGCAGCAGATCGCTGACCCGCAGGCCGTCGGCCCGAATCACCTGCGGACCCATGCTGTGCGCCGGGAAGTGGGCATCGGAAAAAATAATTTCATCCCCATGGCCCATTTCGGCCAGCACTTTCAGCAGTTCCGGCGATATCAGCGGGGAAATGGTTTTGAGCATCTCAGGCTTCCTCTGTTAATTCAGGTTCAGTTTGCGGCCAAAAATAGCGGTAGCGGTACGCGACCTGCGCTCTGGCCTGTTCCGGGGAAGAGAACTCGCCCACGCCATACCAGCCAAACATCGCCGCGCCGGCCACCGTGGTTTCGGCATCGTCGAGAACTTTGATCGGTATTCCCAGCCGGTCAGCCTTGATCTGGTTCCACAGCGCGTTGCGGCTGCCGCCGCCGACCAGCAGCAGCTCTTGCGCCCGGAAGCGGCCGATGTTTTCCAGGGTTTGCAGATGCTTCGCCAGCTGGTCGCTTAACCCCTCCAGCGCGGCGCGGTAAAAATGGCCGCGGGTGGTGTTGAGCGTGACGCCCTGCCAGCCGGCGTGCTGGCTGGCGAGCAGGTCGCACTGCATTCTGACGCCCTGGGCACCGGGCGGGATCGCCTGCGCTTCGTCAATCAGCGTTTGCCACGGCGTGTCAGTGTTCCACAGTAGCTTGCGCACCCACTCGAGCACGCCGGAGGCCAGCCACTGCATCCCCGGGTTATAGCGTCCCGGCTGGCTGTCCAGCTCGCAAGTGGAGCCGCTGTAGTCGCAGAGCAGCGGGGTGTCGACCTGCGCGCTGCGCACCATCAGGATCTCCCAGGTCCCTGAGGAGAGCACCGGCTCATCCTGCCCGGCGCCGGCGCCAAACAGGGCGAACTGGGTGTCGTGCCCGGCCGAGATAACCGGGACCCCGACGGGAAGGCCCAGCAGCGCAGCGGCCTCCGGCAGCAGGGCGCCGATCGGCTGGCCTGCTTCAACCAGCTGCGGGAACAGGCGGCGCGGCAGGCCGGTCGCCTGCAGGATCGGCGCGCTGAAATCGCGCTGCCGGAGATCGAGCATCTGGCTGGTGCCCGCCATGGTGAGGTCGGTGGTGAACTCCCCGGTCAGTCGATGGTTGATCAGCGACGAAATAAACAGCCAGGCATGGGCCTGCGCCAGCAGCTGCGGGTGGTTCTCTTTCAGCCAGATCAGCTTATACAGGGTGTTGAATGCAAAGGCGCCGACGCCGGCGATTTGCTGCAGCTGGCGCGCGGACATATACCGGCTGATGGTGTCCATTACCGCCGCGGTGCGCGGGCATTTCCAGCTGATTATCGGATACAGCAGCGCACCCTGCTCATCCACCAGCGCGCCATCGACGCCAAAGGTCGTGACGGTGATGCCGCGCACCGTGCAGGAGGCCAGCTGGTCATGGATCTGCCGACAGCAGTCGGCAAAGCGCTGCATAATGGCCTCTAGCGACCACTGGTGCCAGTCGCTTTTTTCCGCCGCAATGTCGCTGGCGTTCGCCGTTGCGGCGCGGGCGATAATGTTCCCCTGTCGGTCAACGGCCATCGCCCGCACGTTCGTGGCGCCGCAGTCGAGGACCAGGATTACGTCTTGCTTCATAGTGACTCCCGAAACAACATTGCCGAATGGCGCGGTGCTTATCCGGCCTACAAACAGCGCGCGTCTGTAGGCCCGGTAAGCCTGCGCCTCCGGGCGAAACCAACCTGTTAACGCTTATACAGCGGCCCGTAGTTCTGGCAGGCGCGGTAGTCCTGGCCTTCGATGTCCATACCGTACGCGGCCCAGGCGGAGGGGCGGTAGATTTTCGCCGCTTCCACGTTGTGCATGCAGACCGGAATACGCAGCATGGCGGCGAGGGTAATGAAATCCGCGCCGACATGGCCGATGGTCAGCACGCCGTGGTTGGCGCCCCAGTTAGCCATGACCGAGTACACATCGCTGAACGGGCCTTTGCCGGTCAGGCGCGGGGCAAACCAGGTGGTGGGCCAGGTGGAGTTGGTGCGGGCGTCGAGCTGGTCGTGCATCGCTTTGGGCAGCGCCACGCTCCAGCCTTCGGCGATTTGCAGTACCGGTCCCAGGCCTTTGATGATGTTCACCCGGGTCATGGTGAACGGCACGCCGCCTTCGGTCAGGAAGCGGGAAGAGAAGCCGCCGCCGCGGAAGTATTCATGGATCGCCGGGCACCATTCGGTGGCCGCGAGGCAGGCATCCGCCTCGTTCTGCTCAATCTCCCAGTGAGGTTTCATCGTTGGGTTGCCCTGCGCGTCGCGCTGCTGGCAGGAGCCGTCCAGCGCTGCGGAGCCGGAGTTAATCAGGTGAATGATGCCGTGCTCCGCCCGGCCGGTGAGCGGCTGCCCGGTGACGCGCTCTACGGCCTCCGGCGACCAGTAGGTGCGCACGTCGGCAAACACCTGGGCGGTGCCGGTGAGCTGGTGGCCCATCAGCATGGCCACGCCGTTGAGGCTGTCGTTTTCGGTGGCGACGACGAACGGCTCGCGCACGCCGTTCCAGTCAAAGGAGCTATTGAGCAGCGCTTCGGCGGTATCGCCATTGGGGTATTGATCGGTCCAGTGACGCTGGCCCTGGAAGCCGGCGGCGATGGCGTTGTAGCCCAGCGACTCCTCCACCAGCCCTTTTTCCGCCAGCTTCGCGTTGCCCTGCATCATGTCGCGGATGCACATCGCCATCAGCAGGCTCTCTTTCAGCACCGCGCGGCTCTGCGCCTCATTGCGCTTATACTGCTCGGCGTTCTGATCTTCGCCGTAGCGGAAATGTTTATCCGCCCACGCCAGCGCCATCTCCAGCTCGATTTCATCATAGATTTTCTGATCGATTCGCCGGCGCAGCTCCGTCATGTCGACAGCCTGAACCTTCATCCCGAGCCAGGATTCAAAGAAGTTGTGGTCGACGATGGAGCCGGCGATGCCCATTGAGACGCCGCCCAGCGACAGATAACTTTTCCCTTTCATACTGGCGACCGCCAGGCCAGCGCGAGCGAAGCGCAACAATTTTTCTTCGACATCCGCCGGGATCGAGGTGTCATCGGCATCCTGCACATCATGCCCGTAGATGGAGAACGCCGGGATCCCTTTCTGGCTGTGGGCCGCCAGCGCCGCGGCCAGATAGACCGCTCCCGGACGCTCGGTGCCGTTGAAGCCCCAGATGGCCTTCGGGCGCAGCGGATCCATATCGATGGTTTCGCTGCCGTAGCACCAGCAGGGGGTGACGGTGATGGTGACGCCAACGTTCTGGCTGCTGAATTTCTCTTCACAGGCGGCCGACTCGGCCATGCCGGCGATGCAGGTATCGGCGATCACGCACTCCACCCGGGCGCCGCAGGCATGGCGCAGCTTCTCACTGATAAGCGCGGCGGTGGCTTTCGCCATGTTCATGGTTTGCGCTTCCAGCGATTCGCGAACCCCCATGCGACGACCATCGATTACCGGGCGGATACCGATCTTCGGTAAGCTGATTTTTTTCATTACAGATCCCTCAGGTTATGCGGATAACAGGTTTAGTTCGTCGCCGCTTGCGAGCGGAAACGGGCAAAAATAAAGATGATGGCGAAGCACAGCGCCGGAACCAGTTCGGCGGTCGGGATATTGCCGGCGGCGTCGCTGACAAAGCCCATTACCGGGGTGACGATCCCGCCGCCGATGATGGTCATGACGATAAATGACGAGCCATATTTGGTGTCCTGGCCCAGGTGCTTAATCCCCAACGAGAAGATGGTCGGGTACTGAATGGACATAAAGGCGCTGCACAGGGTCAGGGCCAGCAGACCGACGTGGCCGCCGCTGAAGGCGGAGAGCAGACAGAGCAGCATGGCGATAAGCGCATAGATAGCGAGCACGTTATGCGGCGCGAAGCGGCGGATCAGCCAGGTGCCGGTGAAACGGCCAATAAAGAAACAGACCATGGTGCCGGTCAGGTAGTTGGCGGCGAAACCGGCCGTCATGCCCGGGATCTCTTCGACAGCGTAGCGAATCAGATAGCTCCAGCAGGCGGTTTGCGCACCGACATAGCAGAACTGAGCCAGTACCGCCCAGCGCCAGTGGCGGATGCGCATCAGGCGCGACAGCGAGGCGAGAAACGTGCTCTGCGCGCTGTCGCTGTGGTCATCGCTTTGCAGCGACGGGAAACGGGTACAGACGATCAGCAGGGCGACCAGCAGCACGATGGCCACGATAATCATATAGGGGGTTTGTACCGACAGGACCAGGCTGTGCTTCCAGGCGCCGAGCTGCTCTGGCGTCATTTTATCCAGCACCTCCTGCGGCTGATGCGGGACGTTGGACAAAATAAGGCTCTGGCCAAATACCACGGCAATAATGGCGCCAAATGAGTTAAAGGTCTGGGCCAGATTCAGGCGGAAGTGACCGCCGCTTTCCGGACCGAGGACGGTGACAAATGGGTTGGCCGCAGTTTCCAGACAGCCAAGCCCGGCGGCGATAATAAATAACCCAATCAGGAATAAGGTGTAATTCATTACTTCGGCGGCAGGCCAGAACAGCGCGGCGCCACAAGCATATAAAAACAGACCCGTAAGAATGCCGGCTTTATAGCTGAGTTTTTTCATCAGCATCCCGGCGGGGATGGGAATAATAAAATAGCCAAAATAAAAAGCCGACTGGATTAATCCGGCCTGAAAATTAGTCAGGGTAAAGGCCTGTTGAAACTGCGGTAATAAAATATCATTGAGATTATTGGCCACGGCCCACAGAAAAAAGAGGGAGCACAGCAGAGCAAAAGGAATAATGTAGCTCTTACTTTGCCCGCTCTCCATGGCGCGGTAACTTTGCGTTGGTATCGTTGTGTTTCCCATAGCGTCCTCATCAGTTCAGAAGCATTTACAACAGCATTCAGGGCGCAGTCTGGTGCTGCAGCAGACCGCAAAATTAAGTGAGCTCAGGTGACGCGCCGGTGAGTGAAATGAAAGTCACGGCGGAACTCATGGCTTCATTTTCAAATAAAAACCGCCTGTTAATATGATGAGGGTCACACTTAACGCTCTGTGGACCATTTTATGTGATAATTGTCACTTTAATTTTTCAAAATGACTGACCGTTTGAGGAAATAAATTCACAAAACCACAACGCCAATGACCGATTGAATATATATCGTGGAAAACGGGCAAATGTTACAGAAAAATAAAATGCCCGCTTGAAGAAATATTTTTAAGAACGGGCATTTTCAACATCCGCTTAACCAGTTACATCCCTTTTTTTATGATGGAATAATTGACGTGGTTCACAAAATATAGCGATGGAAATTCCCCTGCGATTATTCAGGCTGAAGATGGAGATCATTATTCAACCTATCCCACGGTCGCCAACAATAATTATGTTGCCCTGCCGTTGACGGATGATGAGTCGCTAAAAGAGGAAAACAATGGAAAGAAACAGACTGGCCCGGCAGATTATCGATACCTGCCTGGAAATGACCCGCCTGGGGTTAAATCAGGGGACCGCCGGCAATGTCAGCGTGCGCTATCAGGGGGGGATGCTGATCACGCCCACCGGCATCCCGTATGAAAAACTGACGGAAGACAAGATCGTCTTTATTGATGCCGACGGTCAGCATGAGCAGGGAAAACTGCCCTCCAGCGAATGGCGTTTCCATCAGGCGGCCTACCAGACGCGGCCCGATGCCCAGGCGGTAGTTCACAATCACGCAGTCCATTGTACGGCGGTGTCGATCCTCAACCGACCCATTCCGGCCATCCACTATATGATCGCCGCCGCCGGCGGGAATTCGATCCCCTGCGCGCCCTATGCCACCTTCGGCACCCGCGAACTGTCTGAGCATGTCGCGGTGGCGCTGAAGCACCGCAAAGCCACGCTGCTGCAGCATCATGGCCTGATCGCCTGCGAGGCCAGCCTGGAGAAAGCGCTCTGGCTGGCGCATGAAGTGGAAGTCCTGGCCCAGCTCTATCTCAGCACCCTGGCGATTACCGACCCGGTCCCCGTGCTGGATGACGAGGCGATCGCCATCGTGCTGGAGAAGTTTAAAACCTACGGATTACGCATTGAAGAGTGATGCCGCAACCCTAACAGGAGAGACGCGATGGCAAACCGAATGATCCTCAACGAAACGGCGTGGTTTGGCCGGGGGGCGATAAACGCATTAACCGATGAAGTGATGCGGCGCGGTTATCGCAAGGCATTGATCGTGACCGACAGGACCCTCGCGAAGTGCGGCGTGGCGGCAAAAGTCACTGACAAACTGGACGCCGCCGGGCTGGCATGGGACATGTTCAGCGACGTGATCCCGAACCCCACCATCGCCGTGGTTCAGCAGGGGTTGCAGGCCTTTCAGCGCAGCGGGGCGGATTACCTGATCGCCATCGGCGGCGGTTCGCCGCAGGATACCTGTAAGGCGATCGGTATTATTCAGCGTAACCCGGCGTTCGCCGATGTTCGCAGCCTGGAGGGGCTGTCGCCCACCCGTCAGCCCAGCGTGCCGATCTTCGCGGTGCCGACCACCGCGGGGACCGCGGCGGAGGTGACGATTAACTATGTCATCACCGATGAAGAACAGCGGCGCAAATTCGTCTGCGTCGACCCGCACGATATTCCGCAGGTGGCCTTTATCGATGCCGATATGATGGACGCCATGCCGCCGACGCTGAAGGCGGCCACCGGCGTGGACGCCCTGACGCACGCTATCGAAGGGTACCTCACTCGCGGCGCCTGGGCATTGACCGATGCGCTGCACCTCAAGGCCATCGAGATCATCGCCGGCGCGCTACGCGGCTCGGTTGCCGGCGACGCCGGAGCGGGGGAAGCTATGGCGCTCGGCCAGTATGTGGCGGGAATGGGATTTTCCAACGTCGGGCTTGGCCTGGTGCACGGCATGGCGCATCCGCTCGGCGCTTTTTACAACACGCCGCACGGCGTGGCGAATGCCATCCTGCTGCCGCACGTGATGCGCTTTAATGCTGAGGCGACCGGGGAAAAATATCGCGATATCGCCAGGGCGATGGGCGTCAAAGGGGAAGCGTTAAGCCTGAGCGCCGCGCGTCTGGCGGCGGTGGAGGCGGTGTGCCAGCTAAACCGCGATGTCGGTATTCCCGGCCATCTGCGCGAGGTGGATGTCAGGAAAGAGGATATTCCGGCGCTGGCCCAGGCGGCGCTGGCGGATGTGTGTACCGGCGGCAACCCGCGCGAGGCGAGCCTGGCCGATATCGTCGAGTTATATCAGGCGGCCTGGTGAGGGGCCGGCCCGGGGGAAGCAGGCGGTGCCGCCGCGCCGGCACCACGCTCGGGTAGGGTCAGCGCGTCAGCCGCAGCTGCTGCAGATTGCCATCCAGCTGTAGGTCGGTCTGCAGGCGGGCCACTTCCCGGCAGGTGAAGGCCATCTCCTGATGCGCTGCCAGCTTTTTGCGCCACTTTTCCGGGACCTCTGCCAGGCGGGCATACAGCCCCTCCAGGTCCTGAAACTCGTTCAGCAGCTGGGCGGCGCTTTTCGGGCCAATGCCCGCCACGCCCGGCACCTTCGAGCTGCTGATCCCCGCCAGCCCCCAGTAATCCGCCAGCTGCTCCGGGGTGACGCCGAACTCACTGGCGATGAAGGGGGCGTCCAGCCAGCGCTTCTGAAAGTAGTCGCGGATGCGGATGGTGGGCGACAGCAGCTGGCAGTAGCCTTTGTCGGTGGAGACAATGGTGGCCTGATGGCCCGCCTGGGCCACCTTCACCGCCAGGGTGGCGGCGAGATCGTCCGCTTCGCTGCCCGGCGAGGCCCAGCAGCGGATCCCCCGCTGTTCGAAGGCGGCCCGCAGCGCCGGCATCTCGGCGACCAGCGTATCCGGCATCGGCGCGCGGCCGGCTTTGTACTCCGGCAGGCGCTGGTGGCGCCAGCCGTGGGCGCGATCCTCATCATCAAACACCGCCACCGCGTGGGTGGGCTGACTGTGGACAATCAGCTGCTCCAGCGCATGCAGGCAGGTATCGACGCAGGGCGAACCCTGCACCGCGTGGATGCGGCGGATCAGATTTAACGCGTCGACGATTAACAGATGAACAGCCACAGATACCCCCTTATTCTCAGCGTCTTTAGGGTAACATCGCCATCGGATCGAGGCTATCTGCGCCTGAACAATCAGGAAGATAACGCGCAATTTTCGCTAACTGACCGCCATCAGCGAGCTGGCGACGCCGGGCGCGGGCTCGCCGTACCACACCGCTTCCCGCACCGGGACCGGTTTGGTGATAAGCCCGAGGGCGTAAAAGCGATCGGCGATAGTCTGCTGGGCGCGGATCACTGACAGATCCATCGGCCTTGGGCGATGGCTACGGCGGGCGAGGGCGATGCGCAGCGACCGGGCGTCAATCCCCAGCTCTGCTGAGAGTAAGCGGGCCGCTTCGCCACGATGCGAGTCGATAAACTGCCCGGTGTGGGTCAGCTCCGTCAGCAGGCGGCGCATGATATCGCCGTGCTGAGCGAGATAGTCCCGTCGCGAGAGATAAAACTGATGGTTGTTGACCCGTCCTTCGCCGCTGGCGACCACCCGCAGCTCGCCGGTGTGTTCGGCGTCGCTGAGCAGCGGATCCCACATCATCCAGGCGTCCACCGCCAGATAGTCGCTGGCGGTCAGCGGGTATTTCGGCGGGGTATAGACCACCCGCACGTCGTTCAGCCCCAGCCCGGCGTCCTCGAGGATCTGCAGCAGCAGCCAGTGGACATTCGACCCTTTATTGAGGGCGATGCGTTTTCCGCGCAGATCGCTGAGCTGGCGAATGTCGCTCTCCTGCGGGACGACCATCGCCACGCTGCGCGGCGCCGGCGGCTCCCATGCCACGTACATCAGTTCGCTGTTGCTGGCCTGGGCGAACACCGGCGGCGCTTCTCCGGTGGTGCCAAAGTCGATCTCGTTGCAGGCGAGGGCGTGAAGGAGCTGCGGTCCGGCGGGAAACTCGCTCCACAGCACGTTGACGCCGAGGCTGGCGAAGGCGGTCTCCAGACTCTGGCGGGCTTTCAGGATCCCGAGGCTGCCGAAGCGCTGGTAGCCAATGCGCAGCTCGCGATCGGCCCCGGTCGCGCTGGCGAATGCCCGCGGCGGCGCAGGCGGACGGCGGCGGCTTTTGATCAGCCCGAGGTTAGCGAGCTGGGTGCGTAAGGTATGCCGACTGATCCCTAACAGCGCGGCCGCCTGGCTCTGATTATCGTCGCAATGCGCCATGGCGTGGCGGATCAGCGCGCTGGTCACCCGCTGCCACAGCGGCTCGCCGGGAAGCGCCAGCTGGTGGCGAATAAAGTCGTTCAGTTCATGATCGCTCGCCGGCGACGGGGCGTCGTTGAGCGTCGCCAGGCGCAGCTGGGCGGGGCTAATCTCCTCTTCTTTACTGAGCAGCACCGCGTTGTGCAGGGTGTTTTCCAGCTCACGAATATTACCCGGCCACGCATAGTCCATCAGCCGGGCCAGCGACTCCGGCGCCAGACGCAGGGTTGGCCGGCCGAGGCGGCGGGCATAGAGCGATAAAAAGTGGTGCGCCAGCTGCGGGATATCCTGCCGACGCTGGCGCAGCGGCGGCAGCGGCACCACCGCGATATTCAGCCGATAGTAGAGATCTTCGCGAAAGCGGCGCTCGCGGATTGCCTGGGCCAGGTCGACGTGAGTGGCGGCAATCACCCGGACATTCACTTTAATCGCTTTGCGCGAGCCGACGCGGGTAATTTCGCGCTCCTGCAGCACCCGTAACAGCTTGACCTGCAGGGGCAGGCTTAATTCGCCGATCTCGTCCAGCAGCAGCGTCCCCCCTTCCGCGGCTTCAAACCAGCCGGGCTGTCCCTGCTGCGCGCCGGTGAAGGCGCCTTTCTCATGGCCGAACAGTTCGGCTTCGGCAAGGCTCTCGGTTAGCGCGCCGCAGTTAACGGCCAGAAACGGCTGCTGGCGGCGGGGACTGTGGTGATGGAGATAGCGCGCCACCACCTCCTTGCCGGTGCCGGTTTCGCCCACGATCAGCACGGTAGCCTCCGTCGGCGCGAGCTTGTCCAGCAGGCTCTGGAAAGCCTTCGATGCCGGGTCGATCAGCGCGGGCGCGGTGGAAGGGGATTCTGGGTTCAGCATAGCGGGCCTCCGGTCGTTGACCTCCTGAACTTATCCTGCGGCGGCGGCGGAAACCAGAGGGGGAAAGGCCGACGGCTGTTGCAAATGCGCCAGCGGATGCGCGGCGGCTGCGGGATTTGCAACAGCACGACGCGCGTGGGATGTTTTCAATCCCTTGATTTTAAAAATGTAATTTTTTATTCACCATTGGCATGATTATCGCTAACACTCATATAACCAAATTAAAACTTCTCTTCGATAAATATCGGATATGGTTATATAGGAAATAGATAATGACGCAGCAAGTTCCCGACAAGATCAATGTCTTCTGGTTCTTACCTACCCATGGCGATGGCCGCTATCTGGGCACCACCGAGGGTGGACGTCCGGTCGATTTACCTTATCTGCAGCAGGTGGCGCTGGCGGCCGACAGCCTGGGTTATTACGGCGTGCTGATCCCCACCGGTAAAAGCTGTGAAGATTCGTGGCTGGTGGCCTCGGCGCTGGCGCCGTTGACCCGCCGTCTGCGCTATCTGGTGGCGGTCAGACCGGGTCTGCAGCCGCCCACTCTGGCGGCGCGGATGGCGGCCACCCTCGACCGTTTATCGGAAGGACGGCTGCTGATCAATGTCGTCACCGGTGGCGACCCGGTGGAAAACAAAGGCGATGGCATCTTTCTCAGCCACAGCGAACGCTACCAGGTGACCCGCGAATTTCTCGACGTTTACTCCCGCCTGCTGCGCGGGGAGAAAGTGGACTATCACGGGGAGCATATTCATGTCGAGGGGGCGGAAGTGCTGTTTCCGCCGGTTCAGGAGAATGGCCCGCCGCTGTACTTCGGCGGCTCTTCTGAGGCGGCTATCGATGTGGCGGCCGAACAGATCGACAGTTATCTAACGTGGGGCGAACCGCCGGAACTGGTGGCGGAGAAGCTGGCGGTGGTGCGCGAGCGCGCCGCGGCCCGCGGACGCACCCTGCAATATGGCATCCGTCTGCACGTTATCGTGCGCGAAACGGAAGAGGAGGCGTGGGCCGCCGCCGACCGGCTGATCGCCCATCTTGACGACGACACCATCGCTCAGGCGCAAAAGATCTTCGCCCGTATGGACTCGGCTGGCCAGGCGCGGATGAGCGCCCTGCATCAGGGATCGCGCGACAATCTGCGTATTGCCCCTAATCTGTGGGCCGGCGTCGGGCTGGTGCGCGGCGGCGCGGGAACCGCGCTGGTGGGTAATCCGCAGCAGGTGGCGGAGCGCATCCGCGAATATCAGGCGCTCGGCATCAGCAATTTTATCTTTTCCGGCTACCCGCATCTGGAAGAGGCACACCGCTTCGCTGAGCTGGTGATGCCTCTGCTGCCGCTGGAAAACGCGGCCTCGTCGAAGGCGCGCAGCGTGAACACCGGTCCCTTTGGCGAAACCATCGGCGGCGATAAGCGCCCGGTGCGCCAGGCCAGCGCCAGCTGATGGCCAGGAGCGCGACCATGAGACAGCATACCGGAGGAGGGCGGCGATGAGTGCAGAACCGCATATCGTGATTATCGGCGGCGGCTTTAGCGGCGCGGCGGTGGCGATTGAGCTTCTGCGCCTGGCGCCGAACGGGGTGCGCGTGACGCTGCTGGAGCCGCGTCAGACTCCCGGCGCCGGGGTAGCCTACTCCACCGCGGAGCCGACGCACCGGATTAACGTCCCGGCCGCCCGTATGCAACTGACCGGTGATGAAGAGGGCGCCTTCGATCGCTGGTACCGCCGTCAGCCTGCCTTTGCCGCCGATGCGCAGGCGCTGCGCCCGGACGGTTCCGTCTACCCTCAGCGCGGCCAGTTTGGTCGCTATGTGGCACAGCGTTTTTCCGACGCCGCGGCCGCCAGCGGCGGACGGCTGCGCCACCTGCGCGATCGGGCGTTCGCTTTTGATCAGGGGACGGTTCGCACCGAGGGTGGACTGCAGCTTAAGGCCGACCTGCTGGTGCTGGCGATCAGCCATCCACCGCCTTCGCTGCCGGCGCAGGCCGAAGCCTGGCGTCACCATCCGGCGCTGATTGCCAACCCGTGGCAGCCTGGCGCGCTCGACGCCATCGCCCCGCACGCCCGGGTGGCGGTGATGGGCACCGGATTAACCATGGCCGATACGGTCGCGACGCTGGACCGGTTGGGCCACCGCGGCAGTATCATCGCCTTTTCGCGCCACGGCCTGCTGTCGCGCGGTAACCTCAGCGGCGCGGGGGCAGCATGGCCCGGCGACTATCAGCAGGGCAACTTGCGCCAGCGCCTGCGCCAGATCCGCCTCGATGTGGCGTATGCGGCGCAGCAGGGCCTGAGCTGGCAGGTGGTGCTGGATGCGGTCCGCCAGCAGGGGCAGCGGATCTGGCAGGCGCTCAGCGTCGCCGATCGCCAGCGTTTTCTGCGCCATCTGCGCCATTACTGGGATGTCCACCGCTACCGCGTGGCGCCGCAGGTCGCCGAGGTGCTGGAGGCGCGCCAGCGCACGGGCAGTCTGCAGGTGCAGGCGGCCAGGCTACTGTCGATGAGCGCTGAAGGCGAGACACTGCGTCTGACGCTGGCGCGGCGCGGCGGCGGCGTGCAGACCCTGAGCGTCGATCATCTGATCCTGACGACCGGACCCGCGCACCGTGCCCTAACCGACAGCCAGCCATTTTTACAGGACCTTGCCCGCCGCGGCCTTATTCGCGCTGATGCTCTCGGCATGGGCCTGGAGGTGGACAGCCGTTCCCGGGCAGTGGCTGATCCGCAGGTTGAGGCGCCGCCGGTGCTGGTGGCCGGTCCGGCCGCCCGCGGGCGTTTTGGCGAACTGATGGGCCTGCCGCAGGTAGCCGACCATGCCGCTGAGGTGGCGGCGCAAGCGTTACTCACGCTCGGGATCCCGCAGGACTCCCGATGTCCAGCGTACTGAATACCTCCCTTTACCTTCCCTGATTCATTTTGACGCGTGCGCCCCGGCGACGGGCCGCGCTATGGAGATTGCTATGTCATCACAACGTGAAATTCGTCTTAACGCTTTCGATATGAACTGCGTCGGCCATCAGTCGCCGGGCCTGTGGGCGCATCCCCGGGATCGCTCCTGGCAGTATAAAGATCTGGAGTACTGGGTGGATCTGGCGCGACTGCTGGAGCGCGGCAAGTTCGACGGGCTGTTTATCGCCGACGTGCTTGGCGTCTACGACGTGCTGAACGGCAGCGGCGACGCGGCGATCCGCCAGGCGACGCAGGTGCCGGTCAACGATCCGCTGGCCCTGATCACTCCGATGGCGCTGGTGACGGAGCATCTGGGCTTCGGTCTGACCGCCTCGCTGTCGTTTGAGCATCCTTACCCCTTCGCCCGTCGTCTGTCGACGCTCGACCATCTGACCAAAGGGCGGGTGGGCTGGAACATCGTCACCTCCTATCTGGAGAGCGGGGCGCGCAATATCGGCCAGCAAACTCAGACCGACCACGACACCCGCTATGACTATGCCGATGAGTATTTGCAGGTGATCTACAAACTGCTGGAGGGAAGCTGGGAGGACGGGGCGGTGCTGCGCGACAGAGAGCGCAAGATCTTCAGCGATCCGCGGAAAATCCATCCCATTAACCATCAGGGACAGTTCTTTTCCGTGCCGGGGATCCACCTCTGCGAGCCATCCCCGCAGCGCACACCGGTACTGTATCAGGCGGGAGCGTCCAGCCGCGGCAAACAGTTCGCCGCCGACCATGCCGAATGCGTCTTCGTCGCTGCGCCGTCGAAAGTGCTGCTGAAGAAGACGGTGGCGGATATTCGCCGCCGGGCGGCTGAGGCAGGGCGCGATCCGCACAGCATTCTGATCTTCAATCTGCAGACGGTAATTGTTGGCGACACCGACCGCGAGGCGCAGGCGAAATGGCAGGAATATAAGCAGTACGTCAGTTATGAAGGCGCGCTGGCGCTGCTCTCCGGCTGGACGGGGATTGATTTCGGCCAGTATCAGCCGGATCAGGTGCTGAAGTATCTGCACACCAACGCCATTCAGTCGGCGGTGGAGGCCTTCTCCACTGCGGACCCGAACCGGCAGTGGACGGTGCAGGCCCTGGCCGACTGGGCCGGTATCGGCGGCTTCGGCCCGCTGGTGGTCGGCAGCGCGCAAACCGTGGCGGACGAACTGCAGTCCTGGGTCGAAGAGACGGATGTCGATGGCTTTAACCTTGCCTATGCCGTCACCCACGAAACCTTCCGCGACGTCGTCGAGCTGCTGGTGCCAGAGCTGCAAAAGCGCGGCGTCTTTAAGCAAGAGTACCGTGAGGGGACCCTGCGCGAAAAACTGTTCGGCGCCGGTCCGCGTCTGGCCGCGCCTCACCCGGGCGCCAGCTACCGACGCGATGCGCGCACGGCGGCATCGGTAGAGGAGAAGGTGACATGATCGCTATCGATGATCTGCATAAAAGCTACCGCACGGTGGATGGCCGGCTCAGCGCGGTGCTGAAAGGGCTATCGCTGCAGGTGCCTGAGCGCTCCATCACCGCGGTGGTGGGGCCGAGCGGCGCCGGTAAATCAACTCTCGCGCGCTGCATCAGCCTGCTGGAGCGCCCGGACAGCGGCAGCATTCGTATCAATGGCCTGGATCTGTCGGTGCTGTCCGGCGAGGCGCTGCGCCGGGAGAGGCGGGCGATTGGCACCGTTTTCCAGTCTTCGGCGCTGCTGAGCCGCAGGACCGCCTGGGAGAATGTCGCCCTGCCGCTGGCGTGGCTTGGCGTGGTGGAGCGCGATATCAAGGCGCGGGTCGGTGAGCTGCTGGAGAGCGTCGGCCTGAGCCACAAAGCGGATGCCTGGCCGGCCCAGCTCTCCGGCGGCCAGCGCCAGCGGATCGCCATTGCCCGCGCGCTGGCGCTGCGCCCGTCCGTTCTGCTGGCGGATGAAGCCACCTCCGGCCTCGATCCTCAGGCCACGGCCTCGGTGCTGACTCTGCTCAAGCGGCTGCGTGATGAGTACCAGTTGGCGATCGTCCTGATCACCCATGAAATGGACGCCGTGCGCTCGGCGGCGGATGCGGTGGCGGAGATCCGCGACGGGACGATCGTCCAGTACGGGCGGCTCGAAGATCTGCTGGCGCGTCCCGATTCCCTGCTCGGCCAGCAGCTGTTGCCGCTGACGCCGGCGGCAGCGGCCCACAGCGATTTGCTGCTGCGTCTGAGCTACCGCTGGGATGTGCCGGTGGCCACCGACTGGATCAGCCGCCTGAGCCAGCAGTGGGCGCTGCAGATCGATCTCCTTGGCGGCCACGTCGAGGTGATTAACGGTCGACTGGCCGGTCGTCTGCAGGTTGGAGTGCGCTTTCAGGGCGAACGCCTGTCGCCCGCGCGGCTGCAGGGCCTGCTGGCGCAGCTCGGCATGACGGCGGAGATCCTCGACAGCGCGCCGTTGCTCAGGGAGGCGGTATGAAACCGACAGTCATCAGCCAGGACACCCCCTGGAGCGAAATCCCTTCGCTGCTGCTTCCCGCCTATGGCGAAACCTGGCTAATGGTGGCCATTGTGATGCTGTTTGTCGTCACGCTGGGAGGGCTGGTGGGGGTGGTGCTATTTAACGCCTCGCCGCGGGGATTATTTCCGCACGCACTGCTGTACCGGCTGCTGAACTGGGTGGTCAACATGGGACGTTCGCTGCCGTTTCTGGTGCTGATGGCCGCTATTATCCCGTTCACTTACTGGCTGACCGGCACCACGATTGGCATCCCCGCCGCGGTGGTGCCGATGATCGCCGCCGGCGTCCCGTTCTTTGGCCGTCTGGTGGAGAACGCGCTGCGCGAGCTGCCGGCGGAGGTCACCGCGGTGGGCGTCGTCTGCGGTGGATCGCGCTGGCAAATCATTGCCAGCGCGCAGCTCAGTGAAGCATTGCCGGCGCTGGTGGCGGCGGTGACGCTAAACCTGGTCTCGATGATCGAGTATTCGGCCATCGCCGGGACCATCGGCGCCGGGGGCATCGGCTACCTGGCCGTGGTGTACGGCTATCAGCGCTTCGACAACCATATCATGATCGCGACGATCGTGGCCCTGATCGCCACGATCCAGGTGATTCAATTTTTGGGTGACCGCCTGGTCAACCGTTTACGCCACACGCAGGGGAACCTTGTATGACAACAGAGCAATTTGAGTTACGTAAAGCGCGGCGCTGGCCCTGGCTGGCGGCGCTGGCGGTGATTATCCTGCTCGCCATCGCTTTCTGGTGGTGGCGGGGACATACCCAAAGCCAGCAGGTGGTCTTCGGCAGCACGTTAAAAATTCACTATGAGCCGGCGATGGCCGGCGAGCAGCGGATTATTGAGTATATTAATCAGCATATTGCGCCCGATTACGGCCTGAAGCTGGAGGCGGTGGGGGTGCAGGATCCGGTTCAGGCTGACCGCGCGGTAGCGGAAGGACAGTATGCCGGGACGATCTATCAGCATCAGTGGTGGCTTAAACAGGTGGTGGACGCCAACGGCTTTGCACTGTCGACTACGGTGCCGGTGTTCCAGTGGGCGTTCGGCATCTATTCCGACCGCTACTCGTCGGTACAGGCGTTGCCCAACGGCGCGACCATCGTGGTGCCTGACGACGGCGCCAATCAGGGACAGGCTCTGTGGCTGCTGCAGCGCATTGGTTTGATCTCGCTCGACCCGGCGGTAGAGCCGCGCACGGCGAAGCTGAAAAATATTGTCGACAACCCGCATCAGTTTGTCTTTAAAGAGCTGGATCTGCTGACCATGCCGCGGGCGTTAAATTCGGTGGATGCCGCCATCGGCTATGTCTCGCAATTTGACGCCGGGAAAGTGCCGCGTGAGAAAGGCATTTTATTCCCGCCGGCGCCGCGCACCTTTGCTTCGCAATTAGTGATTGGTACGCCGTATTTATCGCAGGAAAATATCGTCAAATTAAAACAGGCCTTTTCTGACCCACGGATCCAGACGTGGTTAAAAACCACCAACGATCCGCTGGTAAAAGACGTATTAGTTCCGGTATCGGCGGAATAAGCGTCCTGCACGACGTCTCTTTTCGTTGTTATTTACTTCCTTTTAGGATGCGCGAAAGCGCGTCCTTTTTGTGCTGGTGGTTTTAATTAACTTATTGATTATATTGATTTTTATAGTATGAATTGTTGTTTTGATTCTCGCCGCGCGAGGTTTATAACCGCTGATGACCTGCACAAAATAATAAGGTGAAAAAATGAGTACATTACCAGTGGATAATCCCGGTATCGCTTCGGTACCGGTCAGTAGCGTCGGGGATGTGGCGCGGCTAATTAATTCCGGCAGGGAACAGGCGAAATATGCGCGGATGATTGTCTTCCTCGCGCTGGGCGGCGTTTTTCTCGACGCGTATGACTTAACCACGCTCTCTTACGGTATTGATGACGTCGTGCGTGAATTTCAGCTCTCGCCGCTGCTGACCGGCCTGGTGACCTCCTCCATTATGGTCGGGACCATTGTCGGCAATATTATTGGCGGCTGGCTGACCGATAAATATGGTCGCTATTCGGTGTTTATGGCCGATATGTTCTTTTTCGTTATTTCGGCTATCGCCGCCGGGCTGGCGCCAAACGTCTGGGTGTTGATTGGCGCTCGCTTCCTGATGGGCATCGGCGTCGGCATCGACCTGCCGGTGGCGATGTCCTATCTGGCCGAGTTTTCCCGCTTTGCCGGCAAAGGCAACAAAGCGGCTCGCCTCGCGGCGTGGTGCCCGATGTGGTACGCCGCCTCAACCGTCTGCTTTCTTATTATCTTCGGTCTCTATTTCCTGTTGCCGCAGGAGCATCTTGACTGGCTGTGGCGCGCCTCCCTGCTGTTCGGCGCCGTGCCGGCGCTGCTGATTATCGCCGTCCGCAGCCGGTTCATGAACGAATCCCCGCTGTGGGCGGCAAACCAGGGCGATCTGACCTCTGCGGTGCGCATCTTACGCGACTCCTGGGGGATCCATGCCCATGAGGTCCCGACGGCGAAGCCGGCGCCGGCGCCGAAAGTGAGCTTTCGCGTGCTGTTCGAAAAACCCTACCGTGAGCGGACTATCGTCGCCGGGGTGATGAATATCTGTATCTCCTTCGAGTACACGGCGATTGCCTTTTTCCTGCCGTCAATTCTTGCACAGTTTCTCGGGGCTGGCGTCTTCGAAACTATTTCGGCATCACTGGGGCTGAACGCCCTGTTTGCCTTTACCGGCGGGCTGCTTGGTATGCATCTGGCGTGGAAATACCCTTCGCGTCATGTGGCGATAGCCGGCTTTGCCCTGCAGTTTGTGGCGCTGATTGTGCTGGCGCTGGTGGGGCAACCGCACGCGACGGCAGGCATCGTACTGGCCATCGCGATGCTGGGACTGTGGCTGTTCGCCGAAGGATTTGGCCCGGGGGCGCAGCTGATGATCTACCCGGCGCTCTCCTATCCCACCGCCATTCGCGCCACCGGGGTCGGTTTCAGCCGGGCGCTCTCCGGGATCGGCAGCGCGCTGGCGCTGTTTATTCTGCCGCTGCTGCAGGCCTCGCTCGGCACGCAGATGTTCTGGGTGGTCTCGCTTGCCGCCATTATTCCCATTTTCTTCCTGCTGGCGGTCCGTCATGAACCGACACGAGAAGATATTGACGCAATTCATGAATAAGGAACCGACTATGACCTTGCTCTCCACTGGCACCGATTATGACGCGCTGGCGGCCGCCTTCCGCCCGATATTCACCCGCATCGCCCAGGGCGCCGCGGAACGCGAACAGCAGCGCGTTCTGCCCGAGGAGCCGATCCGCTGGCTGAAAGAAGCGGGCTTCGGCACGCTGCGTATCCCGCGCGAGAAGGGCGGCTGGGGTGCTTCGCTGCCGCAGCTCAGCGCGCTGCTGATTGAGCTGGCGCAAGCGGATTCTAACCTGCCGCAGGCCCTGCGCGCACACTTTGCTTTTGTGGAAGATCAGCTGAATCAGCCGGATTCCGCCGGGCGCGACCGCTGGTTTCGTCGCTTCCTTGACGGCGAGCTGGTGGGCAGCGGCTGGACGGAGATCGGCGCGGTTAAGCTGGGGGAGGTGAACACTCGGGTGACGCCTGCAGAGGGCGGCTGGCGACTCGACGGCGAGAAGTTCTACAGCACCGGCGCGCTGTACGCCGACTGGATCGATGTGTTTGCCCGGCGCAGCGATACCGGTGGCGATGCGATTGCCCTGGTCAGCACCCAACAGCCCGGCGTGGCGCGGGAAGATGACTGGGATGGCTTTGGCCAGCGGCTGACCGGCAGCGGGACCACCCGCTTCACCGACGCCCGGGTGGAAACCGACCACGTCTACGACTTTGCCCAGCGCTTTCGCTATCAGACCGCCTTCTATCAGCATGTGCTGCTGGCGACCCTCGCGGGCATCGGCCTGGCGGTTGAGCGGGATGCCGCGCAGGGCGTCAAACACCGGTCCCGGATGTACAGCCACGGCAACGCCGCCGTACCGCGCGATGATGCCCAGGTTCTGCAGGTCGTTGGGCAGATTAGCAGCTGGGCATGGGCGACCCGGGCCGCGGTCCTGCAGGCCGCAGAATCGCTGCAGCAGGCCTATGTGGCGCACGTCAGCGACGACGAAGCGCTGATCGCCCGGCGCAACCAGCTGGCGGAAGTGGAAGCGGCGCAGGCGCAGGTGATCGCCAGCGACTGGATCCCGCGGGCGGCGACGGAGCTGTTCAATGCCCTCGGAGCGTCGGATACGCGTACCCGTCTGGCGCTGGACCGTCACTGGCGCAATGCGCGGACGGTCGCCTCGCATAATCCGGTGATTTACAAGGCGCGCAATATCGGAAACTGGCTGGTGAACGGTGAGGCGCCGACCTTCATCTGGCAGATTGGCAATGGTGAGAAAACGGCGGGATAAGTCCGTCGGCGACGGGGGGCGCAATGCCTCCCGCCGCCGGGAAAACTAAGGTTTATCCAGCGACCAGGTGGCGCTGCGTACGTCGACTTTCACCGGCAGCAGGCCGATGCGCGTAAAGGTATCCGCCAGCGCCTGCTGTTCGTTATACACCGCCGGCGTCATGCGTTCAGCGCCGTAGGGCAGGCGGGCCAGGGTCTTCAGCCAGATGGCTTTATCCAGCCCGGTTGAGGTCGACAGGAGGCCGGCGGCCTCGTCCTGATGGCTGTTCGCCCACACACTGAGTTTACCCAGCTCATCCACCACCTGTTTTGCCGTCTCCGGGTAGGTATCCGCAAACTTACGGCTGGCGAGATAGAAGGTGTAGTGCGGCACCAGCCCCTCGGCGTTGCGTATTTGTCGGGCTTTCGCGTTGGTTTCCACTTCCGCGAGGAACGGATCCCAGATCACCCACGCATCAATCGCCCCGCGCTGGAAAGCGGCGCGGGCGTCCGCCGGCGGCAGATAGACCGGGGTGATGTCTTTATAGCTGAGGCCCGCTTTTTCCAGCGCGGCGACCAGCAGGTAGTTGACGTCGGACCCCTTGTTCAGCCCCACGCGCTTGCCCTTCAGATCGGCTACGCTGCGGATCGTCGACTGCTCCGGGACCACAATCGCTTCCGTTTTTGGGTTAGCGGGGGAGTGGGCAAGGTAGACCAGATCGGCTTGTGCCGCCTGGGCAAAGGCCGGCGGCGCATCGCCGGTGGCGGCCAGATCGATACTGCCGACGTTGAGCCCCTCCAGCATTTGCGGACCGGCGGGGAATTCGACCCAGCGGACGGCAATGCCCTGTTTTTTCAGGCTCTCATCCAGGGTGCCGCGATATTTCAGCAGCGCGAAGATGTTCGCCTTTTGATAGCCGATGTTGACGGTCTCCGGCGCTTTGGCCAGCGCGGAGGCGGAAAGGGCGGCGAGGACCAGCAGCCAGGCGGGGCGGAATCGGTTGGACATTGTCTGTTCTCCTTAGCGTTTTGCGTAAGGTAACAAACAGCGCTTATAACCATTAAATAACTAAATTTTAATTGATATAACAAAAGGTGGGTGAGAGGGCCCGCCGCGGCGACGCGTGGCGGGCCAGCAGGTTAATCGCAGGCGACAATCTTCATCGCCAGACCACCGCGGGAGGTTTCCCGGTACTTGGCGTTCATGTCTTTGCCGGTTTCGTACATGGTCTCAATGACTTTATCGAGGCAGACGCGCGGCTCGCTGGTCCGGCGCAGCGCCATTCGCGCGGCGTTGACCGCTTTCACGGCGGCGATAGCGTTGCGTTCGATGCAAGGCACCTGCACCTGGCCGGCGACCGGGTCGCAGGTCAGACCGAGGTTATGCTCCATGGCGATCTCTGCCGCGATGCACACCTGGCCCGGGCTACCGCCCAGCAGTTCCGCCAGACCGGCCGCCGCCATTGAGCAGGCGACGCCCACTTCACCCTGGCAACCCACTTCGGCGCCGGAGATCGAGGCGTTCATCTTATACAGCGAACCAATCGCGCTGGCCACCAGCATATAGCGGGCCAGGGAGTTGCTGTTCACCTTGCGGATAAACTTGTCGTAATAGGCCAGCACTGCCGGCACGATACCGCAGGCGCCGTTGGTCGGCGCGGTTACCACCCGGCCGCCGGCGGCGTTCTCTTCGTTCACCGCGAGGGCGAACATATTGATCCAGTCGACCACCGCCATCGGGTCGCTGTTGGTGGTGTCCTGGCTCACCAGCATGCGGCGCAGCGCGGCGGCCCGGCGCGGAACGCGCAGTTTGCCCGGCAGGACGCCTTCGGTGGTAATGCCGCGCTCAATCCCGGCGCTCATCACTTCCCACACCGCGGCGAAGTGTTGCTCCAGTGCCTCTTTACTGTGTAGCGCCAGTTCGTTCTGCATCATCAGGCCGGAGAGCGACAGCCCGGTTTCGCGGCAGTGACGCTGCAGGTCGGCGGCGTTTTTATAGGGGTAAGGGACGGCCACCGGCGCGTCGGTGGTCTGGCCGAAGTGCGCTTCATCGACGATAAAGCCGCCGCCGATGGAGTAGTACGTCTGGCTGTAGAGCACCTGGTCGCCGGCCAGGGCGGTGATGCGCATGCCGTTCTCATGCAGCGAAAGGTTGTCGGCATGGAAATTCATGCACTGATCGACCGGGAAGTCCACTTCGTGCTGGCCGTTGGCCAGCATCAGGCGACCGTGGGTGTTAACGTCCTGAATAAATCCCGGAATGGCGTCAATGTCGACGGTGTCCGGCAGGTTGCCGGCGAGCCCCATGATAATCGCGATATCGGTATGGTGGCCTTTACCGGTCAGGGAGAGGGAGCCGTAGACGTCGACGACGACTTTGCTCACCTCGGCCAGCAGGCCGCGCGCGATCAGGTCGTCAGTAAATTGTTTGCCCGCTTTCATCGGTCCAACGGTATGGGAGCTGGAAGGGCCAATGCCGATTTTAAAGATATCGAATACGCTGATCATATGTATTCCCGTGCTGTCGGAAAGCGCGCCGCCGTTCAGCGGCGCGGGGGGGAGGTGTTGACTGAATTAGCTGAACAGCGAGTAGAAGATCGCGGAGATGGCAATCAGACCCATAATCACCACGAAGACGTTGCTAACGTGGCCGCTGTATTTACGCATCGCCGGCACTTTCTGAATCGCGTACATCGGCATCAGGAACAGGATCATCGCGATAATCGGGCCGCCCAGGGTCTCGATCATGCCGAGGATGCTCGGGTTCAGCGTCGCTACAATCCAGGTAGTAACCAGCATGAACAGCGCGGTCAGCTTGTTCAGTTTGTTGATTTCGATCGATTTGCCTTTACCGCGCAGGGACTTAATCACCATGCCATTAAAGCCTTCGCGGGCGCCCAGGTAGTGGCCGAGGAAGGATTTGGTGATGGCGATCATCGCGATGATCGGCGCCATCCAGGCAATGATTGGCGCGTTAAAGTGGTTCGCCAGGTAAGACAGAATCGAGATGTTCTGCTCTTTCGCCGCTGCCAGGTCTGCCGGAGAGAGGCTCAGAACGCAGCTGAAGACGAAGAACATCACGGTCAGCACCATCATGATGTGGGCGCGAGCCAGGATGCTGGAGCATTTTTTCTCGGCGCCTTCGCCGTACTCTTCACGCTTGGCAACCGCGAAGGAGGAGATGATCGGCGAGTGGTTGAAAGAGAAGACCATTACCGGGATCGCCAGCCACAGGGTCATCAGCAGGCCGTTGCCGGTGACGGAGGCGCCGCTCAGGGAGAGGGTCTCCAGCGCCGCGCCGTTCCACTGCGGGATCAGGTACAGCGCCAACACCATCAGGGCGATAACGAACGGGAACACCAGCACGCTCATCGCTTTTACAATCATCTGCTCACCGAAACGCACGATAGTCATCATGCCGACGATCAGGATCAGCGACAGAATAGCGCGCGGCGGCGGCGTCATGTGCAGCTGGTGCGCCATGAAGCTTTCGACGGTATTGGTGATCGCCACGCTGTAGACCAACAGGATTGGATAGATAGCGAAGAAGTAGAGCAGGGTAATCAGCTTACCTGCGCCTACGCCGAAGTGTTCTTCAACCACTTCAGTAATGTCTTCGCCCGGGTTTTTGCCGGAGAGCACGAAGCGGGTCATACCGCGGTGGGCGAAGAAGGTCATCGGGAAGGCCAGAATCGCCATGATAATCAGGGGGATCATGCCGCCGACGCCGGCGTTGATCGGCAGGAACAAGACGCCCGCGCCGATCGCTGTACCGTACAGGCCCAGCATCCACATGGTGTCGGTTTTACGCCATCCGCTGCGGGTTTCGCCCGAAACGATGGTGCTGGTTTGAGTGGTTTCCATCTGTATCTCCTGGAGGAATCAACAAAATCTAATGAACAAATACAATTGCGTAACACGAAATTCGTTTAATTACGGTTTTTTTAGAAATTTTCTCCGTAATAATTGGGCCGGAAAGATACATTTATATGGTTTATGCATCAGTGATCGCGATCTCAAATGCAATAATCCACTTTCAATGTGCGTATTTTTAGTCCAACAGCCTGTTTCTGGTGATCAGCCAGCGATTTGTGGCGCGCAGGCTACCATTTGCAGCATATGAGATAAAAGCGGGGCGGCGTAATAACGAGGGATTTACTGTAAAAAAGAGAAGTGGTCGACGTTTTTGCGCTTAAAACCATTTTTTGCAGTGATAATTGTCGCAGTTTTTACTAACGCAAACGATTGGCTATGTAAAAACAATTCAGGTGTTTGATTAGTCACAGAAAGGTTTTTGGCGCGTTTTGGAAGTCAGAGAAAGCGTGCCCGCCGGGGCAACAGGCGCTGCCCCGGCGGGACGGAAATCAGGCGATGATTTCGTAGCAGGGAATATAGGCGGTACCGCCAGGAAGCTTCATGCGGTGCTGGGCGACGAAGCCCTGCAGCAGATCGTCCATGCGGCGCATCATCTCCGGGTCGCCGTGCAGCTTGTATGGACCGTACTGCTCGATGGCCTGGATGCCCACCTCTTTGACGTTACCTGCGACAATGCCGGAGAAGGCGCGGCGCAGGTCGGCGGCCAGCACTTCCACCGGCTGGTCCGGGGAGAGTTTGAGGTTGGCCATGTTTTCATGGGTCGGATCAAACGGCATCTGCAGGTCCGGCGAGATACGAATTGACCAGTTGAAGCTGTAGGCGTCGTCGGTCTCGCGACGGCTCTCTTTCACCAGCGGCATCGCTTTTTTCATCTGCCGCGCCACTTCCGCCGGGTCGTCGATGATGATCCGGTAGTGGCGACGGGCGGATTCGCCCAGGGTATGGGTGATAAATTCGTCCAGCACGCGGAAGTAGTCAGCGCTCTCTTTCGGTCCGGTGAGGATCAGCGGCAGCACCTGCGCTTTGTTATCCGGATGCATCAGAATACCCAGCAGGTAGAGCAGTTCTTCGGCGGTGCCGACGCCGCCCGGGAAGATGATGATCCCGTGGGCGATGCGCACGAAGGCCTCCAGACGCTTTTCGATGTCCGGCATGATGATCAGTTCATTGACCAGCGGGTTTGGCGGTTCTGCGGCGATAATGGACGGTTCGGTCATGCCGATAAAGCGGCTGTCTTTGTAGCGCTGCTGCGCGTGGCCGACGGCGGCGCCTTTCATCGGCGCTTCCATCGCGCCAGGCCCGCAGCCGGTGCAGATATTCAGTTCCCGCAGTCCCAGCTGCGTACCGACGCGGCGGGCGTAGAGATATTCGTTTTCGTTGATCGAGTGGCCGCCCCAGCAGACGATCATGTTCGGCGCTTCGCCGACGTGTAGCGCGCGGGCGTTGCGCAGGATCGAGAACACCAGGTTGGTGATATGGACCGAACTTTCGAGATCGAGGTTCGGGAAGCGAACGGTATTGTGGATCTGGCCGTACACGAAGAGGATGTCGCGCAGTACGGCGAACAGGTTGGCCTGCAGGGAACGAATAATGCGCCCGTCAACGAAGGCGTCTTCCGGCGGGTTGATCAGTTCCAGCTTCACGCCGCGTTCGCGACGTAGCACGTTAATATCGAAATTTTCAAAACGGGACAGGAGCTCCTTGCTGTTATCGGTCAGGCTCCCCGAGTTGAGCACAGCAAGCGAGCAGTTGCGAAACAGTTGATACAGGTCGCTGCTGGCGGTGCGCTTAAGCATATCCACTTCCAGCTGCGACAGCATATCCATTGAACCAAGCGGGCTAACATGTGTAATCAAGTGAACTCCTTACAGGACGCTTATGGTCTTCCTGTGATTACAATAGCCCTGCGAGCGGCGTTTTCACAACCTTGCGCGCGCCTAAACGCACGCAAATTGTGAAAATGTTTATTATTGTCGGGCGAGGCGGCCGGTGGCAGGGGAAAAGTCGCCGTTGCTGCGCCAGGGGTTGATATCCAGACCACCGCGTCGCGTATAGCGGGCGTAAACGGAAAGCGATTCCGGCTGGCAGAAACGGAGAATATCGTTAAAGATGCGCTCGACGCATTGCTCATGGAATTCGTTATGGTGGCGGAACGAAACCAGATAGCGCAGGAGCTGCTCGCGGTCGATTTTCGCCCCACGATACTGGATCTGCACCGAGCCCCAGTCCGGCTGGTGGGTGATCAGGCAGTTGGACTTCAGCAGATGGCTGACCAGCGTCTCTTCCACGATTTTGCCGCTGGCGGCGCCCTGCAGGTAGTCGGCGCTGAACTGATAGTTATCGATCTCGATATCCTGATCGTCGATGCAGGCGCCGTGCAGGTGGGCAATCGGCTGGCCTTCCAGTTCATCCAGACGGTACAGCGACACCTTGACCTCGCCCTGCGCGCAGGCGCTCAGATCGCGGGTCAGCGTCTCTTCAACCTCCTGCCAGCTGGCGAAACGCGTCTGGTTGAAGCTGTTGAGATAGAGCTTAAAGCTTTTTGATTCCACCAGATTGACGGTGGTGTCGGGCAGTTCGACGTGGCCGACGGCCACCTGCGGCAGGCCTTTGCCGTTCAGCCAGGAGAGTTCGTAGAGCGTCCAGATATCGGCGCCGTGAAACGGCAGGTTGTCGGCATGCAGGCCAAGCGGGTCGCGGTTAAGGCTGCGCGGAACGCCCTGCAGCAGCGAGGCGTCATAGGTATCGCGGTAATCGGTTGATTTACCGAGCGTCAGGCCGGCCAGCGCCTGATGATTATCGTAAGAAGACATGTTTCACCATAGTAAAGCGGGTACACTATTACCCCAGTGTATCCTGTCTAACGTGAAGAGAGAAACCGGTGGACCATCAGACCGCAGAAGCGCTGCATGCTTTTACCCAACGTTATTGCGCCGCCTGGCAGCAGCAGCGCCACAGCCTGCCGCGCAGTGAAGAGCTTTACGGCGTTCCGTCGCCTTGCGTCGTCGACACCCAGGACGAGGCCGTTTTCTGGCAGCCGCAGCCGTTTTCGCTGGCGCAAAATATCAGTGCGGTTGAACGCGCCCTGGATATTGTGGTACAACAGCCGCTTCATTCTTATTATACCACTCAGTTTGCCGGCGATATGACCGGCCGGTTCGCCGGCGAAACGCTAACGCTGCTGCAGACCTGGAGTGAAGAGGATTTCCAGCGGGTGCAGGAAAACCTCATCGGGCACCTGGTGGTGCAGAAGCGGCTGAAGCTGGCGCCGACGCTGTTCATCGCTACCCTCGAGAGTGAACTGGATGTCATTTCCGTCTGTAATCTCAGCGGTGAAGTCGTCAAAGAGACCCTCGGCACCGCCAAACGCCTCACCCTTTCCCCCTCGCTTGCGGGTTTCCTCAACCAGCTTGAGCCGGTGCTGTAATCCAGTCTGCCTGGTCATTTGTGAGAGATCTCTTACAAAACCTGTAAGAGATCATCATCATTTAAGGCAAATTTAATCCAATCTTTTTTTGTTAAGTTATTGGTATTAAATTAGATCTTAATTTTTTCGTCCTTTTGAGTGGGGACTAATCTTAAGAGATTGTCTCAAGAAGGGTTGTAAGAAGAGGCAGAATCAGTGATCCTATGTCTGTCGACAGGAAGTCGCGAAATGAAGCGAACATCAGGATGATGGCGCTTCTGCAGGACCCGCCAGGATGGCGTTGCAAGGACAGGCTTCAGGATGAAGCAAGGATAACGCAGGATCGCGTAATGGACACCTCCAGGATGGAGAATGAGAGCCGCTCAGGATGAACGGTGGATCAGGAAGATCGGGACAAACTTAAGGATAAGTCATTTCACATCGGGGTGGTGTGAAAGCAGGATGCACGAGTTTATGGATGAACATGGTCAGGAGACCTCAGGAAAAGTTTTCAAGGACGAGCAGGGAGCACCAATGTAGCGGGAATGCTGCAAAACGAACCGGGAGCACTGTTTATACAGTGCTCCCTTTTTTTATTTCTCCTGCGGATTTGCTATCCTGCGCCCGGTTTTTAACTCATCGAGGTTTCCCCCATGACTCTTCACGATAGCGTGCGCGATCGCCTGCGCGCCATTGAAGCCCTGCTGCGCGAAACAGAGCACTGGCAGGAGACGGCGCCGGACAGCAGCGCCTTCGCCAGCGATAAGCCGTTTTGCCTGGATACCCTGGAGCCGCTGGAGTGGCTGCAGTGGGTCCTGATCCCGCGTATGCATCAGCTGCTGGAGAGCGGCCAGCCGCTGCCGCAAAATTTCGCCGTTGCGCCGTATTACGAAATGGCGCTGGATCAAGCCCACCCGGTTCGCGAATCCATGCTGGCGGAGCTGCTGCTGCTGGACGCGCTGTTTGCCGGTGAGCAGGCCTGATGCTGGAGATAATCTACCAGGACGACTGGCTGGTGGCGGTCAACAAACCGTCGGGCTGGCTGGTGCACCGCAGCTGGCTCGATCGCGATGAGAAAGTGGTGGTGATGCAGACCGTGCGCGACCAGATCGGTCAGCACGTTTTTACCGCCCATCGCCTCGACCGGCCCACCTCCGGCGTCCTGCTCATGGGACTGTCAAGCGAGGCGGGTCGGCTGCTGGCGCAGCAGTTCGAGCAGCATCAGATCCAGAAGCGCTACCATGCGATCGTCCGCGGCTGGCTGATGGAAGAGGCGCTGCTCGATTATCCGCTGGTGGAAGAGCTGGATAAAATCGCCGATAAGTTCGCCCGCGAAGATAAAGGCCCGCAGCCGGCGGTGACCCATTATCGTGGTCTGGCGACGGTAGAGATGCCGGTCGCTACCGGGCGTTATCCCACCACGCGCTACGGGCTGGTGGAACTGGAGCCGAAAACCGGCCGCAAGCACCAGCTGCGCCGCCATCTGGCCCACCTGCGTCATCCGATCCTTGGCGACAGCAAGCACGGCGATCTGCGGCAAAACCGCAGCGCCGCGGAGCATTTCGGCTGCCACCGCCTGATGCTGCACGCCAGCGAACTGTCGTTAAATCATCCCTTTACCGGTGAGCCGCTGACCCTGCGCGCCGGTTTTGACGACGTCTGGATGCGTGCGCTGTCGCAGTTTGGCTGGCGCGGGCTTCTCCCGCTAAATGAAAGGGTTGAGTTTGCCGACGACTGCGGTCAGGATGAAGAGAATAAGGACAATCCTGGGAGATAATAGCATGGCGGAAGTCGGAATTTTTGTCGGCACCATGTACGGCAACTCGCTGCTGGTTGCGGAAGAAGCAGAAGCGATCCTCAGCGGACTGGGACACAAGGCTACCGTGTATGAGGATCCGCAGGTCAACGACTGGGAATCCTATACGGGGAAGTATGTGCTGGTGGTCACCTCCACCACCGGGCAGGGCGATCTGCCGGACAGCATCGTCCCGCTGTATGAGGGCATCAAAGATATGTATCAACCTCACCTCCGTTACGGCATTATCGCGCTGGGCGACAGCACCTACGCCAACTTTTGCGGCGGCGGCCTGAAGTTCGATCAGCTACTGCAGGAGCAGGGCGCGAAGCGCATCAGCGAGATGCTGAAGATTGACGCCAGCGAAGATCCGGAGCCGGAGAGCGTCTCTAATCCATGGGTTGAGCAGTGGGCTACCCTGCTAGAATAAAAGCGCTGCCCTCTCCCTACGCAGAGGGCGCCCTTTCAAGCTGTCGCGGCCAGATACGCGGACGTCAAAATAGTAGCGCTTTCCAGGCGCCACGCCTTCAGGCAAATGCACAATATCCTTAGCAATATCATGGTTTAAGCTAGCCAGTTTCACCGCGTCAAGAGAGGTATTTCACACTCCGGCTCTTTTTGCTGCCCTTTTGACCACCCGCGGCGCTGGTTTTTCATTTCCGTGAACTTCCCCCCATTCTTTCAGGCATACGCCATAAACCACCTGCAATAGCGGCGTAAAAGCTGTGTAGATGCACGGTGAGCCGCGGTGTGCCTCTTCATATACTGCTCCAGCCAGTGACAAATGCAGTGCCAGATATAACGACAACTATCAAAACACGACCACGTCATTCTGATTACCCTACAGGTTGTGCTGTTCAGAATGAACGTAGCTAAACGCTATGATTCAGGAGTACAACAATGAGTTCATTAAGTCAGGCGGCGACGGCGGCTGAAAAGCGCACCAATGCCCGCTACTGGATAGTGGTGATGCTGTTTATCGTCACCTCTTTTAACTATGGCGACCGGGCGACGCTGTCGATCGCCGGTTCGGAAATGGCCAAAGATATCGGCCTGGATCCGGTGGGGATGGGGTATGTCTTCTCCGCGTTCTCATGGGCTTATGTCATCGGCCAGATCCCGGGCGGCTGGCTGCTCGACCGTTTCGGTTCGAAGCGCGTCTATTTCTGGTCGATCTTCATCTGGTCGATGTTTACCCTGCTGCAGGGCTTCGTCGACATCTTCAGCGGCTTTGGCATTATCGTCGCGCTGTTTACCCTGCGTTTCCTCGTTGGCCTGGCCGAATCGCCGTCGTTCCCGGGTAACAGCCGTATCGTGGCCGCCTGGTTCCCGGCGCAGGAGCGCGGCACGGCGGTGGCGATCTTCAACTCCGCTCAGTACTTTGCCACCGTTATCTTCGCGCCGATCATGGGCTGGCTGACGCATGAGGTGGGCTGGTCGCACGTCTTCTTCTTTATGGGCGGCCTGGGGATTGTGATTAGCTTTGTCTGGCTGAAAGTGATCCACGATCCGAACAACCATCCGGGAGTAAACAAGAAGGAACTGGAATATATCGCCGAAGGCGGCGCCCTGATCAACATGGATCAAAAGAGCAGCGCGCAGAAGGTGCCGTTCAGCGTCAAAATGGGCCAAATCAAGCAGCTGATCGGATCGCGGATGATGATCGGCATCTATATCGGTCAGTACTGCATTAACGCCCTGACCTATTTCTTTATTACCTGGTTCCCGGTTTACCTGGTGCAGGCGCGCGGCATGTCGATCCTCAAAGCGGGGTTTGTCGCCTCCGTTCCGGCGGTGTGCGGGTTCGTCGGCGGGGTGCTGGGCGGGGTGATCTCTGACTGGTTAATGCGCCGCACCGGCTCGCTGAACATTGCCCGCAAAACGCCGATAGTACTGGGGATGCTGCTCTCCATGACCATGCTGATGTGTAACTATGTCAACGTGGAGTGGATGGTGATTGGCTTTATGGCGATGGCCTTCTTCGGCAAAGGGATCGGCGCGCTTGGCTGGGCGGTGATGGCGGATACCGCGCCGAAAGAGATTAGCGGTCTTTCCGGCGGCCTGTTCAACATGTTCGGCAATATCTCCGGTATCGTCACCCCGATCGCTATCGGCTATATCGTCGGCACCACCGGCTCGTTCAACGGGGCGCTGGTTTACGTCGGCATCCATGCCCTGGTGGCAGTGCTGAGCTACCTGGTGCTGGTGGGCGACATCAAACGTATTGAACTGAAACCTGTAGCGGGACGTTAATCATGACTACCCAATCCAGCCCGATTATTACAGAGATGAAGGTCATTCCGGTGGCCGGACACGACAGCATGCTGCTGAACATCGGTGGGGCGCATAACGCCTGGTTTACCCGCAATATCGTGGTGTTGACCGATAACGCCGGCAACACCGGCGTGGGCGAAGCCCCTGGCGGTGAGGTTATCTACCAGACGCTGCTGGCGGCGATCCCGCAGGTGGTAGGTCAGGAGGTCGCCAGGCTGAATCGCGTGGTGCAGCAGGTACACAAAGGCAATCAGGCGGCGGATTTCGACACCTTTGGCAAAGGGGCGTGGACCTTTGAACTGAAAGTCAACGCGGTAGCGGCGCTGGAGGCCGCGCTGCTCGATCTGCTCGGCAAAGTGCTCAATGTGCCGGTCTGCGAGCTGCTGGGGCCGGGCAAGCAGCGTGATGCCGTCACCGTGCTGGGCTACCTGTTCTATATCGGCGATCGGCAGAAAACCGACCTTGGTTATCTGGACCATACGCCGGGCGATCACGAATGGTATCGCCTGCGCCACCAGCAGGCGTTGAGCAGCGAAGCGGTGGTGCGCCTGGCGGAAGCCGCTCAGGATCGCTACGGTTTCAAAGACTTTAAGCTGAAGGGCGGCGTGCTGCCCGGCGAGCAGGAAATTGACACCGCCCGGGCGCTGAAAAAGCGCTTTCCGGATGCGCGCATCACCGTCGATCCTAACGGCGCCTGGCTGCTGGATGAGGCGATCGCCCTGTGCAAAGGGCTGCAGGATGTTCTGACCTACGCCGAAGATCCGTGCGGCGCCGAGCAGGGTTTTTCCGGCCGGGAGGTGATGGCCGAGTTCCGCCGCGCCACCGGGCTACCGGTCGCCACCAATATGATCGCCACTAACTGGCGCGAGATGGGTCATGCGGTGATGCTCAACGCCGTCGATATTCCGCTGGCGGACCCGCACTTCTGGACGCTCTCTGGCGCGGTACGAGTGGCGCAGCTGTGCGACGAATGGGGGCTGACCTGGGGCTGCCATTCCAACAACCATTTTGATATTTCCCTGGCGATGTTTACCCACGTCGGCGCCGCGGCGCCGGGTCAGCCCACCGCCATCGACACCCACTGGATCTGGCAGGAAGGCGAGGCGCGCCTGACCAAAAATCCGCTGCAGATTATTAACGGCAAGATTGCCGTGCCAGACGCGCCGGGACTCGGCGTGGAACTTGACTGGGAGCAGGTGCGCAAAGCCCATGAGGCCTATAAAGCGCTGCCGGGCGGCGCACGCAACGACGCGGGCCCGATGCAGTACCTGATCCCCGGCTGGACATTCGACCGCAAACGTCCCGTTTTCGGCCGCCACTAAATTACAAAAGGATGATGCTATGACGACTTTCTCTTCCACGCCCGTTGTCACCACCATGCAGGTGATCCCGGTTGCCGGCCATGACAGTATGCTGATGAATCTGAGCGGGGCCCACGCTCCGTACTTCACCCGCAATATCGTGATTATCAAAGATAACGCCGGCCATACCGGCGTCGGTGAAATTCCGGGGGGCGAAAAAATTCGCCAGACTCTGGAGGATGCCATTCCGCTGGTGGTGGGCAAAACGCTGGGCGAGTATAAAAACGTGCTCGGTGCGGTGCGCAATCAGTTCGCCGACCGTGACGCCGGCGGCCGCGGCCTGCAGACCTTTGACCTGCGCACCACCATCCACGTGGTGACCGGAATCGAAGCGGCGCTGCTGGACCTGCTGGGCCAGCACCTTGGGGTCAACGTCGCCTCGCTGCTCGGCGATGGACAACAGCGCAGCGAAGTTGAAATGCTGGGCTACCTGTTCTTTATCGGTAACCGCCACGCCACGCCGCTGGCCTATCAGAGCCAGCCGGATGAACAATGCGAGTGGTATCGCCTGCGCCATGAAGAGGCGATGACGCCGGATGCGGTGGTCCGCCTCGCGGAAGCGGCGTATGAAAAATATGGCTTCAACGACTTTAAGCTGAAGGGCGGCGTGCTGGCCGGTTTTGAAGAAGCCGAAGCGATCAGCGCCCTGGCGAAGCGCTTCCCGAATGCCCGCGTGACCCTCGATCCGAACGGCGCCTGGCTGCTTGAAGAAGCCATTCAGATTGGCAAGCAGCTGAAGGGAGTACTGGCCTATGCGGAGGATCCGTGCGGCGCTGAGCAGGGCTTCTCCGGCCGCGAAGTGATGGCGGAGTTCCGTCGCGCGACGGGCCTGCCGACCGCCACCAATATGATCGCCACCGACTGGCGGCAGATGGGCCATACGCTCTCCCTGCAGTCGGTGGATATCCCGCTGGCGGACCCGCACTTCTGGACCATGCAGGGATCGGTTCGCGTGGCGCAGATGTGCCATGAGTTTGGCCTGACCTGGGGTTCGCACTCTAATAACCACTTCGACGTGTCGCTGGCGATGTTCACCCACGTTGCGGCTGCGGCGCCGGGCAAGATCACCGCTATCGATACCCACTGGATCTGGCAGGAGGGCAATCAACGTCTGACCAAACAACCGTTTGAAATTAAAGGCGGAATGGTGCAGGTGCCGAGCACGCCGGGTCTGGGGGTTGAGCTGGATATGGACCGCGTAATGCAGGCAAATGAGCTATATAAGAAACATGGTCTTGGCGCCCGCGATGATGCGATGGCGATGCAGTACCTGATCCCGGGCTGGACCTTTGACAACAAGCGTCCATGCATGGTGCGCTAAAAGGCCGCCGGCCTCTGCGGGGGCCGGCATTGCGCGATAGCCACAAGGGTTAGCTCAGAGTAAGGACTGCAGATGAAAATAGTGATCGCACCGGATTCCTGGAAGGAGAGCCTGAGCGCGCTGGAAGTAGCCAGTGCGATAGAGCAAGGCTTTCGCGAGATTTATCCTGACGCGGAATATGTCAGGCTGCCGGTTGCCGACGGCGGGGAAGGGACGGTGGAAGCCATGGTGGCGGCGACCGGCGGGCATCAGGTTCCGCTGACGGTGACCGGGCCGCTGGGGGAGCCGGTAGAGGCATTTTATGGGCTGTCCGGCGATCGCCAGTGCGCCTTTATCGAAATGGCGGCGGCCAGCGGGCTGGAAAGCGTTCCCCCGGCGCAGCGTAACCCGCTGCTGACCACCTCCTGGGGCACCGGGGAGCTCATACGCCATGCGCTGGACGCTGGTGTGCGGCAGATCATTATTGGCATTGGCGGCAGCGCGACCAATGACGGCGGCGCCGGCATGGCGCAGGCGCTGGGGGCGAAACTGCTGACCGCCGACGGTCAGCAGATCGCGCCAGGGGGCGGTGCGCTGGAGACGCTGGCGCGCATCGATCTTAGCGAGCTGGATCCACGGCTGGCAGATTGTCGGATTGAAGTGGCCTGCGACGTTACCAACCCGTTGACCGGCCCGCAGGGCGCCAGCGCGGTATTCGGCCCGCAAAAAGGGGCGACGGCGCAAATGATTGATCGGCTTGACGGCGGCCTGCGGCACTATGCCCGGATCATCGCCCGTGATTTAGATTGCGACGTGCTGAGCCTGGAAGGCGGCGGCGCGGCGGGCGGGATGGGCGCGGCGCTGTATGCGTTTTGCGGCGCTCAGCTGCGCCCGGGCATTGAGATTGTCACCGATGCGCTGCAGCTGGCGGAGCGGGTGGCGGATGCTGATTTAGTGATCACCGGGGAAGGGCGTATTGACAGTCAGACTATCCACGGTAAGGTGCCGGTGGGGGTGGCCCGGGTGGCGAAGCGATTTAACGTACCGGTGATCGGGATTGCCGGCAGCCTGACCGCCGATGTCGGCGTCGTGCATCAGCACGGGCTGGATGCGGTATTCAGCGTGTTGTACACCATCTGCACTCTGGATGAAGCGCTGGCCAATGCCGCCGCCAATCTGCGGATGACGGCGCGAAACGTCGCCGCGGTTTTGCAGATGGGCGGTAAGCTGTAATTGAGGGATCCCGGCTGGCGCAGTGGTATTTGTAGCCCGGATAAGGTGCGTAGCACCGCGATCCGGGAACCATCCCCGGTGGCGCTTACGCTTACCGGGGCTACCAACCGAATACCGGACCGTAGGGCGTAGCCCGGATGAGGCGCATAGCGCCGCTATCCGGGGTTTACACCCCCATCCGGCACGCTTCGCGCGCCACATTGTCCATCTCATCTAACAGCTCAAGCAGCTCCGGCTCCAGATCCTCGGCGGCGGTGCCTGCGCGCAGCTGGCTCTCCAGGGTGTGGCACAGCTTTTTCAGCCGCGGCACGCCGCTGTAGCTGCAGCTGCCATGCAGTTTGTGGATCAGATCCACCAGCCCTTCCGGCTGCTCGCCAACCAGTTGCTCTTCCACTTTGTTACGTACCTCCGGCATAAAAGCGATCAGCATCTGCAGCATCTCCCTCGCCAGATCTGGCTTCATCGCCGCCTGGCGCAGCGCCAGCTGCCAGTCGAGCGTCTGGTTATGGTCGATGACCGGCTCTGTGGGCGGTATCGCCGCCGGGGCGATGCTGTGTACTCCGGGCTGATAGCGCAGCAGCAGGGCGTGCAGTTTCTCTTCTTCGATCGGCTTCGCCAGATAGTCGTTCATGCCGGCGCTCAGGAGCTTCTCGCGCTGGCCCTCCAGGGCGTGCGCGGTGACGGCGATAACCGGCGTTAGCTGGTGATGCGGCAGATGATGGATAAGCTCACAAGCGCGGATGCCGTCCATATCCGGCATCTGAATATCCATCAGGATCAGATCCATCTGCAGTTGCTTGGCCTTGTCCACCGCCTGCTGGCCGCTGTCGCAGAGGATCACCTGCTGCACAAGGTCATCCAGCAGGGCGCCAATGAGCTTCAGGTTTGCCGGGTTGTCGTCGACGGCCATCACGGTCATCGGCAGCTTATGGCTGTCGGCCTGCGTCAACGGCGCGGAGGCTGTCGCATGATTGGTGGCCACCAGCGCTGGCAGTAAACGGGTAGTGGTGAGCGGTTTCAACAGGCAGGCGGCGACGCCATCGCGTTTCAGGGCTTCGGCGCTAACCTGGGCATGACACGGCAGAGCCAGCAGTACGTTGTCTGACATCGCGCAGGCTTTGGCTAATTTTTCCCGGTGCGGTGACAAATCGCGCATTGAGACCGGGATACCGACCAGCAGAATGTCGTACTGGGCTTCCGCCAGCGAGGAGAAGGTGGGGCTGTAGATCACCTCCAGCGGCGTGGCGGCCAGCATCTCCAGCGTGCACTGCGCCGCCGTCGCGTTGGCTTCCACATAGGCCAGACGCTTGCCCGCCAGCCCGTCGGTATTCAGCATATCCGGGATGGCATTCGGGTTGAGATCGAGGTTGATATGGAACCAGAAGGTGGAGCCGCGGTTCGGCTGACTGTGAAACGAGATATCGCCGCCCATCTCCTTGACCAGACGCTGGGTGATCACCAGCCCGAGCCCGGTGCCGCCGTGGCGGCGTGAAATACTGGCATCGGCCTGACGGAAGGCCTGGAACAGCCGGGACTGATCGCGCTCGGGGATGCCGATGCCGGTATCGTGGATCTGAATTTCGATCTGCACCCGCGAATTACTGATGGCCCGCTGCTCCACCAGCACGTCGATATTACCGTGCTCGGTAAATTTGATGGCGTTGCCCACGAGGTTGGTCACAATCTGCTGCAGACGCAGCGGGTCGCCGATGACGTTATCCGGCACGTTGTTCTTAATGTTCAGCGTCAGCTCCAGCCCCTTATCATGCGCGGAATGCGCCAGCAGGGTGACCACCTCATCAAGCGAGGTGCGCAGCAGGAACGGAATGCTCTCCAGGATCAGCTTCCCGGCTTCCAGCTTGGAAAAGTCGAGCACATCATTGATGATCGCCAGCAGATTATTGGCCGAGCGTTCGATGGTGGTCAGGTGGTCGCGCTGCGTGGCGTTGAGATCGGTTTTCAGCGTCAGGCGGGTAAAGCCGATCACCCCATTGAGCGGGGTGCGCAGTTCGTGGGACATATTGGCCAGGAATTCAGACTTAATGCGCGCCGCCTCCTGGGCGCGCTTTTTCGCCAGGTCCAGTTCGACGTTCTGAATCTCCATCTGCTCAAGGGTTTCCCGCAGATCGGAGGTGGCCTGGTCGACGTTGTGCTGCATCTCCTCATGGTACGCCGCCAGCGACATGGCCATCGAGTTAATGCCATTTTTCAGCATATCCAGCTCGCCGAGCATAAAGCCCTCGACCCGACTGTCCAGCTGCCCGCGGCGGATGCGGTCGACGGTATTGACCATATTGCGGATAGGGCCGGTGACGTCGCGCATCAGGCGCCAGCCGAAGATCAGCGCAATGCCGATGCAGAACAGCATCATCACGCTGGAGATGAAAATCTCTTTGTACTGCTGCAGGCGGACCGATTTCAGATCCAGCTCCAGCGCGACGTAGCCCAGCATATTGCCCGGCATTTTGGCATCGGATTCGGGGGATTCATCCGGCGAATAACTTTCCGAGACGATCGGCGTGCGCAGGATCATCATGTCGCCGTCGCGGATGACGCTGAGACGACGGGGAAACGCCTCGCCTTTTGGGATCTGCAGGTCGCTGGGGTTGAGCTGGTAATTGGAGGTGACAAACAGGCGGTTATGCGAATCGTACACCGAGATGGCCCGCACGATCTCCGAGTGGCGACGATGCAGAACGCTGATCAACTGGCCGATGGATTCGCGGTTTTGCAGATTCATGCCATATTCGCTGGAGACCGCCAGCGGCTCAATAATGCTGGTGCCGGCGTCCTCCAGCTGACGTTGCAGGTCGTTATAACGGTGAGCGACAAAGAAAACACTGAGCAACAGCCCTATCAGGACGGTTGGCGCCAGAATCAGAATCATCATGCGAGCACGCAGGCTGTAGTTGGTCATGCGGTTCCATTATGGGAGAATATAGACATCATCGTTCGGTGCGCGTCGGTGCGCTTCGCGGCGCTGCCGCTCTGAACGAGCTCGTTTTATTTGATTGAGACAACTCTCTACGATGGCGCAATTCTACTCTGCAAAACGGCGTGTGACGACGCGCCAGATCATAACCGTTACAGTCAACGACCTCGATCCCTTTGGCCAGGGCGTGGCCCGCCACAAGGGGAAAGCGCTGTTCGTCGGCGGCGTGCTGCCGCAGGAGCAGGCTGAGGTGGTGCTGGTGGAAGACAAAAAGCAGTACGCCCGCGCCCAGGTGAAACGCCGTCTGACCGACAGCCCGCAGCGCCAGGCGCCGCGCTGCCCCCATTTTGGCGTTTGCGGCGGCTGCCAACAGCAGCATGCCAGCATCACGCTTCAGCAGCAAAGTAAACGCGCCGCGCTGGCGCGCCTGATGAAACGCGAGGTGGATGAGATCATCGCCGGCGAGCCGTGGGGGTATCGCCGTCGCGCGCGCTTAAGCTTGAATTATCAGCCAAAGACCCAACAATTGCAGATGGGTTTTCGTCAGGCCAGCGACAAAGCGATCGTCGAGGTGGTGCAGTGCCCTGTTTTGGTGCCCCAACTTGAGGCGCTGCTGCCCGCCGTGCGCGAGTGCTTAAGCGCGCTGAGCGCATTACGCTGCCTTGGCCACGTCGAGCTGGTGCTGGCGGACAACGGCCCACTAATGGTGCTGCGCCATACCGCTGCGCTGCCGGCCGCTGACAGGGAAAAACTGGAACGTTTTTCGCAAACTCACGGTCTTTCCCTGTACCTCGCGCCGCAAAGCGAGATACTGGAACATATTCACGGCGAAGCGCCATGGTATACCTCAGACGGACTACGCTTAGTGTTCAGTCCGCGGGATTTTATCCAGGTCAACGACGGCGTGAATCAGCAGATGGTGCGTACCGCGCTGGCGTGGCTGGATCTGCAGCCCGAAGACCGGGTGCTGGATCTGTTCTGCGGGATGGGCAATTTTACCCTGCCGCTGGCGACTCGCGCCGCCCACGTGGTCGGGGTGGAAGGGGTGCCGGCGCTGGTGGAGAAGGGGCGGGAAAATGCCGCCCTCAATGGTTTATCCAATGTCACCTTCTTCCATGAAAATCTGGAAGAGGATGTCACCCGCCAGGCCTGGGCGAAGCACGGCTTTGATAAAGTGCTGCTGGACCCGGCCCGCGCCGGCGCGCCGGGCGTGATGCCGCATATTATAAAACTGGCGCCGCGGCGGGTGGTGTATGTTTCCTGCAACCCGGCGACGCTGGCGCGAGACAGCGAAACCCTGTTGCAGGCTGGATATCAGATTCAACGCCTGGCGATGCTGGATATGTTCCCGCATACCGGTCATCTGGAATCAATGGTGTTGTTTGAGCGCAGGCTTACATAAGGTCATTCACAACGTCGCAGAAGAGCCGCCCCGGCCATCAATGCTGACGCGACCTGCAGGATGACATGTAGAAAGTTGAGGCTTGCCGACTTCGGCAGGCCGGTCCCTTAAGGAGAGGACAATGGTTGCGGTAAGAAGTGCACATCTTAATAAAGCTGGTGAATTTGACCCGAAGAAATGGATCGCGAGTCTGGGGATTTCCAGCCAGCAGTCGTGTGAGCGCTTAGCCGAAACCTGGGATTATTGTCGCGAAAAAACGCAAGGACACCCGCTGGCGGACCTGCTGCTGTGGCGGGGCGTCGAAATGGTGGAGATCCTCTCCACCCTAAGTATGGATATCGATACCCTGCGCGCGGCGCTGCTGTTCCCGCTGGCCGACAGCGAAGTCGTCAGCGAAGCGGTCATGCAGGAGAGCGTGGGTAAATCGGTCGTGACCCTGATTCACGGGGTACGGGACATGGCCGCCATCCGTCAGCTGAAAGCTACTCATACCGACTCAGTATCTTCCGAGCAGGTGGATAACATTCGCCGCATGCTGCTGGCGATGGTGGACGATTTCCGCTGCGTGGTGATCAAGCTTGCCGAACGTATCGCGCATCTGCGCGAGGTCAAGGACGCGCCGGAAGATGAGCGCGTGCTGGCGGCGAAAGAGTGCACCAATATCTATGCTCCCCTGGCGAACCGCTTAGGTATCGGCCAGCTGAAGTGGGAGCTGGAAGATTACTGCTTCCGCTACCTGCACCCGGCAGAGTACAAGCGTATTGCCAAACTGCTCCACGAACGCCGTATCGACCGTGAGCATTATATCGACGAGTTCGTCGGCCACCTGCGGGCAGAAATGAAAGCCGAAGGGGTCAAGGCCGAGGTCTATGGTCGGCCGAAGCATATCTACAGCATCTGGCGCAAAATGCAGAAAAAACACCTCGCCTTTGACGAGCTGTTTGACGTTCGCGCGGTGCGCATCGTGGCCGAGCGGTTGCAGGATTGTTATGCCGCGCTGGGGATCGTTCATACTCACTACCGTCATCTGCCGGATGAGTTCGATGATTACGTGGCCAACCCGAAACCCAACGGCTACCAGTCTATCCACACCGTGGTGCTGGGGCCGAGCGGCAAGACGGTGGAGATTCAAATCCGCACCCGGCAGATGCATGAAGACGCCGAGCTGGGCGTGGCCGCGCACTGGAAGTACAAAGAGGGCGCGGGAGCGGGTACCAGTGGCGGTCGCGGCTATGAGGACCGTATCGCCTGGCTGCGCAAGCTGATTGCCTGGCAGGAAGAGATGGCCGACTCCGGCGAAATGCTCGACGAAGTGCGCAGCCAGGTCTTTGACGACCGGGTGTATGTCTTTACGCCGAAAGGCGACGTGGTGGACCTGCCGGCGGGGTCGACGCCGCTCGATTTTGCCTACCATATCCACAGCGACGTCGGTCATCGCTGCATCGGCGCTAAAATTGGCGGCCGCATCGTGCCGTTTACCTATCAGCTGCAGATGGGCGATCAGATCGAAATTATTACCCAGAAGCAGCCGAACCCGAGCCGCGACTGGCTCAACCCTAACCTCGGCTACGTTACCACCAGCCGCGGACGCTCCAAAATTCACGCCTGGTTCCGTAAGCAGGATCGCGACAAAAACATTCTTGCCGGCCGGCAGATCCTTGACGACGAGCTGGAGCATCTGGGCATCAGCCTGAAGGATGCGGAAAAGCACCTGCTGCCGCGCTACAATTTCAACGAGCTCGATGAACTGCTGGCGGCCATCGGCGGCGGCGATATCCGTCTCAACCAGATGGTCAACTTCCTGCAGGCGCAGTTCAATAAACCGAGCGCCGCCGAGCAGGATGCGGCAGCGCTGAAGCAGCTGCAGCAGAAAACCTATGCTCCGCAGAACCGCACCAAGGATAATGGCCGGGTGGTGGTGGAAGGGGTTGGCAATCTGATGCACCATATTGCCCGCTGCTGCCAGCCGATCCCGGGCGATGAGATCGTCGGCTTTATCACTCAAGGGCGCGGGATTTCCGTGCATCGCGCCGACTGCGATCAGCTCGCTGAACTGCAGTCGCATGCCCCGGAGCGCATCGTCGATGCGGTATGGGGCGAAAGCTACTCGGCGGGATATTCGCTGGTGGTCAGGGTGGAGGCGAACGATCGCAGCGGGTTACTGCGCGATATCACCACCATCCTCGCCAATGAGAAGGTGAACGTGCTGGGCGTCGCCAGCCGCAGCGATACCCGTCAGCAGCTGGCCACCATCGATATGACCATCGAGATTTACAACCTGCAGGTGCTGGGCCGGGTGCTCGGTAAGCTGAACCAGGTGCCCGATGTGATCGACGCGCGTCGTCTGCACGGCGGTTAATTCGTCTCCAGGCCGGATAAGGCGAAGCCGCCATCCGGCAATTTCGCAACGTCGGATAAGGTCGAAACGCCTTATCCGGCCGACTTTTTTTTTGAATTTCCAGGATTGTCACATGACTCAGATTGACCGCTTGCTCGGCATCATGCGCCGCCTGCGCGACCCGGAAAACGGCTGCCCGTGGGATAAAGAGCAGACCTTTGCCACCATCGCCCCCTATACCCTCGAAGAAACCTATGAAGTGCTGGACGCTATTTCGCGAGAGGATTTTGACGACCTGCGCGGTGAGCTGGGCGATCTGCTGTTCCAGGTCGTGTTCTATGCGCAGATGGCGCAGGAAGAGGGACGTTTTAACTTTGACGATATCTGCGCCGCCATCAGCGACAAGCTGGAGCGCCGCCATCCCCATATTTTCGCTGATGCCACCGCGGGAAACAGCAGCGAAGTCCTGGCCCGCTGGGAGCAGATCAAAAGCGCGGAGCGGGCGGAAAAAGCCCAGCACTCGGCGCTGGACGACATTCCGCATAGCCTGCCGGCGCTGATGCGCGCGCATAAAATCCAGCGTCGCTGCTCGGCGGTCGGTTTTGACTGGACCTCGCTGGGCCCGGTGCTCGACAAAGTGCATGAAGAAATTGATGAAGTGATGCATGAAGCGCAGCAGGCGGTGGTGGATGAAGCGAAACTGGAAGAGGAAGTGGGCGATCTGCTGTTCGCCACGGTGAATTTATCCCGCCATTTAGGGGTCAAAGCCGAGGTGGCGCTGCAAAAAGCGAACCGCAAATTCGAGCGGCGCTTTCGCGAAGTCGAGCGCATTGTCGCCGCCCGCGGCCTGGAAATGACCGGCGTCGACCTCGATACCATGGAAGAAGTATGGCAACAGGTAAAACGCCAGGAAACTGATCTCTAACGAGTTTTCGTGATCAAGCGCGATTTGTGTGATTTTATAAATAACAAGCGCTTGATTTACGTCAAAAACATTTCGCCAAAAGCGTCTATTTTCTCTTTCCGTTATGTCGTTGAAACACCATGTAGCCTGCCTCTTCGAGTTGTTCGGGTCGCAACACAGGTGCAACTTGAAGAACGAAGGGGAGGGGAAGAATGAAAGTTTGTGGCGTCACGCATGTTCGGGTATACTACTTTCCCGTCCTGGTTATTCCATCGTTTTACCCTAACTTCTCAGGTTCAGCATGACAACGAACTATATTTTTGTGACCGGCGGGGTCGTATCCTCTCTGGGTAAAGGCATTGCCGCAGCCTCCCTGGCAGCCATTCTTGAAGCCCGTGGTCTCAACGTGACCATCATGAAACTGGATCCGTATATCAACGTCGATCCGGGCACCATGAGCCCAATCCAGCATGGGGAAGTGTTCGTTACTGAAGACGGCGCAGAAACCGATCTGGACCTGGGCCACTACGAGCGTTTCATCCGCACCAAGATGACTCGTCGCAACAACTTCACCACCGGTCGAATCTACTCCGACGTGCTGCGTAAAGAGCGCCGTGGCGACTATCTGGGCGCAACCGTACAGGTTATTCCGCACATCACCAACGCCATTAAAGAGCGCGTACTGGCTGGCGGCGAAGGCCATGACGTGGTGCTGGTGGAAATCGGCGGTACCGTAGGCGATATCGAATCCCTGCCGTTCCTCGAAGCTATTCGTCAGATGGCGGTAGAGATCGGCCGCGAGCATACCCTGTTTATGCACCTGACTTTAGTGCCGTACATGGCCGCCGCCGGTGAAGTCAAAACCAAACCGACTCAGCACTCCGTGAAAGAGCTGCTCTCCATCGGTATTCAGCCTGACATCCTGATTTGCCGCTCCGATCGCGCGGTTCCGGCCAACGAACGGGCGAAAATTGCTTTGTTCTGTAACGTTCCGGAAAAGGCTGTTATTTCTCTGAAAGACGTCGATTCCATTTATAAAATTCCAGGCCTGTTGAAATCTCAGGGGCTGGACGATTATATTTGTAAACGATTCAGCTTAACTTGTCCGGAAGCAAACCTGGCCGAATGGGAACAGGTAATCTATGAAGAAGCCAATCCGGCAGGCGAAGTCACCATCGGTATGGTCGGTAAGTACATTGAACTGCCGGACGCCTACAAGTCGGTGATTGAAGCGCTGAAACACGGTGGTCTGAAAAACCGCGTTACCGTCAACATCAAGCTGATCGATTCGCAGGATGTGGAAACGCGCGGCGTCGAAATCCTCAAGGATTTAGATGCTATCCTTATCCCGGGCGGCTTCGGCTACCGCGGTGTGGAAGGTAAGATCGCCACCGCGCGCTACGCGCGTGAGAACAATATTCCTTATCTGGGCATTTGCCTGGGTATGCAGGTTGCGCTGATTGAATTCGCGCGCAATGTAGCGGGTATGGAAAACGCCAACTCGACGGAATTTGTGCCAGACTGTAAATACCCGGTTGTGGCCCTGATTACCGAATGGCGTGACGAAGATGGCAACGTTGAAGTCCGCTCCGAGAAGAGCGATCTGGGCGGCACCATGCGCCTGGGCGCGCAGCAGTGCCAGCTGGATGAGGATTCTCTGGTGCGCCAGCTGTACGGCGAGCCGACCATCACCGAGCGCCATCGTCACCGCTACGAAGTCAACAACATGTTGTTGAAACCGATTGAAGCTGCCGGTCTGCGCGTTGCGGGCCGTTCCGGGGATGATCAGTTGGTCGAGATCATCGAAGTGCCGAACCATCCGTGGTTTGTGGCCTGCCAGTTCCACCCGGAGTTTACTTCGACGCCGCGTGATGGACACCCGCTGTTTGCCGGCTTTGTGAAAGCCGCCAGCGAGTACCAGAAACGCCAGGCGAAGTAAAAAGAGTTAGAACGGCAATGCACCCATCCGGGTGCATTGTTTGTCTGGAGTTTTAGTTTAACTTGTACTGAGGAAAACCTAATGTCCAAAATCGTTAAAGTCATCGGTCGTGAAATCATCGACTCCCGTGGTAACCCGACTGTTGAAGCCGAAGTACACCTGGAAGGTGGTTTCGTCGGTATGGCAGCTGCTCCGTCAGGTGCTTCTACTGGTTCCCGCGAAGCGCTGGAACTGCGCGATGGCGACAAATCCCGTTTCCTGGGTAAAGGCGTAACCAAAGCTGTTGCTGCGGTAAACGGCCCGATCGCTCAGGCAATCCTGGGCAAAGATGCCAAAGATCAGGCTGGCATCGACAAGATCATGATCGACCTGGACGGTACTGAAAACAAATCTAACTTCGGTGCGAACGCAATCCTGGCCGTTTCTCTGGCGAACGCCAAAGCAGCTGCTGCCTCCAAAGGCCTGCCGCTGTACGCGCACATCGCTGAACTGAACGGCACTCCGGGCAAATACTCCATGCCGGTTCCGATGATGAACATCATCAACGGCGGTGAGCACGCTGACAACAACGTCGACATCCAGGAATTCATGATTCAGCCGGTTGGCGCGCCGACCCTGAAAGAAGCAGTACGCATGGGTTCTGAAGTGTTCCATCACCTGGCGAAAGTGCTGAAGTCCAAAGGCATGAACACTGCCGTTGGTGACGAAGGCGGCTACGCGCCGAACCTGGGTTCCAACGCCGAAGCGCTGGCTGTTATCGCTGAAGCGGTTAAAGCAGCAGGCTACGAGCTGGGCAAAGACATCACCCTGGCGATGGACTGCGCAGCGTCTGAATTCTACAAAGACGGTAAATACGTTCTGGCCGGCGAAGGCAACAAAGCGTTCACCTCTGAAGAGTTCACTCACTTCCTGGAAGAGCTGACCAAACAGTACCCGATCGTCTCCATCGAAGATGGCCTGGACGAATCTGACTGGGAAGGTTTCGCTTACCAGACCAAAGTACTGGGCGACAAAATCCAGCTGGTTGGTGACGACCTGTTCGTAACCAACACCAAGATCCTGAAAGAAGGCATCGAAAAAGGCATCGCTAACTCCATCCTGATCAAATTCAACCAGATCGGTTCTCTGACCGAAACTCTGGCTGCTATCAAGATGGCGAAAGACGCTGGCTACACCGCTGTCATCTCTCACCGTTCTGGCGAAACTGAAGACGCGACCATCGCCGACCTGGCTGTGGGTACCGCTGCAGGCCAGATCAAAACCGGTTCTATGAGCCGTTCTGACCGCGTTGCTAAATACAACCAGCTGATTCGTATCGAAGAAGCGCTGGGTGAGCAAGCGCCGTTCAATGGTCGTAAAGAGATCAAAGGCCAGGCTTAATCCTGTCCTTATGAAATAACCATGCCAGCCTTCGGGCTGGCATTTTTTTTATACCTGCGGCCATTATTTAAAGTCGACGGCCATTTGCTGAGGGATCGACAACCCGCGGGTGGTTTCCACGCAGCGGTCGATGTAATCGGTAAAGCGCGGCGGTTTTGGCATCCCCATGCTCAGCAGCTTGTCGTTGCTAAAGCGCACGTTCAGCGTGGCGAACGCGCCATATAAGCGCATCGCTTTCAGCATCAGTCGCTCATTGCACGGCCCAAAAATTCCTTTCAGTTCGCGACGCATTTTGACCAGCGTTTCATAACTCACCTGGGCGTACTTATCTCCCACCGGCGCCTGCTCCAGCGCCAGGGCCATCGCCCGGTCGATGTCGGCAAACTTCACGCTGTTCTCCTCACCGGCAGAGATATGCACTACCTCGCCGTGGGCCAGCGGCTGGTTAAGCAGCATCAGCAGGGCGTCGGCGCAGTAGTCCACCGGGATAACATCGATTCGGTCCTCCATCGCGCACATAAATTTCTGCAGCATCAGTCCCATGCTGAATACCCAGAAAATACTGCTGGAAGGCCGGCAGCCGTGATGAGTATGGCCCACCACAATAGAAGGGCGGGCAATGACCAGCGGTAGCGTAGGGCAGTGCTGCTGCATCAGTTGCTCGATGGCCGATTTCGAGTGGGTATATTCCACCAGATGCTCGGCGCGCTGCCGAAACTCCGCGCTCTCGGCGACCAGCGAATCCGGCTCCGGTGAGCAGGACATTGCGGTGCCGACGTGGAGAAAACGCTGCAGACCCGCCACCTGCGCCATCCGTTGCGCCAGACGCAGCGTACCCGTAACGTTAACCTTCCAGATGAGCGGGTTGCTGCCAAACGAGGCGACAGCGGCGCAGTTGAGAACATGGGTGACTTGCTCAAGCCGCGGATCGTTAAGAAAATGCTCCGGAGAGGCGAGATCGCCCAGCAGGATCTGCTGCGGTCGCAGCATCGCCAGTTTCTCCTCGGCGATGTTGAACTTACGCATGTTTTCCTTGACCCGTTCCAGGCCTGCTTCGGGGCTGTTGGCACGCACCAGTAGCAGCAGATCTAATTGGCTATCCTGATGGAGTATTTTCTCTAACGCCGCGCCGCCCAGAAAACCGGTGACGCCGGTAATGAATAATGTGGTCATAAACGCTATCTCATTATGGTTGGTCTGCGGGATTCTAGGAGGGCCAAAGTAAACGACGATTAAATAAAAAATGGCGGGCAGCAGGACTTTATTAAGAGGGGCTTAAGCTTATTTTCGGCGGCGGATTGGATTCGACTCTCAGACCAGGTAAATAATTCACTCTTTCATGTATCAATTTGTACATGCATGTATTTAAACATGTTTTTATTTTTCCGCTGACGTTTTTTATGTTCTGGTATATAACACGAAAAACATCTTCTGTTACATCTTTCTTCGCTGCGGTACGCCCCGCTGTTTATTTAAATCCTTACCACACTAATGAAATAAACGAAAACAGAAGCATGCTTTTAATTAACAATGAATAACGTCCGGGGTGAGAAAGCGACCCTGTGAGGGAAAAACGATCGCAGCGCAGGACAAGACCTGGACAGTGAAATCTGCGATAATATGCGTTTATCACCCTAAACAGAGATGACTATGCAGTACCCGATTAACGAGATGTTCCAGACCCTGCAAGGCGAGGGTTACTTCACCGGCGTGCCTGCCATTTTTATTCGTCTGCAGGGATGCCCGGTAGGATGCGCGTGGTGTGACACCAAGCATACCTGGGACAAACTGGCCGATCGGGAAGTGTCATTGTTCAGCATCCTGGCGAAAACCAAAGAGAGCGATAAGTGGGGGCCGGCAAGCAGTGAAGATCTGCTGGCGATTATCGGTCGTCAGGGGTGGACTGCCCGCCACGTGGTCATTACCGGCGGTGAGCCCTGCATTCACGACTTAACGCCGTTAACCTCGCTTCTGGAACAAAACGGCTTTAGCTGTCAGATTGAAACCAGCGGCACCCATGAAGTGCTTTGCAGCCACAACACCTGGGTGACGGTTTCCCCGAAGGTCAACATGCGCGGCGGGTATGACGTGCTGTCTCAGGCCCTGCAGCGGGCGGATGAGATCAAGCATCCGGTAGGGCGCGTCCGCGACATCGAAGCGCTGGACGAACTGCTGGAAACGCTGAGCGATGACAAACCGCGGATCATCGCCCTGCAGCCGATCAGTCAGAAAGAAGACGCGACGCGCTTGTGTATCGACACCTGCATCGCCCGTAACTGGCGCCTGTCCATGCAGACGCATAAATATCTGAATATCGCCTGATAAAAAAGCCCGGTAGCATACTGACCGGGCTTTTTTTCGCTTACTCGCCGCGATAGACGCAGCCGGCGGTGCAGGTCTCTTTCACCATCACCGCGCTCAGCAGCGGCACCCGCGGTTTCATCTCATCCCAGATCCATTTGGCCAGCACTTCGCTGGTAGGGTTTTCCAGACCGGGGATATCGTTCAGATAATAGTGGTCCAGGCGATCGTAGGTCGGCTTGAAGGCGGCCTTCAGCTCGGCGAAATCCATGATCCACCCGGTATGGGGATCGACTTCACCGGTTATCTCCAGACGCACCATAAAGGAGTGGCCATGCAGGCGACCGCATTTGTGTCCTTCCGGGACGTGCGGCAGGTGGTGGGCGGCTTCGAAGGTGAAATCTTTAAACAGCGTGGTGGACATCATTGACTCTCAACAGGACGAAAAAAACCGCCGTAGGGTACCGGAAAGTACATTTTTTCGCATTAACTAAAACGGCCCTGAACAGAAAATCGACACATTTATCTGGGTTAAGTCCATAAAGTTTCGATATTTCAGATGGTTATTTAATCGATTTTGTTGTTAATAACTACAACTAAAACCGGTTAGTCCATTTGGTTATTTATTATTTCCATCCCTTCTTTAATTGTTACTATGCCCGCCGTTAACCTTCTATTCTCTTCTGTTTTTGTCGCGCTGACAGGGTGCGAATAACAGCTTTGCTTACTGGAACAAACGACGCATGACGACACAGGCCCCACCTTCCAACTTGCTGCCGCTCAACCCGGAGCAACTGGCGCGCCTTCAGGCGGCCACCACTGACTTCACGCCCACTCAGCTCGCCTGGGTGTCTGGCTATTTCTGGGGCGTGCTGAATCAGCACTCTGGCGCAGCGGCAGCCGCTCCCGCCCCGGCCGCCGAGGTCCCGACGATCACGCTGATTTCCGCCTCGCAAACCGGCAACGCTCGCCGCGTCGCCGAAGCGCTGCGTGACGATCTGCTGGCGGCGAAGCTGAACGTGAAGCTGGTGAATGCAGGTGATTATAAATTCAAACAAATTGCTGCTGAAAAACTGCTGGTGGTCGTGACCTCCACCCAGGGGGAAGGTGAGCCGCCGGAAGAAGCGGTCGCATTGCATAAGTTTCTGTTCTCTAAAAAAGCGCCGAAGCTGGACGGAACCGCATTCGCCGTCTTTGGCCTCGGCGATACCTCTTATGAATTCTTCTGCCAGTCCGGCAAAGATTTCGACAGCAAGCTGGCCGAACTTGGCGCGGAACGCCTGCTCGATCGCGTCGACGCCGACGTTGAATATCAGGCTGCGGCCGCTGAATGGCGCGCGCGCGTCGTTGAGGTGCTGAAGGCTCGTGCGCCGGTCGCCGCGCCCGCTCAGCTGGCCGCCAGCGGCGCAGTGAACGACATTCATACCAGCCCATACACCAAAGAGGCTCCGCTAACGGCGACCCTGTCGGTCAACCAGAAAATCACCGGCCGCGATTCAGAAAAAGATGTACGCCATATCGAAATTGACCTCGGTGATTCCGGTCTGCGCTATCAGCCGGGTGACGCGCTGGGCGTCTGGTATCAAAACGATCCTCAGCTGGTGAAAGAGCTGGTGGAGCTGCTGTGGCTGAAAGGCGACGAGCCGGTAACCGTCGAGGGCAAAACCCTGCCGCTGGCGGAAGCCCTGCAGTGGCATTTTGAGCTGACGGTCAACACCGCCGCTATCGTTGAGAACTACGCCACCCTGACCCGCAGCGAATCGCTGCTGCCGCTGGTGGGCGATAAAGCTCAGCTGCAGCAGTATGCCGCCGCGACGCCGATCGTCGATATGGTCCGTTTCTCACCCGCGCAGCTGGACGCTGAGGCGTTAATCGGTCTGCTGCGCCCGCTGACGCCGCGTCTGTACTCCATTGCCTCCTCGCAGGCGGAAGTGGAGAGCGAAGTGCATGTCACCGTGGGCGTGGTGCGCTATGACATTGAAGGCCGCGCCCGGGCTGGCGGCGCCTCCAGCTTCCTCGCCGACCGCGTGGAAGAGGATGGCGAAGTCCGCGTCTTCATCGAGCACAATGACAACTTCCGTCTGCCGGCTAACCCGGAGACGCCGGTGATCATGATTGGCCCGGGCACCGGTATTGCGCCGTTCCGCGCCTTCATGCAGCAGCGCGCAGCGGACGGGGCGCCAGGTAAGAACTGGCTGTTCTTCGGCAACCCGCACTTCACTGAAGATTTCCTCTATCAGGTGGAGTGGCAGAGCTATGTAAAAGAGGGGCTGCTGACCCGTATCGATCTGGCCTGGTCCCGCGATCAACAACAAAAAATCTATGTGCAGGACAAACTGCGTGAGCAGGGGGCCGAGCTGTGGCGCTGGATCAATGATGGCGCCCACATTTATGTCTGCGGCGACGCCAATCGTATGGCTAAAGACGTGGAACAGACTTTACTGGAAGTGATTGCCGAATACGGCGCGATGGACGCCGAAGCGGCGGACGAATTTTTAAGTGAGCTGCGCGTTGAGCGCCGTTATCAGCGAGATGTCTACTAATGAGCGAAAAACATCCGGGGCCTTTAGTGGTCGAAGGTAAACTGACCGATGCCGAGCGTATGAAGCTCGAGAGCAACTACCTGCGCGGCACCATTGCGGAAGATTTAAACGACGGTCTGACCGGCGGTTTTAAAGGCGATAACTTCCTGCTGATCCGTTTCCACGGTATGTACCAGCAGGACGATCGCGATATCCGCGCGGAACGCGCCGCTCAGAAGCTGGAGCCGCGCCATGCAATGCTCCTGCGCTGCCGTCTGCCGGGCGGAGTGATCACCACCACCCAGTGGAAGGCGATCGATAAGTTTGCCGCCGAGAACACCATTTACGGCAGTATTCGCCTGACCAACCGGCAGACTTTCCAGTTCCACGGCATTCTGAAAAAGAACGTCAAGCCGGTGCATCAGATGCTGCACTCGGTGGGGCTGGACGCGCTGGCTACCGCCAACGATATGAACCGTAACGTGCTGTGCACCTCCAACCCGTACGAGTCGCAGCTGCACGCCGAGGCCTACGAGTGGGCGAAAAAGATCTCCGAGCATCTGCTGCCGCGCACCCGCGCCTATGCCGAAATCTGGCTGGATCAGAAAAAGGTCGCCACCACTGACGAAGAACCGATCCTCGGTCAGACCTATCTGCCGCGTAAGTTTAAAACCACGGTGGTGATCCCGCCGCAGAACGATATCGATCTGCACGCCAACGACATGAACTTCGTAGCGATCGCCGAAAACGGCAAGCTGGTGGGCTTTAACCTGTTGGTGGGCGGCGGTCTGTCTATCGAACACGGTAACAAAAAAACCTACGCCCGCACGGCGAGCGAATTCGGTTATCTGCCGCTGGAGCATACTCTGGCGGTGGCGGAAGCGGTCGTGACCACCCAGCGCGACTGGGGTAACCGTACCGACCGTAAGAATGCGAAAACCAAGTACACCCTTGAGCGCGTTGGCGTCGAAACCTTCAAGGCGGAAGTGGAGCGCCGGGCAGGTATTAAGTTTGAGCCGATCCGCCCGTACGAATTCACCGGCCGCGGCGACCGCATCGGCTGGGTGAAGGGGATTGATGATAAATGGCACCTGACGCTGTTTATTGAAAACGGCCGCATTCTGGATTATCCGGGGCGCCCGCTGAAAACCGGTCTGCTGGAGATTGCTAAGATCCATCAAGGCGAATTCCGCATCACCGCCAACCAGAACCTGATCGTCGCCAGCGTACCGGAAGATCAGAAGGCGCGGATCGAGAAGCTGGCGCGGGATCATGGCCTGATGAATGCCGTCACCCCGCAGCGCGAAAACTCGATGGCCTGCGTCTCCTTCCCGACCTGCCCGCTGGCGATGGCGGAAGCCGAGCGTTTCCTGCCGTCGTTTATCGACAAGGTGGAAGGGGTGATGAGCAAGCACGGCGTGAGCGATGAGCATATCGTCACCCGCGTCACCGGCTGCCCGAACGGCTGCGGTCGCGCGATGCTCGCGGAAGTGGGGCTGGTGGGGAAAGCGCCAGGTCGCTATAACCTGCACATCGGCGGTAACCGCAGCGGCACCCGCATCCCGCGGATGTACCGGGAGAACATTACCGAGTCGGAAATTCTCGACTCGCTAGACCAACTGGTAGGGCGCTGGGCGAAAGAGCGCGAAGCGGGTGAAGGCTTCGGCGACTTTACGGTGCGTGCGGGCATCATTCGCCCGGTGCTCGATCCAGCCCGCGATTTCTGGGAGTAACATCCTGGTGCCCGGTGGCGCGTAGCGATCCGGGCCTGTAAAACCCGTAGGCCGGGCAAACGCAGTGCCGCCCGGCAAAACAGGCAAACGAGGTTCTTATGTCCGTACTCGATCTAAACGCGCTTAATGCATTGCCGAAAGTGGAACGCATTCTGGCACTCGCGGAAACCAACGCCCAGCTGGAAAAGCTCGACGCCGAAGGGCGTGTGGCCTGGGCGCTGGAAAACCTGCCGGGAGACTATGTGCTGTCGTCAAGCTTTGGCATTCAGGCGGCGGTGAGTTTGCACCTGGTGAACCAGATCCGCCCGGACATTCCGGTGATCCTTACCGATACCGGTTACCTGTTCCCGGAAACCTACCAGTTTATTGATGAGCTGACGGACAAACTCAAGCTGAACCTGAAGGTCTACCGCGCGGCTGAAAGCGCGGCCTGGCAGGAGGCGCGCTACGGCAAGCTGTGGGAGCAGGGCGTTGAGGGCATTGAGAAATACAATGAGATCAACAAGGTTGAACCGATGAACCGGGCGCTGAAAGAGCTCAACGCGCAGACGTGGTTTGCCGGTCTGCGCCGCGAGCAGTCGGGCAGTCGGGCTACGCTTCCGGTGCTGGCGGTCCAGCGCGGGGTGTTCAAGGTGTTGCCGATTATCGACTGGGATAACCGGACAGTGTATCAGTACCTGCAAAAGCACGGGCTGAAATACCATCCGCTGTGGGATCAGGGCTATCTGTCGGTAGGCGATACCCACACCACCCGCAAATGGGAGCCGGGCATGGCAGAAGAAGAGACCCGGTTCTTCGGGCTTAAACGCGAGTGCGGATTGCACGAGGGTTAATAGCGCCTCCTGAGGGAAAGGTGTGCAAGAGAACACGCGGGTGATGCCGCGTGTTCATTTGCAGCCGTCAGCTTTTCTTCTCCACCTTCGCCAGCTCTTTCACCAGCGGCAGCATCACTTTCACGACATCGCGCCCGCGATGCTCGATCCGTCCCGGCAGCGCGTGGTCGATATACTGCTGATTATCCAGCTGCACGTCATGCCAGCTGATGCCCTGTGGGAAGCTGCGCGATTTGCTCCGCTGCTGATAGCCATCTTTCTTGCCTAATGACCAGTTGGTCGCTTCCACCGACAGCACCGGGATCCCCGCGTTGTCGAAGACGCTGGCGTCATTACAGCAGCTGGTGCCTTTCGGGTAAGCCGGATTGAGTCCCGGATTGGTGTAGGCGGCAATGCCTTTGCTGCGGGCGATAGCCAACGCGCGATCGCGGGTCAGCTTGCGTACCGAGGCCGGCGTGCGGCGGCCGCTGTTGAAGTAAAGCTTATCGCCTACCACCAGGTTATCGAGATTGATCACCAGCAGGGTATTTTTCTTTTCCGCCTCGCTCATCCGCTGCAGCAGGTTTTGCGCGCCGAGACGACCTTCCTCTTCGCCGCTGGTGGCGATAAAGCGAATGCCATAGCGGGTGGGGACGTTCTTTAAATGCTCCGCCAGCTCCAGCATCACCCCGAGCCCCATCGCGTTGTCGTCAATTCCCTGCAGCGTCAGGCCGCCGAGGTTATTTTCGACGTCTTTATCGCTCTGCGGCGCGTAGGTATCAAGGTGGGCCATGATGATGATTTGCTGGCGAGACTGGCCTTCATGGGCGGCGATCACCGTACTGCCGGTGGCGTTATGCCAGTTTTTACGCTGGTTGCTGTCGGTATAGATGTAGCGGGTATTGAAGCTCCGCACGTCGCTCTGATAGCCCATCCGGGCGAACTGCTGGCGCAGATAGTCAGCTGAGAGCATTTCCGGGGGCGTTCCGGTCATGCGTCCCGGGAAGACGGTGGCGATATGGCGAGCCTGACTACTGGCGGTGTCGCCCAGCGCGCAGAAGGCGGGGGCGGCGGCGAAAACAAAACCGGTGCCGAGCGCCAGCGGAAGCAGACGGCGGCACAACGCGGAAAACATAAGGGGTCCTTACACGAACGAGACAATTTGACGCGTACAGTATGAAACTGTGACCGCGGTTAAACAATTTCAATTGCTCTTAAATAGCGGAAAAATAGCGTGTTAAGCACTTTTTGATATTTGGATTTCCATCGCGTTATTCCTTTGCGTCACAACTCATTCCATTTCGTAATTTCATTTGCTCTAAGGCGCACCCTATAGTCGCAGTATCGCTGATTGTAAGAGAGTTGTTACCCCGTGGATTACTTGCCCCTTTTTGCCGAACTGAAACAAAGGCCCGTACTGGTGATCGGCGGCGGTGAGATTGCCGAGCGCAAGATCAAGTTCCTGCTGCGAGCCCAGGCGCAGGTGCAGGTGGTCGCCGGGACGTTGTCTCCGGCGCTGGCCGATCTGGCGGCGCGCCAGGCGCTTAGCTGGCGGGCGACGGAATTTAGCGACGCTCTGGTGGACGATGTCTATCTGGTGATTGCCGCCACGGAGGACGAGGCGCTTAACCAGCGGGTGTTTGCGGCGGCTAACGCGCGCTACCGACTGGTCAACGTAGTGGATAACCAGGCGCTGTGCTCGTTTGTTTTCCCTTCTATCGTCGACCGTTCGCCGCTGCTGGTGGCGATCTCCTCCAGCGGGAAAGCGCCGGTGCTGTCGCGCATTCTGCGCGAAAAAATCGAAGCGCTGCTGCCGACGAACCTCGGGCGTCTGGCGGAATCGGCGAGCTACTGGCGCAACCATCTGAAAACCCGTCTGACGACCACCGAAGCGCGTCGCCGCTTTTGGGAGCGGGTCTTTACCGGTCGCTTCGCCAGCCTGATGGTGGCGGGCAACGCTGCGGAGGCGGAAAAGGCGCTGCAGGATGAGCTGGATAAGCCCGAACGCGAAACGGGTGAAATTATTCTGGTAGGGGCCGGACCGGGCGATGCCGGGCTGCTGACCCTGCGTGGCCTGCAGGCGATCCAGCAGGCGGACGTGGTTTTCCACGATCATCTGGTGACCCAGCCGGTTCTCGAGCTGGTGCGCCGCGATGCCGAGCTGGTTTGCGTCGGCAAACGCGCCGGCGAGCACTCGGTGCCGCAGCATGAAACCAATCAGCTGCTGGTGGAGGCGGCGAAGGCGGGGAAAACCGTCGTGCGCCTGAAGGGCGGCGATCCGTTTATTTTTGGCCGCGGCGCAGAAGAGCTGCAGGCTGCCGCCGAGGCGGGGATCCCGTTCCAGGTGGTGCCTGGCGTCACCGCAGCCGCCGGCGCGACGGCCTACGCCGGTATTCCGCTGACCCATCGCGATTATGCGCAAAGCGCCGTCTTTGTCACCGGGCACTATAAGCCGGACAGCGCCCCCTTCGACTGGGCGCTGTTGGCGAAGAGCCAACAGACGCTGGCGATCTACATGGGCACCATGAAGGCGGCGGAAATCAGCGCCCAGCTGATCGCCCACGGTCGCGACAGCGACACGCCGGTGGCGGTGATATCCCGCGGTACCCGCGACGATCAGCAGACGATAACCGGCACATTGCAACAACTCGAACACCTGGCGAAAGACGCCCCGATGCCCGCCCTGCTGGTGGTCGGCGAAGTGGTGCAGCTGCATCAGCAGCTCGCCTGGTTTCAACATACATCATCCGCCGAGGGGTTTAACTCTTCGGTGGTCAATCTGGCTTAAGGAACGGTTATGGACCAAAAACGACTCACTCACCTGCGGCAACTGGAGGCGGAAAGCATCCATATTATTCGTGAGGTGGCCGCCGAATTTTCTAACCCGGTGATGATGTACTCCATCGGGAAAGATTCCAGCGTAATGCTGCATCTGGCGCGCAAAGCGTTTTATCCGGGAACCCTGCCGTTCCCGCTGCTGCACGTCGATACCGGCTGGAAATTCCGTGAGATGTATGAGTTCCGCGACCGTACCGCCAAAGCCTATGGCTGCGAGCTGCTGGTGCATAAAAATCCGGAAGGGGTGGCGATGGGCATTAACCCGTTCGTCCACGGCAGCGCCAAGCATACCGATATCATGAAAACCGAAGGGCTGAAGCAGGCGCTGAACAAATACGGCTTTGACGCCGCATTCGGCGGCGCGCGCCGTGATGAGGAGAAATCCCGCGCCAAAGAGCGCATCTACTCCTTCCGCGACCGCTTCCACCGCTGGGACCCGAAAAACCAGCGTCCGGAGCTGTGGCACAACTACAACGGCCAGATTAACAAAGGCGAAAGCATCCGCGTCTTCCCGCTCTCCAACTGGACCGAGCTGGATATCTGGCAGTACATCTATCTGGAAAACATCGAAATCGTGCCGCTGTATCTGGCCGCTGAGCGCCCGGTGCTGGAGCGCGACGGCATGCTGATGATGATCGATGACGACCGTATCGATCTGCAGCCGGGCGAAGTGATTGAAAAGCGGATGGTGCGTTTCCGTACCCTCGGCTGCTGGCCGCTGACCGGCGCAGTGGAGTCTGAAGCGCAAACGCTGCCGGAAATTATTGAAGAGATGCTGGTATCCACCACCAGCGAACGTCAGGGGCGCGTCATTGACCGCGACCAGGCCGGCTCGATGGAGCTGAAGAAACGTCAGGGGTATTTCTAAGGAGCCGCCATGAACACGACCATTGCCCAACAAATTGCTAATGAAGGCGGCGTAGAAGCTTATCTGCACGCGCAACAGCACAAGAGCCTGCTGCGTTTTCTGACCTGCGGCAGCGTCGATGACGGTAAAAGCACCCTGATTGGCCGTCTGCTGCACGATACCCGCCAGATCTATGAAGATCAGCTCTCTTCGCTGCACAACGACAGCAAGCGCCACGGCACCCAGGGCGAAAAACTGGACCTGGCGCTGCTGGTGGATGGCCTGCAGGCCGAGCGCGAGCAGGGCATCACCATCGACGTGGCCTATCGCTATTTCTCCACCGAGAAGCGCAAATTTATCATCGCTGACACCCCGGGGCACGAGCAGTACACCCGCAATATGGCCACCGGCGCGTCCACCTGCGATCTGGCGATCCTGCTGATCGACGCGCGCAAAGGCGTGCTGGATCAGACCCGCCGTCACAGCTTTATCTCAACCCTGCTGGGCATTAAACACCTGGTGGTGGCGGTCAACAAAATGGATCTCGTCGAGTTTAGCGAAGCGCGCTTCAACGAGATCCGTGAAGCTTACCTGACCTTTGCCGAGCAGCTGCCGGGCAACCTCGATATCCGCTTTGTACCGCTGTCGGCGCTGGAGGGCGATAACGTCGCCAGCCAGAGCGCGAACATGCCGTGGTACAGCGGCCCGACCCTGCTGGAAGTCCTCGAAACCGTGGAGATCCAACGGGTAGTAGAGAGCCAGCCGCTGCGCTTCCCGGTGCAGTATGTTAACCGTCCGAACCTCGATTTCCGCGGCTTCTCCGGTACGGTCGCCTCCGGCACCGTGCAGGTCGGCCAGCGCCTGAAGGTGCTGCCGTCGGGCGTCGAATCGAGCGTAGCGCGGATCGTCACCTTCGACGGCGATCTGCAGGAAGCCGCCGCCGGGGAAGCCATTACCATTGTGCTGAAAGATGAAATCGACATCAGCCGCGGCGACCTGCTGGTTGACGCGCAAGCCACGCTGCCGGCGGTGCAAAGCGCCAGCATCGACGTAGTATGGATGGCCGAGCAGGCGTTGACCCCGGGGCAGAGCTACGACATCAAAATCGCCGGTAAGAAGACCCGCGCCCGCGTGGACGCTATCCGTTACCAGGTGGATATTAACAACCTGACCCAGCGTGAAGTCGAGTCTCTGCCGCTGAACGGCATCGGGCTGGTGGAGCTGACCTTTGACGAACCTTTAGTGCTGGATCCGTATCAGCAAAACCCGGTGACCGGCGGGCTTATCTTTATCGATCGTCTGACCAACGTCACCGTCGGTGCCGGGATGGTCAACGAGCCGCACCTGCAGGCGTCGACGTCGGCATCGCAGTACAGCGCTTTCGAGCTGGAACTGAACCAGCTGATCCGCAAACACTTCCCGCACTGGGATGCCCGCGACCTGCTGGGAGGCAAATAATGGCCCAGCATGACGAAAACGTCGTCTGGCATGCCCACCCTGTGACCCAGCAGCAGCGGGAACAGCATCACGGCCATCGCGGCGTGGTGCTGTGGTTTACCGGCCTTTCGGGGTCGGGTAAATCCACCGTCGCCGGGGCGCTGGAGGAAGCCTTGCATGAGCGCGGCGTCAGCACCTATCTGCTGGACGGCGATAACGTGCGTCATGGCCTGTGCAGCGACCTGGGATTCAGCGATGAGGATCGCAAAGAGAACATTCGCCGCGTCGGTGAAGTGGCCAGGCTGATGGTCGATGCCGGGCTGGTTGTATTGACGGCATTTATATCTCCGCACCGCGCGGAGCGACAGATGGTGCGCGAGCGCCTGGGGGAGGGACGCTTTATCGAAGTGTTCGTCGATACCCCGCTGGCCATTTGCGAGGCGCGGGATCCGAAAGGATTGTATAAGAAGGCGCGGGCAGGGGAATTACGCAATTTCACCGGCATAGACTCGGTCTATGAGGCACCGGAAAAGGCGGAAATTCATCTGGATGGTGAACAATTGGTAACAAATTTGGTGCACCAACTATTAGACCTGCTGCAACAGAGCGATATTATCAGATCCTGAAACGGCAGCGGCATCGAGGGGTGCCGGTTGCCCGGTCTACAGGATTCGATATGCGCAATACCCAGAACCTCAGTATTATTCGTTCAGAACCGCCTCCGGCGACCGGCGACGAGACCACCTGGTCTTTGTCGGGCGCTGCCGTGGGCTTTATTTCATGGCTGCTGGCGCTGGGTATTCCCTTCCTTCTCTATGGCAGTAATACACTTTTCTTCCTCCTCTACACCTGGCCATTCTTCCTTGCGTTGATGCCAGTGGCGGTGGTGGTCGGTATTGCGCTGCACTCTCTGCTCAATGGCAAACTGCTCTATAGCGCCAGCGCGACCATCCTGACCGTCGGGCTGATGTTTGCGCTACTCTTCCTCTGGCTGTTGGGATAACCCGTTTCTGGTATGAATCAAGCATGGGTATCAGCGGCAAAAATATGGTACAGTCCCCGCGTTACGCTGCATCGTCCGCGCGCCCCGGTAGCGTACCCGGGCGAGTTTTGGGATGATGATGCCGTTTTTCAGGGGGCAGGATGGGTAAACTAACGCTGCTATTATTAGCTTTGCTGGTCTGGCTACAGTATTCGCTGTGGTTCGGTAAAAACGGCCTGCATGACTACACGCGGGTTAACGACGACGTCACCGCCCAGCAGGCGACTAACGCCAAATTAAAAGCACGCAACGATCAGCTGTTTGCCGAAATTGACGACCTCAACGGCGGTCAGGAAGCGATCGAGGAGCGTGCGCGCAATGAACTCAGCATGACCCGCCCGGGCGAAACCTTCTATCGTCTGGTACCGGATGCGTCTAAACGCAACCAGGCATCGGGGCAACAGCAGAACAATCGATAACCAGGCCCAGGATTACGACATGGCAGCCACTTTTCCGGGCATTTGCGCCGTGGTGCCGGCAGCCGGTTTTGGCCGCCGCATGCAAACGGAATGCCCGAAACAATATCTCTCAATCGGTAACAAAACGATTCTCGAACACGCGGTCGCCGCGCTGCTGGCGGATCCGCGCGTCCAGCGCGTGGTGATTGCCGTCAGCCCCGGCGATCGGCGCTTCAGCCAGCTGCCGCTGGCCCAGCACCCGCAAATTACCGTCGTGGATGGCGGCGCCGAGCGCGCCGATTCGGTACTCGCCGGCCTGCAGGCGTTACCGGAAGCGCAGTGGGTGCTGGTGCATGACGCCGCGCGCCCCTGCCTGCATCAGGATGACCTCAGCCGCCTGCTGGCACTCTGTGAAACCAGCCGCGTCGGCGGGATCCTCGCGGCCCCGGTGCGCGACACCATGAAGCGCGCCGAGCCGGGCAAAACCGCCGTCGCCCATACCGTCGATCGTAATGACCTGTGGCACGCGCTCACCCCGCAATTTTTCCCTCGCGAGCTGCTGGTGGATTGCCTCACCCGGGCGCTGAACGAGGGGGCCACCATCACCGATGAAGCCTCGGCGCTGGAGTATTGCGGCTTCCATCCGCAGCTGGTCGCCGGACGCGCTGATAATATTAAAGTGACGCGCCCGGAAGATCTGGCGCTGGCGGAATTTTACCTCACCCGTTCCCGACACCAGGAGAAAGCTTAATGCGAATTGGACATGGTTTTGACGTACACGCTTTTGGCGGTGAAGGCCCAATCATCATTGGCGGGGTACGCATTCCTTATGAAAAAGGGCTGCTGGCCCATTCCGACGGCGACGTCGCGCTGCATGCGCTGACCGACGCGCTGCTGGGCGCCGCGGCGCTCGGCGATATTGGCAAGCTGTTCCCGGATACCGATCCGGCGTTTAAAGGCGCCGACAGCCGCGAACTGCTGCGCGAAGCGTGGCGCCGCATTCAGGCCAAAGGCTATACGCTCGGCAACGTCGACGTCACCATTATCGCCCAGGCACCGAAAATGCTGCCGCATATCCCGCAGATGCGTGTCTTTATCGCTGAAGATCTCGGCTGCCATATGGACGACGTCAACGTGAAAGCGACCACCACCGAGAAGCTGGGCTTCACCGGCCGCGGGGAAGGGATCGCCTGCGAAGCGGTCGCGCTGCTGCGTAAGGCCGACAAATGATCGCCTTTGACCAACTGACCTGGCTGCACGGCAAGCCGCAGAGCAGCGGGCTGCTGAAAGCCAATCCGGAAGATTTTCTGGTAGTGGAAGACCTGGGCTTTGCCCCGGACGGCGAAGGCGAGCACGTGCTGGTGCGGATCCTTAAAAACGGCTGCAATACGCGCTTTGTCGCCGACGCACTGGCGAAATTCCTCAAAATCCATGCCCGTGAAGTGAGCTTCGCCGGGCAAAAAGATAAGCACGCCGTCACCGAGCAGTGGCTGTGCGCTCGGGTGCCTGGCAAAGAGATGCCGGATCTGAGCAAATTTCAGCTTGAGGGCTGCCAGGTACTGGAATATGCCCGCCATAAGCGTAAGCTGCGATTAGGCGCGCTGAAGGGCAACCAGTTTACCCTGATCCTGCGCGAGGTAAGCGATCGCCAGGAGGTGGAGACGCGTCTGCAGGCCATCGCTGAACGGGGCGTGCCGAACTATTTCGGCGCTCAGCGCTTCGGCATTGGCGGCAGTAACCTGCAGGGCGCGCTGCGCTGGGCGGAGAGCGGTGCGCCGGTGCGCGATCGCAATAAGCGCAGTTTTTGGTTGTCGGCGGCCCGCAGCGCGTTGTTTAATCAGCAAGTCAGTATTAGATTAAAAAAAACGGAATTTAATCAGGTTGTTGATGGCGATGCGCTACAATTAGCGGGGCGTGGGAGCTGGTTTGTCGTCACACCGGAAGAACTCGAGGTTTCGCAGGCGCGGGTGCACAACCGCGAACTGATGATCACGGCTGCGCTACCGGGCAGCGGCGACTGGGGAAGCCAGCGCGACGCCCTGGCCGCCGAGCAGGCCGCCATCGCCGAGGAAACCTCGCTGCAGACACTGTTGGTGCGGGAGAAAGTCGAGGCGGCGCGCCGGGCGATGCTCCTCTATCCGCAGCAGTTGAGCTGGAACTGGTGGGATGATGTAACCGTTGAACTGCGTTTCTGGCTGCCGGCGGGCAGCTTCGCCACCAGCGTGGTCAGGGAGCTTATCAATACAACGGGTGACTATGCGAATATTGCTGAGTAACGATGACGGGATCCATGCGCCGGGGATACAGACCCTGGCGAAGGCCTTAAGGGAGTTTGCCGAGGTCCAGGTGGTTGCACCCGATCGTAACCGCAGCGGGGCTTCGAATTCGCTGACGCTGGAATCGTCATTGCGCACCTTTACCTATGAAAATGGCGATATCGCCGTCCAGATGGGGACGCCGACGGACTGCGTCTATCTTGGCGTGAACGCGCTGATGCGCCCGCGCCCGGACATCGTCGTTTCCGGCATCAACGCCGGACCCAACCTGGGCGATGACGTCATTTACTCCGGCACCGTGGCGGCGGCGATGGAAGGCCGCCATCTGGGGTTCCCCGCGCTGGCCGTGTCGCTCAATGGCTATCAACACTACGACACCGCCGCGGCGGTGACCTGTACTCTCCTGCGCGGACTCAGCCGTGAACCGCTGCGCACCGGGCGGATCCTCAACGTCAATGTCCCGGACCTGCCCCTTGATCAGATCAAAGGCATCCGCGTGACCCGCTGCGGCAACCGCCATCCTGCCGACCAGGTGATTCCGCAAAAGGATCCGCGCGGCAATACCCTGTACTGGATAGGCCCGCCGGGCGATAAGCGTGACGCCGGGCCGGGCACCGATTTTGCGGCAGTGGATGAAGGCTATGTTTCCGTTACGCCATTGCACGTCGATTTAACCGCCCATCAGGCGCATGAGGTGGTCACCGATTGGCTGGAACGTGTCGGGGTTGACAGGCAATGGTAAGTAAACGTGTTGAAAGTTTGTTGAATCAACTGCGCACGCAGGGCATCGTCGATGAACGTGTCCTCGAGGCGATCGCGCGCGTCCCGCGCGAAAAGTTTGTTGATGAAGCCTTTGAACATAAAGCGTGGGAAAACACCGCGCTGCCGATTGGCCAGGGGCAAACCATCTCCCAGCCGTACATGGTGGCGCGGATGACCGAGCTGCTGACGTTGACGCCGGAGTCGCGGGTGCTGGAGATCGGCACCGGTTCCGGTTACCAGACGGCCATCCTGGCGCATCTGGTGCATCACGTTTGCTCGGTAGAGCGAATTAAGAGTTTACAGTGGCAGGCGCGTCGTCGCCTGAAACAACTTGATTTACATAATGTTTCAACCCGTCATGGCGATGGGTGGCAAGGTTGGCAGGCGCGGGCGCCGTTTGATGCCATTATTGTGACGGCGGCGCCGCCGGAAATACCGACCGCGCTGCTGGCGCAGCTGGATGACGACGGCGTGCTGGTACTGCCGGTTGGCGAGGAGCATCAGTTTCTCAAACGGATCCGTCGCCGGGGCAACGAATTTATCATTGATACCGTCGAGGCCGTTCGCTTTGTTCCCCTGGTGAAAGGGGAGCTGGCCTGAGACCCGGATTATTCCAGGTTTTTTTTGCCTGACTTTAGGCGTAGGGTGGACACATTTTTCAGTGTCCTGGCCGGGCGTCGCCCGGTAAGCAAGATATTGGCAGTTAACATATTCCTGGGGGATAAATGAGCGCGGGAAGCACCAAATTTACCGTCAGCCGTATTGCGGCTCTTTCACTGGTTTCACTCTGGCTGGCCGGATGTACCAACACCAATAATCCGCCTGCGCCGGTCAGCTCTGCCGGCGGCGCCGCCTCTTCCAGCACCAACTCCGGCATGTTGATTACGCCGCCATCCTCCGGCGTCAAGTCTGCTCCTCAGGCGCAGCCAATCCAGCCGGTACAGACCCAGACCATTCAGCCGCAGCCAATGGCGCAGGAGCCGGTGCAGACGGTGAATGGCAAGATCGTTTACAACCGCAAATATGGCGATATTCCGAAAGGTAGCTATACCGGCGGCAGTACCTATACGGTCAAACGCGGCGACACGCTGTTCTATATCGCCTGGGTCACCGGCAACGATTTCCGTGACCTGGCGCAACGCAACAATGTCCCGGCCCCGTACGCCCTGAACGTCGGCCAGGTGCTGCAGGTCGGCAACGCTTCAGGCCAGCCGATCACCGGTGAAAATGCCGTTTCTCAGGCCAGCGCAAGGGCGAGCGGCGGTGCGACGGCCACCACAACTTCTGCACAAAAATCGACCGCGGTGGTTGCTTCACAACCGACTATTACGTATTCTGAATCCTCAGGTGAACAAAGTGCTACCAAGATGTTGCCTAATAATAAACCAGCGACCACGACCTCGACGGTCGTCGCGCCGGTGACGGCACCAACAACGGTGAGCACAACCCAGCCGACTGCAAGCAGTACGTCAACCAGTTCGCCGATCTCATCATGGCGCTGGCCGACTGATGGCAAAGTTATCGAGAACTTTAGTGGCGCGGAAGGCGGCAATAAAGGTATCGACATTGCAGGCAGTAAGGGACAGGCTATTGTCGCGACCGCCGATGGGCGCGTCGTCTATGCCGGTAACGCACTGCGCGGCTACGGTAATCTTATTATCATCAAACACAACGATGATTACCTGAGTGCCTACGCTCATAACGATACCATGCTGGTTCGGGAGCAACAGGAAGTCAAAGCGGGGCAGAAAATCGCTACCATGGGTAGCACCGGAACCAGCTCAACAAGATTACATTTTGAAATTCGTTACAAGGGGAAATCCGTCAACCCGCTGCAGTACTTACCGCAGCGATAATTTGGCAAAGTACGGATAAGCGAAGCATTAGCTAACAGGCGCCAGGGCGGTGTCTATGCGCCTCTCGCAGAGAGGAGTAGGGGAAATCGTCCTGGCGTCTTTTGTTGATGCACCGTGGAAGGTGCTTTGCTCAGGGATCACGGGTAGGAGCCACCTTTATGAGTCAGAATACGCTGAAAGTTCATGATTTAAATGAAGACGCGGAATTTGATGAGAACGGAATTGAGGTTTTCGACGAGAAGGCCTTAGTAGAAGAGGAACCCAGTGATAGCGATCTGGCTGAGGAAGAGCTGCTGTCGCAAGGCGCAACGCAACGCGTGCTTGACGCCACTCAGCTTTATCTTGGAGAGATTGGTTATTCCCCACTGCTGACCGCGGAAGAGGAAGTCTATTTCGCGCGTCGCGCACTGCGTGGTGATGTCGCTTCACGCCGTCGCATGATTGAAAGCAACCTGCGTCTGGTGGTGAAGATTGCCCGTCGTTACAGCAATCGTGGTCTGGCGCTGCTGGATCTGATTGAAGAAGGTAACCTCGGCCTGATCCGCGCCGTTGAGAAGTTTGACCCGGAACGTGGGTTCCGTTTTTCGACCTATGCGACCTGGTGGATCCGCCAGACCATTGAACGGGCGATCATGAACCAAACCCGTACGATCCGTTTGCCGATCCACATTGTCAAAGAGCTGAACGTCTATCTGCGTACCGCGCGCGAGTTGTCCCATAAGCTGGACCACGAGCCGAGCGCGGAAGAGATTGCCGAACAGCTGGACAAACCGGTCGATGACGTCAGCCGTATGCTGCGTCTGAACGAGCGCATCACCTCGGTGGATACCCCGCTGGGTGGCGATTCAGAAAAAGCGCTGCTGGATATTCTGGCCGATGAGAAAGAGAACGGCCCGGAAGACACCACGCAGGACGATGATATGAAACAAAGCATCGTTAAATGGCTGTTCGAACTGAACGCCAAGCAGCGTGAGGTTCTGGCGCGTCGTTTCGGTCTGCTGGGTTATGAAGCCGCCACCCTGGAAGATGTGGGCCGTGAAATTGGCCTCACCCGCGAGCGTGTGCGTCAGATCCAGGTGGAAGGTCTGCGTCGTCTGCGGGAAATTCTGCAGGGGCAAGGACTGAATATCGAAGCGCTCTTCCGCGAATAAGATCTTTTCTCTCAAAAAGGCCCCCTCGAAAGTCGGGGCCTTTTTCTTTGCGCTAGCCGCGGCGGGTTTCCTGCAGATGGCGCCAGACAATTTTCCCTTCCGCTTGCTGAAAAATCGCCGTCGACCAGCGTACGTTCTCACTGCCATCCGCCAGCGTTTGGCGTTCACGGTATAGCACGGCGGCGCCGTCGTGCCACTCGCTGATGATTTTCGTCTGATCCACCACGATGTGTAATCCCGGACGGCTTGCGCCCGCCTGGTGGAAAAAACGGCTCACCGTCGGGTAGTCCATCTTCTCGCCGCTCAGAGGGATCATAGTGAATTCGGCGGCAAAACGGCTCATCAGCGCCTCAGCGCTCCCTTCCCCCTGGCTTAACCAGCGTTCGATAAGGACATGGGCGTCGAGGACTTCCTGCAGATACGGGTTCATGACTTCTCCAGAGTGGTGTGCAGGCGATGGATAATCGCCCGATTATTCAGCCGCAGGCAACACAGCAGCGGCAACAGGGTTATGGCGGCGGCGCAGCTAAACGCGCCTTGCCAGGCGTAGGCCGGCGGGAATATCCTCAGTAGCAGAGCGAGCAGCGCGCTGCCGGCAAAGAAGCTGAGCTGGCGGTTAAGGTTCCACAGCGCGCTGGCGTCAGGCATCTCTTCGCCAGGCGTATGCAGGAAAGCGCTGCTTTGCGCGGTGCTGCTGCATAAGCTGCCTCCGCCGCCCATCAGCGTAAAGGCCAGAATCAACAGCGCCAGCGGGCTGTGCGCATCGACCTGCAGCAGCAGCAGGATCCCTGCCGCCTGAAGCAGGCAGCCGACTATCACCAGAGGCCGCGGTCCGAAGCGGTTGAAATACCTGCCGGTAAAGGTGATGGCGACAAACGAGGCCAGCGACCAGGGCACCATCAGGGCGCCAATGGCCCCCGGTGCTATCCCGGTGACGCGTTGCAGGTAGAACATTCCCACGACGTTGACGCCAATAAACATTCCCGGTACGCAGAGATAAATAAGCATGGCGAAGCGCAGGAGAGGATCGGCCAGCAACGACAGCGGGAGCAAGCGGGCCGGCCGGACAGGGGCGGAGGTGTCGTTCAGCCATCGCGCCGCCAGCATAAAGGTAAGCAGGGCGACAGGCAGGCTGGCGAAAAAGACCCAGCGCCAGCTGAAGGCCTGGACTAGCAGACCGCCGATCGCCGGCGAGCAGGCGGGCGCCAGCAGGCCGACCAGCATCACCGCCGCCGATAGCTTCGCCCGCTCCTGCGGCTGAAACAGCGGCCAGGTCAGCGCCTGACCGAGGGGGATTAGCAACCCGCCGCCCATCCCCTGCAACGTCCGCCAGAAAATCAGCGCACCCAGGCTGTGGGCCAGCCCTGATGCCAGCGCGCCGAGGCTGAACAGCCCCAGCGAGAGTAAAAACAGCCGTTTTGGTCCACAGCGCTGGCTGAGCCAGGCGCTGAACGGCACGACGACCGTCAGGCCAAGAATATAGGCATTGCTGACCCACGCCAGCTGCGAGACGGATACCGCCAGCGCGTGGCTGATAGCCGGGAAGGCGATGCTGGCGATAAACATATTGATTAAGTCGAGAAAAAAGCCGAACAGAAAAACGGTGGCAACGCGGTGGCGATAGGTCATGATTCACTCCCTCAGACAGGCGGCTACTGTAAACCCGGCGCCACGGGGGATAAACGGGGTGAATCGGGATATACTGTCTGAATATTTTTGACAATCATCCGGACGACGATGCTAAACCTTCAGCGCGTGACCATGTTTATCGCCGTGGTGGACGCCGGCAGCTTCACCCAGGCCGCCGCGGCGCTGGGGCAGACCAAAGCGGTGGTCAGCTTTAACGTAAGGCAACTGGAAAATGAGCTGGGGGTGACCCTGCTGCTGCGTTCGACGCGCCGTCTGCGGCTCACTGACGCCGGGGCGCTGTTCTATCAGCGTGGGGTGGCGCTGCTGAAAGCGGCGGAAAATCTGCAGGATGAGGTTCGGGCCAGCCATAGCGGTTTAAGCGGAGAGCTGCGGATCACCACCACGCCGGAGTATGGCGCACAGGTTATCATCCCGGCGCTGGCGGCGTTTTCCCGTCATCATCCGGCGTTACGGGTGCGGCACGTCTCGTCCTCCCATCATGCGGATCTTATCTCCGAACGATTTGACGTGGCGATACGCCTCGGCACGTTGGCCGATTCCCGCTACCGGGCGACGCGGATTGCCAGTTTTGCGATCCTGCCCGTCGCCTCACCGGCCTGGCTGGCAAGCCATCCGCTGCAGACGCTGTCCGATCTGGCGCAAGCTGACTGGATTATTCACGAGCGTCTGCCGGCGCCGCTGCGCTGGCAGCTGCGAACGGATGAACAGGCAGAGGTGGGTTTTACGATAGTCAACGCGCCACGGTTTTCAGCCGACAGCGCCACGGCGCTGATGAGCTTTGCTCTGGCCGGATGCGGCGTCGCTTTGCTGCCTGCCTGGCTGGTGGCCGGGAAACTGGCGCAGCGGGAGCTGGTGGCTGTCCTGCCGGAATACCATTTCCCGCCGCAGGGCGTGTATGCCCTTTATCCCGATGCGCAGCATATGCCGACCCGGGTGCGGGCGTTTATCGACTTTCTGCGTGAGCAGCTCGACTAGGCGCTTGCTCAGGGAACCATCATCTTACGCACCAGCCGGGAGAACTGCTCGCGTTCATCATCGCTCAGGCGGCCGAGAAACTCGTCATCGACCTCATTGCCTTGCGGAATGGAACGGTTAAGCAGCGCCTCGCCTTCGTCGGTCAGAAAGACAAAACGGCGGCGTTTATCGGCCGGATCGTGCTCCCGGCGCACCAGGCCGCGCGCTTCCATCCGGCTGAGCATCTCCGCCAGCGTGGCCTTAGTACTGACCGCCGCTTCAATCAGCACCACCTGTTCGATCCCCGGCTGCTCGGCAACCGAGCGCATCACCGCATACTGAGGCTTAGTCAGGTCCGGTAACGCCTGCTGCCAGCGGGCGGTATGTTGTTGAAAAAGCTGGCGCAGCAGGTGGAATGCTTCGTTTCGTAACTCCATGAATACTCCGTAACAAAACTGTCACCTCTATGATAGCCGTTTGTACGCCTTTTTATACCTTTTCCCTGTTTGATTAAAAATGCGCACGTATACGAACGATCTTGTCATTTGGCTCAGGAGGGGGTAATTTAAGCACAAAGTTCGTATACGAACAAAATGAATGAGGTGTGGAATGAAACTGATTATTGGGATGACGGGGGCCACCGGGGCTCCGCTTGGGGTGGCATTGCTGCAGGCGCTGCGCGATATGCCGGAGGTGGAAACCCATCTGGTGATGTCGAAATGGGCCAAAACCACCATCGAGCTGGAAACGCCGTGGACGGCACGGGAAGTGGCCGCGTTGGCGGACTTTTCCCACAGCCCGGCCGACCAGGCCGCCACCATCTCATCAGGTTCATTTCGCACCGACGGCATGATCGTTATTCCCTGCAGTATGAAGACGCTGGCGGGCATTCGCGCGGGCTATGCCGAAGGGCTGGTGGGCCGCGCGGCGGACGTGGTGCTTAAAGAGGGGCGCAAGCTGGTGCTGGTCCCGCGGGAAATGCCGCTCAGCACGATCCATCTGGAGAACATGCTGGCGCTGTCCCGGATGGGCGTGGCGATGGTGCCGCCGATGCCGGCTTACTACAACCACCCGGAAACGGTTGACGATATCACCAACCATATTGTGACCCGGGTGTTGGATCAGTTTGGCCTCGACTACCACAAGGCGCGCCGCTGGAACGGCTTGCGTACGGCAGAACAATTTGCACAGGAGATCGAATAATGGCTTTTGATGATTTGCGCAGCTTTTTGCAGGCACTGGATGACCAGGGACAACTGCTGAAAATCAGTGAAGAGGTGAACGCTGAGCCAGACCTGGCGGCGGCGGCCAATGCCACCGGACGCATCGGCGACGGCGCCCCGGCGCTGTGGTTCGATAATATTCGCGGCTTTACCGACGCCCGGGTGACGATGAACACCATCGGCTCGTGGCAGAACCATGCCATCTCGCTGGGCCTGCCGCCCAACACGCCGGTGAAAAAGCAGATTGATGAATTCATCCGCCGTTGGGATAACTTCCCGGTGACGCCAGAGCGCCGCGCCAACCCGGCATGGGCGGAAAACACCGTGGATGGCGACGATATCAACCTGTTCGATATTCTGCCGCTGTTCCGCCTCAACGATGGCGACGGTGGCTTCTACCTCGACAAAGCCTGCGTCGTTTCGCGCGATCCGCTTGACCCTGACAACTTCGGTAAGCAAAACGTCGGTATCTACCGTATGGAAGTGAAAGGCAAGCGCAAGCTCGGCCTGCAGCCGGTGCCGATGCACGATATCGCCCTGCATCTGCATAAGGCGGAAGAGCGCGGGGAAGACCTGCCGATCGCCATTACCCTCGGTAACGACCCGATTATCACCCTGATGGGCGCCACGCCGCTGAAATACGATCAGTCAGAATATGAAATGGCCGGCGCGCTGCGCGAGAGCCCATATCCCATCGCCACCGCGCCGCTGACCGGCTTTGACGTGCCCTGGGGTTCGGAAGTGATCCTCGAAGGGGTGATTGAAGGCCGCAAGCGTGAGATAGAGGGGCCGTTCGGTGAGTTTACCGGCCACTACTCCGGCGGTCGTAACATGACGGTAGTGCGCATCGACAAAGTCTCGTATCGCAGCAAACCGATTTTTGAATCGCTCTATCTCGGTATGCCATGGACCGAAATCGACTATCTGATGGGCCCGGCCACCTGCGTGCCGCTGTATCAGCAGCTGAAGGCAGAGTTTCCGGAAGTGCAGGCGGTCAACGCCATGTACACCCACGGTCTGCTGGCGATCATCTCCACCAAAAAACGCTACGGCGGCTTTGCCCGCGCGGTGGGACTGCGGGCGATGACCACTCCCCACGGCCTCGGCTATGTGAAGATGGTGATTATGGTTGATGAAGACGTCGACCCGTTCAATCTGCCGCAGGTGATGTGGGCGCTCTCCTCTAAGGTTAACCCGGCGGGAGACCTGGTGCAGTTGCCGAACATGTCGGTCCTTGAACTTGACCCAGGCTCCAGCCCAGCGGGCATCACCGACAAACTCATTATCGACGCCACCACCCCGGTTGCGCCGGACCTACGCGGCCACTACAGCCAGCCGGTGCAGGATCTGCCGGAAACCAAAGCCTGGGCTGAAAAACTGACCGCCATGCTGGCCAACCGTAAATAAGGAGAAGAAGATGATTTGTCCACGTTGCGCCGATGAAAAGATTGAAGTCATGGCAACATCGCCGGTGAAAGGGGTCTGGACTGTGTATCAGTGCCAGCACTGCCTTTATACCTGGCGGGATACCGAGCCGCTGCGCCGCACCAGCCGCGAGCACTATCCGGAAGCGTTCCGGATGACGCAGAAAGATATTGATGAGGCGCCGCAGGTGCCGCACGTACCGCCGCTATTGCCGGAAGATAAGCGTTAATGAAAAGGGCCCGCTAAGTCGGGCCTTTTTTATATTTAGTACAATTATGAAAGCTATTTTTTCATTAAATTAAATAATTACGTGAAGGGTTAATATACTGGGATGACTTTGCGAGTCGGCTTCCAGATTATTATAAAATCCGTGTGATTAATTCCTTGCAGATAAATTTCACACCCTGACGAGTATAGAATAGCGGCGGGTGCTTGAGGCTGTCTGGCCTTGAGCATTACCAGGACCCCAGACAGACGAAAGCCCCAGGAGATATTTCTATCAACTGAGGCTAGCGAATGAACATCGACAATTCAGATGTTAGTCTCTTCTTTGCAGGGAGGCAAGATATGCTGACGAAATATGCCCTTGTGGCAATTATCGTACTCTGTATTACGGTACTGGGATTTACGCTGTTGGCGCACAGCTCACTATGCGAGCTGAGTATTAAAGAGCGTAATATTGAGTTTAAAGCTGTTCTCGCTTACGAATCGAAGAAGTAGCATCCGCGCGGGGGCAACCCCGCGTATCGGTTGTCAGGACGCATCCTCTTGCACCCATTTTTAGTTTGTTAAAACGGCAGCGCTGAGCGGCGCTGCCGTTTTTGACCTTAATAGGGCGATTGGGGTGCTAGACCAGACTTTTCAGACGATAAATCCACTCCAGCGCCTGACGCGGGGTCAGGGAGTCCGGATCAAGATTCTCCAGCGCCTCAACCGCAGGCGAGGTCTCTTCCGGGGCGGCGAGCAGCGACATCTGCGTGCCGTCGACCTGGGTCGCCGCCGCGTTGGGCGAAATACTCTCCAGCTCGCGCAGTTTCTGCCGCGCGCGCTTGATCACCTCTTTCGGCACCCCGGCCAGCGCGGCGACCGCCAGGCCGTAGCTCTTGCTGGCCGCGCCATCCTGCACGCTGTGCATAAAGGCGATGGTGTCGCCATGCTCCAGCGCGTCGAGATGGACGTTGGCGACGCCTTCCATTTTCTCCGGCAGCTGAGTGAGCTCGAAGTAGTGGGTGGCGAACAGCGTCAGCGCCTTGATTTTGTTGGCGAGATTTTCCGCACAGGCCCATGCCAGCGACAGACCGTCGTAGGTGGACGTGCCGCGGCCAATCTCATCCATCAGTACCAGGCTGTGTTCGGTGGCGTTGTGCAGAATATTGGCGGTTTCGGTCATCTCCACCATAAAGGTCGAGCGGCCGCTGGCAAGGTCATCCGCCGCGCCGACGCGGGTAAAGATGCGATCGATCGGCCCGATCTCCACCTTCTGCGCCGGGACGTAGCTGCCGATATAGGCCAGCAGCGCAATCAGCGCGGTCTGGCGCATATAGGTACTTTTACCGCCCATGTTCGGCCCGGTGATGATCAGCATTCGCCGCTGCGGCGCCAGCTGCAGCGGGTTGGCGATAAACGGCTCTTTCAGCACCTGCTCGACCACCGGATGGCGGCCTTCGCTGATGCGAATGCCCGGCTTATCGCTAAAGGTCGGGCAGCAGTAGTTCAGGGTTTCCGCGCGTTCCGCCAGGTTGACCAGCACGTCCAGCTCGGCCAGCGCGCTGGCGCTCGCCTGCAGGTCGGCAAGGTGCGGCAGCAGCAGGTCGAACAGTTCGTCATAAAGCTGTTTTTCCAGCGCCAGCGCCTTGCCCTTGGAGGTCAGCACCTTATCTTCGTATTCCTTCAGCTCAGGAATAATGTAGCGTTCGGCGTTTTTCAGCGTCTGGCGACGCACGTAGTGGATCGGCGCCAGGTGGCTCTGGCCGCGGCTGATCTGGATATAGTAGCCGTGGACGGCGTTGTAGCCGACCTTCAGGGTATCGAGGCCCAGCCGCTCGCGCTCGCGGATCTCCAGCTTATCGAGATAATCAGTGGCGCCATCGGCCAGCGCCCGCCACTCGTCCAGCTCTTCGCTGTAGCCCGGGGCGATAACCCCGCCGTCGCGGACCAGCACCGGCGGGGCGTCGATCACCGCGCGCTCCAGCAGTTCGCGCAGTTCGCTAAACTCGCCCATTTTCTCACGCAATTTTTGCACCGGCTGACTGTCAACGTCGGTCAGCTGCTCGCGCAGCAGAGGCAACTGCTGCAGGGCATGACGCATGCGGGCTAAATCGCGTGGACGGGCGGTACGCAGCGCCAGACGCGCCAGAATACGTTCCAGATCGCCGACCTGGCGCAGTACCGGCTGCAGCTCGGTATAGCGCTCCTGCAGCGCGCCGATGGTCTGCTGGCGCTCCATCAGCACGGCGGTATCGCGGACCGGCATATGCAGCCAGCGCTTGAGCATCCGGCTGCCCATCGGCGTCACCGTGCAGTCGAGCACCGAGGCCAGCGTGTTATCGGTGCCGCCGGCGAGATTCTGGGTGATCTCCAGATTACGGCGGGTGGCGGCATCCATAATGATGCTGTCCTGCTGGCGTTCCATGGTGATGGAGCGAATATGCGGTAGCGAGGTGCGCTGGGTGTCTTTGACATACTGCAGCAGGCAGCCGGCGGCGCACAGGCCGCGGGGGGCGTTTTCCACGCCGAAGCCGACCAGATCGCGGGTGCCGAACTGCAGGTTAAGCTGCTGGCGCGCGGTGTCGATTTCAAATTCCCACAGCGGGCGACGGCGCAGACCGCGGCGGCCTTCGATCAGCGACGATTCGGCAAAATCTTCCGCATACAGCAGCTCCGCCGGATTAGTGCGCTGCAGCTCTGCCGCCATGGTTTCGCGGTCGGCCGGTTCGCTCAAGCGGAAGCGGCCGGAGCTGATGTCCAGCGTCGCGTAGCCAAAGCCTTTGCTGTCCTGCCAGATGGCGGCCAGCAGGTTGTCCTGGCGCTCCTGCAGCAGCGCTTCATCGCTGATGGTGCCCGGCGTGACGATACGCACCACTTTACGCTCGACCGGCCCTTTGGTGGTGGCCGGGTCGCCTATCTGCTCGCAAATGGCTACCGACTCGCCCTGATTAACCAGTTTCGCAAGATAGTTTTCCACCGCGTGGTGGGGGATGCCGGCCATGGGAATGGGTTCGCCCGCGGAGGCGCCGCGCTTGGTCAGCGAGATATCGAGCAGCTGCGACGCGCGTTTCGCATCGTCATAAAACAGCTCGTAAAAATCCCCCATCCGGTAAAACAGCAGAATGTCAGGATGTTGCGCCTTCAGCTTGAGATACTGCTGCATCATCGGCGTGTGGGCGTCGAGATTGTCAATTGTGCTCATGGGGTGTTATCCAGATCCCTGATTTGAAATGGCTGCGATTTTGTTGTTTTCGTCGTTATCACATGGATGAGACATGATAACGGAGATGGGCAGGCGAGGGAAACTGACGAACGCGCGCGGCGCGATCCGGATTCCGGTTGCGCCGCGCGGGGGTTACGGCGCCAGATAGACCTGGGGGGCCGCGTTGTCCGGATGCTGGCCGAGGCGGACATCCGCCCCGTACCAGCGATGGATAACTGGCTGCTGGATCACCTCCTGCGGCGTGCCCTGGGCGACCAGATGGCCCTGGTGAAGCAGCAGGATGCGGTCGGCCCACAGGGCGGCGAGGTTAAGGTCATGCAGCACCACGCACACGTGCAGTTGCCCGCCGGCGGTGAGCCGTTTGAGCAAGCGCAGCAGATGCTGTTGATAGTAAAGGTCCAGCGCCGAGGTGGGTTCATCAAGAAACAGCCAGCCCTGCGGCGCGCCGTCGTGCCACAGCTGCGCCAGACAGCGGGCGAGCTGTACCCGCTGCTGCTCGCCGCCGGAGAGGCCGGGATAGCGGCGGCCGGCAAGGTCATCGCAGCCGGTGACGGCCATTACCGCCGCCAGCACCGCCGGGTCCGCGGTCGGACCCCACGGCGAGCGCCCCATGGCGATGACCGTTTCCACCGTCCAGTCAGCCTGCAGGGCCGTGCGCTGCAGCATGACCGCCCGCCGGCGCGCCAGCGCCTCGGGTGACCATTCCTCCAGCGGCGTGCCCGCCAGATGGCGAGTGCCGCTATCCGGAGTCAGGTACCCGGTAAGCAGCCGCAGCAGCGTGGATTTGCCTGCGCCGTTCGGCCCGATAAGCGCCGTCATCTCGCCGCCGCGCAGCGCGACGGAGACGTTGTCGATAATCTGTCGTTTACCAAGGCGAAGTGACAGACCCTGGGCGCAGTATGCATTAGCCATGTCTGGAGTTCTCCCGACGAAAGACCAGCCACAGAAACCAGGGGGCGCCCAGCAGGCTGGTGAGCAGACCGACCGGCATCTCCGCTGGCGCCGCTACGGTGCGGGCCAGGGTATCGGCCAGCAGAAGCAGGATGGCGCCGGCCAGCAGCGAGCCGGGGATCAGCCCGCGATGATCCGGCCCCAGCCACAGGCGCATCAGGTGCGGCACCACCAGGCCGATAAAGCCGATGACTCCGCTGATGGCCACCGCCGCGGCCACCAGCACCGCGCTGCACAGCAGCAGCCAGCGCTGCAGCGCCCGCACGTTGACCCCGAGATAGTGCGCCTCTTCATCGCCGAGCTGCAGCAGATTCAGGCGGGAGGCCATCCACCACACCGCCAGCGCGGCCGGGATGATCAGGGTCGTAGCCACCAGCAGGGTCGGCCACTCGGCCTGGCCCAGGCTGCCCATGCCCCACAGCGACAGCTGGCGCAGCTGGGCGTCGTTGCTCAGCCAGGCCAGCACGCCGACCAGCGCCCCGCACAGCGCGTTGATGGCGATCCCTACCAGCAGCAGGCGCGACAGCGAACCCTCCTCCGCCCGGCTGAGGATAAAAATCACCACCATCACTGCCAGGCTGCCGATAAACGCCGCCAGCATCGGCATATACAGGGCGATCAGCCCCGATGCGGAAAGCGGGAGCACCAGCCAGCAGGCCACCGCCAGCGCGGCGCCGCTGCTGATGCCCAGCAGGCCCGGGTCGGCAAGCGGGTTGCGAAACAGCCCCTGCATCACGCAGCCGGAGAGGGCCAGCGCCGCGCCTACCAGCAGGGCCAGCAGCACCCGCGGCAGACGGATGGTCAGCCAGATGTGGCGCAGCATCTCATCCCCGGCGGGCAGCAGGCTGGCCAGCGGCAAACGCATCGCGCCAAGGGTGGTGGCGAACAGCGTCAGCGAAACCAGCAGTAGCGTCATCATCAGCAAACGGCGGGCGAGGGCAGGGCGCATCAGGGCAGTTGCTCCGCTTTTTCACGCAGCGCGATAATTGCCTGCGGGGTGCGCGGCCCAAAGCCGAGCAGGGCCATGTCGTCGATCGTCAGCAGTTGTTTATGGCGACCCGCCGGGGTCTGCGCCAGGCCGGGCAGGCTCCACAGCCCGGCTTCGCCGCCCATCCCTTTGAGACCATCGGCGGAGATCACCACCAGATCCGCCTGGCTGGCGGCCACTCCCTCCTGCGACATCGCCCGATAGTGGTCGAAGCCCTGCATCGCGTTCTGCAGACCGGCGGCGCGAATGGCGCCATCGGCCGCGGTGTGTTGCCCGGCCACCAGAGTATTCATTCCGCCGTGGCTGAGAATAAACAGCACTCGCCTGGCAATCGGCTGCGTTGGAATGGCGGCGATCTGCTGCTGAAGCTGCTGGCGCAGCGCGTCGCCTGCCGGGGTTTTGCCTAATGCTTCGGCAATGACGGCCACTTTGTTATCGATCGCGGCCAGGTTTTCGCCGCCAGGCACGTTAACCACCTTCACGCCGCTCGCCTGCACCTTGTGTAAGACCAGCGAGGGCTGCGCCTGGGCGCTCGCTAACACCAGCTGCGGACGTAATGCGAGGATCCCCTCAGCGTTCAGCTGCCGCAGGTAGCCGACATCCGGCAGTTTTTGCGCCGCCGGGGGCCAGCTGCTGGTGCTGTCCCGGGCAATCAGGCTCTGTTGCGCGCCAAGGGCATAGACGATCTCAGTGACATCTCCGCCGAGGGTGACGAGCCGCTCCACAGCGGCGTGGCTCAGCAGCGGGAAGGCGATGAGAAGCAGTAACCAGCGCATCATGCGGGCAGTCCTTCGCGAGTCAGACGATCCACCTGCTGGCGCCATTGCACCTGCTCGGGGTGGCCCTCGCTGCGCTGGCCATAGAGCTGGGCAATCTGAGTGCCGTCTTTGGCGAACAGCTCGACGCTGGTGACGTGTCCGTCTGAGGTCGGCTTACGGGTCACCCACACTTCATCGATGCTCTCTTCGCGCAGATGGAGGGTAAAGGTGGGATTGAAGATATTCAGCCAGCCGCGCATCGGCGCCAGCTTTTCCAGGGCGCCGGTGAAAATCTGCACGCAGCCGCGATTGCCGACGAAGATCATGATTTCATTGCCCTCCTGGCGCACCGTCTCCAGTAACGCTGGCAGCGCATGGCGATCAACGCGGCAGGCGAGGTCGTCGCTCACCAGACGGAAGGCCTGCTGGCGGGAAAGCTGATATTTACGCAGCAGACCGAAGAACTGGTGTACGTCGGTCATCGCGCGCCAGTCGTTCTCCAGCGCGGCTCCATCGGCGCTCTCGGCATATTTCACCGGCTCCAGCGGGCGCAGGGTCAGCGGTGCCGGGGCCGCCACCCGATACTCCGCGATCAGGGTGTCCCAGGCCGCCATGTCGGTCTGCGTGGTCGCATAGACTTTCAGCAGGGCGTCACCGTGGTGGTCGAAAAACTGAATGCTCTGGCGACCGTTATCGTTCAGATGGAAGGCGCTGGCCCACTGGCTGAGGAACAGACGCAGGTCGAGCGCGCGCGGGTTGAGTACCAGCCCGGCGTGGCCGCTGAGGTGCTGGTGCGTGAACTGGCCGACCTGCTCATGCACGGCATACTCGTTGCGGCAGATGCATTTGGTTTCACCGACGCGCTCCAGGGCGGCAATCAGCGCCCGGGCGTCATCGCTCAGGCGTACGGTATCGTGGCCGAGGCGGGCGGCGGTCAGTTCGGCTTCGCTGATCCCCATTTCCGCGGCGATATCGCGGGCATATTTCGCGGCGCTGGCCGCTTTGGTGGCCTGGTAGCGCTGCCACAAATCGGGGTGGGCATTGGGCATAATTATATCCTTCTCGATGATCAATATCCCCGGCCGGTGGGCCGGGGCAGGTGAGTGGTTATTCGGGCAATCAGAAGTCGACGTTGACTCCGAGCTGCCAGGTGCGGCCCGGCATCACCGCCAGCGCTTTATCGTTGGCGTCCTGGTTGGTGCCGGTCTCGATATTGCGGCTGCTCAGGTAATCCCAGTATTTACGATCGGTGAGGTTGTAGACCCCGCCATTGAGGCGCACGTTTTTCGCTACCTGCCAGTACGCGGTCCAGTCCAGCATGCCGTAGCCCGGCACGCGCATATAGTCGCTGCTGGCATCGGTGATGGCGGATCCGCTGTTGCTGTAGCTTTCGCGATTGGTGGCGGTCGCCTGTTTCCCTTTGACGAAGGTCGCCGTCAGGGCGGTGCCGTAGCGTTTCGCCGGATCGTCCCACGCCACGCCGACGATGGCTTTCATCGGCGCTACGCTGTCGAGGTCGACGTATTTATCGCCGCTGTAGCTGGATTTCGATTTCCCTTCGCTATAGCCGAGGGCGAGGGTGGCGCTCAGGCCGTCCACCTGCTCATACCAGGTGCCAAAGTTAAATTTAGTGCTGATTTCACCGCCGTAGATATAGGCTTTATCGCGGTTTTCCGCCTGATAAATGGTGTAGATATTCGACGGCACGTTGGTGAACTGGCCCGGATTATTCGCCCGGGTATAGCGGGTATAGGCGATAAAGTTCTTATAGCTGTTGTAGAACAGCGCCGTGCGCAGAGTGATGCCTTCGGTAACTTCCCCCTTCAGTCCCCACTCAAGATTGTCGCTGGTTTCCGTCTTCAGATCGGTATTGCCGATCAGGGCATACTGCTGGCTGCCGGCGTAGCTGGAGCCAAGGTTCCAGGAGCCATACAGCTGGCTGGCGTTGGGGAACTGCGCCCCGCGCTGGTACTGCAGGTAGGTCATCAGACGCGGGGTGAGGTCGTACTGGAAGGTCAACGACGGCAGAACCTGGGTATCGCTGTTTTTACCATACAGCCTGGCCACTGACGATTCGGTCAGCGCGCTGCTGTTGGCGGCGAGGTCGGACAGATTTTCCGGCTTCGTCGATTGATGTACCACACGCACGCCGGGAATAATGGCGAAATTGTGGCTATCGAGATCGAAGTTGATCTTATCCTGAACAAAACCGCCGAGGGTGTAGCTGCGGCTATCCGCCTCCGGCTGCATGATCTCGCTGTAAACGCTGGGGATTGGCGACTGGCTGAACGGCCGCTGGGTTTTGCTGGTGCTGGCGTTAAAGCCGGCGCTCAGATCGTGGCGGCCCAGGGTTTTCGCCAGTGCGGTCTGCAGGCCCCAGGTGTCGGTGTCGTAGTTGGAGTTCACCGTCTGCATTCTGCGGGTGACGCTGTCCGGCATATACGTCCAGTCATGGGCTTCGGTATGCTGGTAATAGATTTTACTGGAGACGCTGTCGAGGTAGTCATTCATCGGCGTCCAGTCATCCTTCAGGCTCAGGCCCCAGCGCCGGGTCTGGCTGGTCTGGTTGGCGGTGCCGATGGTGCTGTTGCCGCTGGAGTCCCAGGTATCGTAGTGGGTGTGGTTGGTTTTATGGTAATAGTCGAAGGTGCTGGTTAGCTTGTGCTCGTCGTTGGGCTGCCAGATCCCGGAGGCCAGAAAGGCATCGGAGTGCCAGTTCGCCGGGTAGGCATCGACGGTGCCGCTGTTATTTTCGGTTTCCTGACCATCGCGGCGGCTGTAGACCAAAATGCCGCGCAGGAACTCATCGCCGCCGGCGACGGTCACCCCGTTGTGCCAGCTGCGATCCGCGGAGTCGTAGCCGCTGCGATAGCCGAAGGCGCTGGTTTTGCCCGGGCGCAGGTAATCATCCGCCGATTTCGGGCGGAAGGAGACATTCCCCCCGATGGCGCTGTTGGCCGTTTCCGTCGAGGTGGCGCCGGACTGGATATCCACGCTGCCGTACATATAGGGGTCGATATAATCGCGGCCGATGCCGAAGGTGTTGAGCCCGGCGCGACCGACGTAGCCGCGGCCGGTGGCGTTGGGCTGGGCGATACCGTCCACGTCGATGCCGACGCGGTTGCTCTCCATACCGCGAATGTTGTAGCCGGTGTAGCCCCCGCGGTCGAAGCCGCTTTTGCCGTTGCCGGAGCCGCCGCTGGCCCCGGTGGCGCTGATGAGCGGCTCATAGCGCATGATTGAGCCGAAATCGTTAGCGCCTTTATCCTCCAGCTCCCGGGCGCTGATGCTGTGCTCGTTACCGGCTTTTTGCGCCGGCGCGGGAGCGGTGACGGTCATTTGTTCCGAGGTGTCATCCACCGCCTCGCCGCCGATGGCGGAAGTGCCTGCTGCGACGGCAGAAGTTTGATAAATTGCTGCAAGCAAAGAGGTCACCAGCAGGCGTTTTTTACACCCTGCTGCTGACGGAGTCGATTTGTACATAGTCGCCACGCCTTGATCGTTATTAGTATCGGCTCACGCGTTACTTCCAGAGTTGCAGGTTGCTCCGTCTTTTCCGTTGCGGATAGGGTCTAACTCCATTTGTTGATTGCGAATGGTAATGATAGGCATTATCGTTTGCAACAAAATATTGATGTATTCCTCATTTAAACTGCACTTTGTTTACACTGTGCCCTTTCAGCCTGAGCGAGATGACGATGAATTCAAAAGCGGCTATCACCATCACCTATTGTTCCCAGTGCAACTGGATGCTGCGCGCCAGCTGGATGGCGCAGGAGCTGTTACACACCTTCAGCACCGATATCGCCTCGGTGACGCTGGTGCCGGGCACCGGCGGGATCTTCACTATCGATATCGACGGCCAGCAGATCTGGGAGCGCAAGCAGGATGGCGGCTTTCCGGATGCGGCAGAGCTGAAACGCCGGGTGCGCGATGTCTGCTTCCCGGAAAAAGCATTGGGGCATGTTGATAAACCCGCTAACCCGACCTGATCGTTAGGAAAGCGGCTGCGTGGCCGGCTTAAAAGGTGTATTATTGATGCATCTTTTTATGGGGAGGGAAATTGACGGTGGGCAAACGCATCGAACGTGAAAAGCAGACGATCGGTCGGATGATTGGGCTTTATCAGCGCCGCTGTCCGGAGGCCCGCGACGACGCCGAACACTATCAGGCGCTGAACGCCTACGCCGATAAGCGCCTTGATAAGTGCGTGTTTGGCGACAATAAACCGGCCTGCAAGCAGTGTCCGGTGCATTGCTACCAGCCGGCGAAGCGCGAAGAGATGAAGCAGATTATGCGCTGGGCCGGGCCGCGAATGCTCTGGCGTCACCCGATCCTGACCCTTCGCCATCTGCTGGATGACAGGCGGCCGGTGCCGCCGCTGCCGGAAAAATACCGACCGAAAAAATAGCGGCCTTCCCCGGCCTGCGCGGCGCGCAGCCGGCGGACAACTCGCGTTTTTTGTAGCCCCGGTAAGGCGTTAGCCGCCGCCGGGGATGGTTGCTGAAGTTTTCTGTTTCCGGCTATCCCGGATCGTGCTTGCCACAAAGGCGACCACAAACAGCGCGGTGAACAGCACCACGATAGTCGGCGCCGGCGCGCTATCGAGATAAAACGCCAGCCACACCCCTCCCGCCGAGCAGCAGACCGCCACTGCCACCGCCAGCAGCAGGGCGTGGATAAAGCGCCGTACCAGCAGGAGCGCGATCGCCCCGGGGGCAATCAGCAGCGAAATCGACAGAATAATCCCTACCGACTGCAGCGTCGCGACGATGGTCAGGGCGATCATGCACAGCAGGCCGTAGTGCAGCAGCCCGCCGCGCAGGCCGCTGGCTTTGGCCTGCGTCGGATCGAAGGCGTGCAGCAAAAAATCCCGCCATTTCAGCCCGATAATCAGCGCTATCACCAGCGCGATAGCCGCCGTTTGTCCAATATCGCTGAGGGAGATCCCCAGCATGTCGCCGAACAGAATATGGTCGAGATGGACGTCGGACTGGATCGCTACGTACAGCACCAGCCCGGCGCCAAACATGCCGGAGAAGACAATTCCCATAATGGTATCGCGTTTGAGGCGGCTGTTATCGTCAAGAAAACCGGTCGTTACGGCGCACAGCAGCCCGGCGATAAACGCGCCGATGGCAAAGGGGATGCCGATAATGTAGGCCAGCACCACGCCGGGAAAGACCGCGTGGCTCATGGCGTCGCCCATCAGCGCCCAGCCTTTAAGCACCAGAAAGACCGACAGCAGCGCGCAGGGCACGGCGACGACCATCGATACCGTTATCGCGTTGACCATAAATGGAAACTGAAACGGAGCCAGGAACAGATTCAGCATGCGGCCTCCCTGGCGCGGCGGCGGTTGGCCAGCAGGCCATGCTTCGGCGCAAAGATAAAGGTGATGAGGAACAGCAGCGTTTGCGCCACCACGATAATGCCGCCGGTGGCGCCGTCGAGATAGTAGCTGAGCCAGGCGCCGAAGAAGCTGGTCAGGCTGCCGATGGCGACGGCGATGGCCAGCAGGCGCGGGAAGCGGTCGGTTAACAGCCAGGCGGTGGCCCCGGGAGTGACCACCAGGCAGATGACCAGAAAGGCGCCGACGGTCTGCAGCGCCGCTACGGTGCAGGCCGCCAGCAGGGTAAAGAACAGCAGCTTCAGGCCGCGGGTGTTTAGACCAATCGAGCGGGCGTGGTTTTCATCGAAGAAGGTCACCATCAGATCTTTCCACTTCAGCAGCAGGATCGCCATCGAGATAAAGCCGATCGCCGCCAGCTGGATAATATCCTCCGGGGCGATGGCCAGAATATTGCCGAGGATAATGGTCTGGATATTCACCGACGTCGGGTTCAGCGACACCATAAACAGCCCGATACCGAAGAAGGAGGAGAAGATCAGGCCGATAATCGCATCCTCTTTTAGCCGCGATCGCTGCTGCAAAAACAGCATACTGCCCGCCGCTAGGCCGCCAGAGAGAAACGCGCCGAGGGCAAACGGCAGGCCGAGCATATAGGCCCCGGCGACGCCGGGCACAATCGAGTGGGAAAGGGCGTCGCCAATCAGCGACCAGCCTTTGAGCATCAGGTAGCAGGAGAGAAAGGCGCAGACGCCGCCCACCAGCGCCGATACCCACATCGCATTGAGCATATAGTGATAGCCAAACGGCTCCAGCAGCCAGCTCATCGTGGTCCTCCCGCCGCGCGCCGGCTGATAAACGGCCGCTCGTCATCGGTGATAATCTGCGCTTCCGCGCCGGTGAGGGCGACGTGGCGCAGCACGCCGCTGAAAGCCCGCTCCAGATTCTCGGCGGTGAAGGTGGTTTCTGTCGGGCCGCTGGCCAGCACGGTGCCTTTTACCATCACCGTATAATCGCAAAACTCACTTACGGACCCGAGGTTATGGGTGGAGACCAGCATGGTGCAGCCCTCATCGCGTAGCTCGCGCAACAGGCTGATGATCCGCGCTTCGGTCTGCACATCGACGCCGGTAAAAGGCTCATCCAGCAGGATCACCTGACCCTGCTGAGCGATGGCGCGGGCAAGGAAGACGCGCTTTTTCTGCCCACCGGAGAGCTCGCCAATTTGCCGATGGCGGTACTCGCTCATGCCCACGCGGGCCAGCGCGGCATCGACGATTTCGCGATCGCGCGGCTTTGCCCGCCGCAGCCAGCCCATATGGCCGTAGCGGCCCATCATCACCACATCCTCCACCAGCACCGGGAAGGACCAGTCCACCTCTTCCGACTGCGGGACATAGGCGACCAGATTCTGGCGCAGCGCGCGATTGACCGGCTGGCCGAGTATGGCGATCTCGCCGTGACCGATGCGCACAAAGCCCATCAGCGCTTTAAACAGCGTGGATTTACCCGAGCCGTTAACCCCCACCAGCGCGGCAATGGCGCCGCGTGGTACGCTGAACGAGGCGTCGCGCAGGGCGGTGTGGCCGTTGCGCCAGGTAACGGTGAGCTGGTCGACATACAGACCCGCTTGCGCTGTATTCATGGCTGTTTCCTCATCCCGTCCTGGATACCGTTGACGATGGTTTCGGTGGTGACGCGCAGCAGGTCGAGCCAGGTCGGCACCGGGCCGTCGGCGGCGCTCAGCGAATCGACATACAGCACGCCGCCGTAGTGGGCGCCGGCTTCGCGCGCCACCTGACGCGCCGGTTTATCGGAGATGGTGCTTTCGCTGAAGATGGTCGGGATCTGTTCTCTCTTCATGGTGTCGATAACCTTGCGCACCTGTTGCGGGGTACCCTGCTGGTCGGCGTTAATCGGCCACAGATACAGTTCGTGCAGGCCATAGTCGCGGGCCAGATAGGAGAAGGCTCCCTCGCTGGTGACCAGCCAGCGCTTATCCTCCGGCAGCTGCGCCAGTCTGGCCTGCAGTGGCGCCATCGTCTGGCGGATCTTCTCTTTGTAGGCCTCGGCGTTGCGGCGATAGGTGTCGGCGTGAGGCGGATCGTATTTCACCAGCGCGTCGCGAATATTATCGACATAGATCAGGGCGTTATCTGCCGACATCCAGGCATGGGGATTGGGCTTCCCGCTATAGGGGCCCGCGCTGATGCCCATCGGCTGGATCCCCTCGCTGACCACCACCTCCGGCACGCCCTGCAAGTGCTGATAAAAGCGGGCAAACCACCGTTCGAGATTGAGACCATTGCTGAGGATCAGCTGCGCCCCCTGCGCGCGTTTGATATCGCCGGGGGTGGGCTGGTAGTCGTGGATCTCCGCGCCCGGTTTGGTGATGGAGCTGACGACGGCGGCATCGCCGGCCACGTTCTGCGCCATATCGGCGATAACCGTGAAGGTGGTGATAACCCTGAATTTCTCCTGCGCCGAGGCCGGCGCCGCGGCCAGCAGGGCCAGCGCGCTGGCCAGCAGCAATGATTTCAGCGGTGTCAGATGCAGCATAGGATCCCTCGCAATGGTGTGGTTAATTTCTCAGCGTTTATAGCCATTGCTATGTTATATAGCACAAGCTATTTATAAATGAAAATAATTCTTATTTGCGTGCGGGGGGATAATAATGAGCCGGGAAACGAAAGCGCGAGAAAGGGGAGGCAAGGTTGGCCCGGCGCGAACCGGGCGGAGATCAAGAGATATCGGCGACCGACTGGCGCGGGATCAGGCGGCCGGCCAGCGAGCGGCCCTCGGCGGTGAACGTTGGCCGGTCGTCTATCAGGCTGCGAATACGCTGAATACAGTTATCCAGCAGCGCCTCCAGTGGCCATGAGATGCAGGTCAGCGGCGGATAGAGCAGCGAGGCGAGGGGGGAATCCTCAAGGCTCAGCAGGGAGACCTCCTGCGGGACGGCGATGGTGAATTCGCGCAGCAGGCGCATTGCTTCAGCCGCGTAGCGGTCGCGTTTAACGATAATGACTGAGTATTTACTGAAGCTGTTAATTAAGGTCAGCAGCGCCTGCTCGACATCATCGTTGGCCGTCAGCACCAGCTGGCGGTTAAAAGGAATGGAGTAGTTCTGCAGGACGTTGCGGTAGCCTTCCAGCATCTGTCGGCTGGCATCGTCGCTATCGCTGTCCACCAGCAGGGCGATGTTGCGGTGTCCCTTGCCAATCACATAGCGGCAGGCGCTTTCGGTGGCGAAGGCGAAGTCATAGCCCTGGCTGTTGCTTCCAGCGACGCCGAAGCGGTCAAAGGCGATAACGTTGCGCGGCGCGTCGGCGGCAACGGCGCCCAGCACCACCACCGCCACGCACTGGCGCTGCAGATCGTCGATCGCCGCCGCCTGCTCTACCGGGTCGCTGACGTACTGGACCAGCAGGCTTTTATTCAGCCCTTTCAGCGCCTGCGAGAGGAGCGGCAACAGACGCGCGCCGAGGCTCTCGTCCTGCGCGGAAATCACCAGGCCAACGTGGCTGGATGTCTGACTGGCGAGGTTTTGTGCGGCAAAGCTCGGGCGATAGTTGAGTTCTTCAACGGCCCGCAGCACAGCTTCCCGGCTCTCTTCGCGCACGCCCCGGGTGCCGGTCAGCACGCGGGAAACCGTCGCTCTTGAGACATTCGCTAATCTTGAAACATCATCAATCGTTGGCATGGCTTTTTCTGTCTGAACATTTTCGCCTAGCTTAACATACCTGCTGAAAAAAGTGTCTACCGAGGCCCGTCCGCGGCGCCGGGCAACCGGGGCAGCCAGGCCGCGCCGCGCACGCCGCTGGCGTCGCCGAAGCGGGCCGGTTTGATCTGCGTGCGGCAGCTGTCGGAGAAGATCCACGGCACGATGGCGGCAGGCAGATCGCGATAGATCTGGCTGACGTTGGACAAACCGCCGCCCAGCACAATCACCTGCGGGTCGAGAATGTTGATCACTGACGCCAGGCTGCGGGCAAAGGCGTCGATAAAATGACGCCAGTGGGCCAGCGCGCGCGGATCGCCGTTTTGCGCTGCGGCGACAATGGCTTCCGCACGCGCTTGTTCCCCGTAGCGGCGGGCGAAGCCGGTGCCGGAAACAAAGCTTTCGATGCAGTTCGTTTTGCCGCAGTAGCAGGGCTGCGGCGGGCCATCGCGCTCAGGAGTATAGCCCGGCAGCGGATTATGTCCCCACTCTCCGGCGATAGCGTTGGGGCCGCTGAGCAGCTGTTGATGAACGGCGATCCCGCCGCCGCAGCCGGTACCGATAATCACCCCGAAGACGGTGGTGGCGCCCGCGCCGGCGC
>NZ_JBEAJG010000034.1:0-101582 GCF_040065235.1 Klebsiella sp. GB_Kp047 | reverse complement strand
ATGTCACTTTGAGTGCCCACACAGATTGTCTGATAAATTGTTAAAGAGCAGTTGCAACGCGGCTTTCAGCTCACCGTTGCGAGGTCCCGTATAATACGTTTTCCTCATTCAGAGTCAAGCCCTTATTTTGCTTTTCTCTGTCGGTTTTCAGCGCTGAACTTCATCGCCGAAACCCTGCTGACCCGGCGGCTCGCTTGCCGTTGTTCCGTGTCAGTGGAGGCGCATTATAGGGAGTTCTGAGACGTTGACAAGCCCTGTTTTCAAAAAATTATTCAACCGTCTCTTTTTTGTGCAAAACGCCGTTAAAGCGGTAATTTTTCCAGCGTCGAGAAGCCATAGCGATGCAAAACGGGTAAAAGTTGTTCCGTTTCTGCCGTCAACGCCATGCAGAATGCTTTATTCTCGTCGCTGGACTTCGCATCCGGCGCTTCATGCTCTAACAGCCAGGCGGTGCGACGGGCAATCGCCGCGCCGGAATCAATCAGCCGCGTGCCTTCCGGCAGAACGCGCTGCAGCTCCTCCTGTAAAAGAGGAAAATGGGTGCAGCCCAGCACCACCGTATCCGGCGGCTCCTGCATCCGCAGCCACGGGCGCAGGATACGGCGCAGCTCTTCTAACGGCACAGGCTCGCCGTGCAGCTTCGCTTCCGCCAGCTCCACCAGCTCCGCCGACCCCAGCATCTCAATCCGACATTCATTGGCAAAGCGGTCGATCAGCTCACGGGTATAAGGACGCTTTACGGTACCGCGCGTCGCCAGCAGACCAACAATGCCGTTCGCCGTTAAGCGGGCGGCGGGCTTGATCGCCGGCACCACGCCAACAACGGGGAAGGCGAACTTTTCACGCAGGGCAGGCAGGGAGACGGTACTGGCGGTATTGCAGGCGATCACCGCCAGCGCCAGGGGATAACGCTGCTGGACAGCGGTGACGATTTCCACAACGCGCTCAACGATAAACTCCTCGCTCTTCTCGCCATAGGGGAAGGCAACGTTATCGAAAGCATAGATGTAATGCAGATTCGGCAGCAGCTGCCGAATCTCATTATAAACCGACAACCCACCGACGCCGGAATCAAACACCAGCACGGTGGGACGTGGATCAGAAGGTGTAGCTGCCAGACAAGGTGTATTCCCGTCCTGCAGATTGGTAGCCATAAACTGTCTCGTAATCTTTATCGAACAGGTTGGCTATTTTACCACGAACTGTCAGGTGTGAGGTGACGGGATACGATAAACCGACATCCCAGAGGCTCAACCCACCCATATTGACGGTACGCGAATTGTCGTAATCATAATCGTAGCGCTTGCCGATGTAGTGATACGTCACATCCCACCCCAGATCGTAGACCTGGCCGTTCAGCTCGTATTTCACCTGCTGCTTCGCCCGGCGATAGAGGATCTTGTTAGTTTCATCATCGCGAGGGTCAACATACTGCAGCGTCAGATGGTGCTCCACCGGCCCTGTGGTGACATTTCCCGTCCACTCCAGCCCCTTGATCGTCGCCGACTTGACGTTGTAATAGGCGTTGTTGTCGTAATCGATGAGGTTTTGAATCTCATAGCGATACGCGGAGAGACGCCAGTCGACCGGCCCCGTTAACCCTTCAAGGCCCGCTTCCCACTGCTTCGACTCCTCTGGCTTCAGGTTCGGGTTAGAGGCGATGCCAAAGCGTTCTGCGCCGTACTGCTGCCCGAGGGAGGGGGCGAGGAATCCTGTGCCGTACGAGAGCGTTGTCCGATAACCGTCGATAAATTCCCAGCCTGCCGCCGTCTGCCAGGTACCGTGCCAGCCAAACTGCTCGTCATGATCCTCACGGCCGGAAGCTTCCAGCGTCACGCTGTCAATCTGCTGCTGGCCCGTCAGATAAAGACCGGTGGTATCGCGCTTATACACGTCGGTACTGGTCGTTCCGCTGGATTTCAGCTTCTCCTGTTTCCAGTCTACGCCGCCGCTCACCGCGCCATGGCCCACCACAACATTATTTCCCCACTGGATATAGCGCTGTTCCATATCATCCAGGGTGGTGCCCGCGGCATAGCGGCCAGCGTCGCTGCTGTAGTTGTAATCTTTAATACGCTGATAGTTCGCAATCAGCTGGGAGGAGTAAATTCCGGAGTGGTAGTGCAGACCGGTATCCCAGGATTGGGTATAGGACTGATCTTCATCGTTTCCACCTGCGTAGCCCCAGTTACCCTGGTCATAGTCAGCATTGGCGGAATAACCATAGCCGCGGAAGAATCCCGAGAAGTTATCATCGAACTGATGCTGTACCCCGCCCCACAGCATTTTATTGCGGTAGCCGTCGCGATCGCTGTCGCCGCTATAAGAGGAGTTCGGCTGGACGTTAAACCCTTTGGTGGTCTGATAGGCGCCGGCAGCGGTAACCAGCGTATCGCCAAACCGCTTGTTGAAGGCGCCATCATAGGACTGATAGCCGTTCGTTCCCGCGCCGGCGTTGATCTGCGAACGCTCAGCGTCGGTCATGGTGATAATGTTCACCACCCCGCCGATCGCTCCGGAGCCATACACCGCGGAGCGCGGGCCGCGGATATATTCCACCCGCTGGACCAGCGAGATAGGGATCTGACTGATATCCACGCCATTGGAGATCCCCGGACGCGCCATCGGCACACCGTCGATCAGCACCAGCACGTGGCGAGCCTCCGTCCCCCGAACATACAGCGAAGCGCTCTGCCCCATGCCGCCGTTGCGGGCAATATCGACCCCGGGAAGACGACGCATGACATCGTTTAAATCTTTGGACTGCCAGCGGTCGATGTCATCGCGCGTCACTATATCGGTCGGCGCCAGCACGGTATTGACCGGCTGTTGAAAACGGTTTGCTGTCACCACCAACGTATCTGAATTGCTATCCTGCGCCCAGCCGGAAAATGCCGTGACGGATAAGGCCGTCATCAGCGAAGCTTTTTTAATCATTGTAAAAGCATCCGAAACAGAAAAAGGATGCCGCAGGTTTTATCAGTTGCTCGCGACGATAAAACCCAGTGCGACGTATTCCGGCAGGTCTTCGGGCTTGGAGGCTGTTTCAAGAAATAATGACTTCCCACGGCTAACCGCAGTGTCTGCACCGAGTGCGCTCATTTCTCACCTTCCTTACCGCTGCGCGTCAGCCCCAGATTTCCACTGGGTTCCCTTTTAACTCACAGGACCGGTAGGCGAATGCTACAATCAGAATCATATAGATGTCCAGACTGCTAATTATATTTCCCGCGGCATTCGAGGCTGGACATCCCCGGCGCTTTCCCTACAATCCCCGCGTACTTATTTTATTCAGGATACATCATGACCCCCGAACACCTTCCTACCGAACAATACGAAGCGCAACTGGCAGAAAAAGTCGTCCGTTTGCAAACCATGATGGCGCCTTTTGCCGCGCCGGTTCCGGAAGTGTTTCGTTCGCCGGTCAGCCACTACCGTATGCGCGCCGAGTTCCGTCTGTGGCACGATGGCGACGACCTGTACCATATAATTTTCGATCAGCAGACCCGGTCGCGGATTCGCGTTGACAGCTTCCCGGCCGCCAGCGCGCTCATCAATCAGCTGATGACCGCCATGCTGGAGGGCGTACGCAACAATCCCGTGCTGCGCCATAAGCTGTTCCAGATTGACTATCTGACCACCCTCAGCAATCAGGCGGTCGTCTCGCTGCTGTATCATAAAAAACTCGATGATGCCTGGCGTGAGCAAGCGGAGGCGCTGCGTGACGCCCTGCGAGCCCAGGGGCTCAATGTGCATCTCATTGGTCGGGCGACCAAAACTAAAATCGAGCTCGATCAGGATTATATAGATGAACGTCTGCCGGTTGGCGGTCGGGAGATGATCTACCGTCAGGTGGAAAACAGCTTTACCCAACCGAACGCGGCAATGAACATTCAAATGCTGGAGTGGGCGCTGGATGTCACCAAAGGAGCGACCGGCGACCTGCTGGAATTGTACTGCGGCAACGGTAACTTCTCGCTGGCGCTGGCGCGTAATTTCGATCGCGTCCTGGCCACCGAAATCGCCAAACCGTCGGTGGCGGCGGCGCAGTACAACATAGCCGCCAACCATATCGACAACGTGCAGATTATCCGCATGGCGGCGGAAGAGTTTACTCAGGCGATGAACGGCGTGCGTGAGTTTAACCGGCTGCAGGGTATCGATCTGCAAAGCTATCAGTGCGAGACGATTTTCGTTGATCCGCCGCGTAGCGGGCTGGACAGTGAAACGGAAAAAATGGTGCAGGCCTATCCGCGTATTCTGTACATTTCGTGCAACCCGGAAACGCTGTGCCGCAATCTGGAAACGCTAAGCCAGACGCATAATGTTACCCGGCTGGCGCTGTTCGACCAGTTCCCGTATACCCATCACATGGAATGCGGCGTGCTGTTGACCCGGAAATAGGCCAAAAAAAACCGGCAACGTCATATTGCCGGTTTTTTATCACTGGCGGCTTATTCGGCTGCCGTATTTTTGCGGTTACGCATCTTGTAGCCGATCCAGAAGACCATCGCGACGGACAGAACGGCCGGGAAGAAGTTAGAGCCGATATCAGGGTACTCCGCACGCACGACGGTGCTGTACAACAGCACCCCGAGAATAAAAAAGGCGGCGGCGAGGCCCGGTAGCCCGACGGGCATACTGCGATTCTGATAGCGCTGATGCAGACAGTAGACCGTCAGCAGCAGGGATAAGATGGGGAAGACGGAAAACGGAACTATCGAACTGAACAGCGCCGCAAAGGCGCCATTAATAGATAACCCGGCAATCAGCGCCAGCAGCAGCGTACCTTTATCTTGAACTGAGTGTTTCATTGCTCGTCCTTCACGTTATTCGGAATGATGTGACATTTTTTCTTGTTCACGGCGATACCAGTAATACGCGCCTTTAGAGATCATTCTGAGCTGCAGTACCAACCGTTCTTCCAGCTGTCGGCGCTGTTCAGGGCCGACATCCAGCGCTTCCGCGCCAGCGCTAAAAACGATGGTGACCATAGCTTCAGCCTGCGCTTCGGTAAAGGCGCGCGGCATATGGTTTTCGAGTTCTAAATAGTCGGCGAGTTCCGCAATAAAGTGCTGGATCTCGCGTGCGACGGCGGCGCGAAACGCCGCAGAAGTTCCCGAGCGCTCGCGCAGCAGCAGGCGGAAGGCGTTCGGGTTGTTACCGATAAACTCCATAAAGGTCGAGACCGAGGTGCGGATCACGCTGCCGCCTTTGGCAATCCGCTGGCGCGCCTGGCGCATCAGCTGGCGCAGCATCAGTCCGCTCTCATCGACCATCGTCAGGCCTAACTCATCGACATCGCGAAAATGACGATAAAAGGACGTCGGCGCGATCCCTGCTTCCCGCGCCACTTCACGCAAACTCAGGCTGGCGAAACTCCGCTCAGCGCTAAGTTGGCTGAATGCCGCTTCCACCAGCGAACGGCGGGTTTTTTCTTTTTGTTGTGCTCTTACGCCCATCACGATGTATGAATCCTTCCAATAGCCCTGCTGGCACTATACCAGAGATTAAAACTAATCGGTTTGCCCTGGATTGTGAATGATTGTTTACGAGCCGTTTCTGCTTTTATGCCGCAAAAAAGCACAACGATAATTGGGTTAAAGCGCAGCGAATGTTATCATCGTGTTTATTTTATGTATAAAACAGGTGAGTAATGCCATGTCACACTCTTGGGATTATGATGCAATAGTGATTGGTTCCGGTCCTGGCGGCGAAGGCGCCGCCATGGGACTGGTAAAACAGGGAGCACGCGTTGCCGTCATCGAGCGCTACCATAACGTCGGCGGCGGTTGCACCCACTGGGGCACCATCCCGTCGAAAGCCCTCCGCCATGCCGTCAGCCGTATTATCGAGTTTAACCAAAACCCCCTCTACAGCGACCACTCCCGCCTTCTTCGCTCTTCTTTCGCCGACATCCTTAACCATGCCGACAGCGTCATCAACCAGCAGACTCATATGCGCCAGGGATTCTATGAGCGCAACCACTGTGAAATTCTGCAGGGCAATGCCCACTTCGTTGATGAGCATACTCTGGCGCTGGAGTGTCATGACGGCACGGTTGAGACGGTGACCGCGGAGAAATTCGTTATCGCCTGCGGCTCTCGCCCCTACCATCCGGCGGATGTCGATTTCCACCACCCGCGCATCTATGACAGCGATTCGATTCTCAGCCTGCAGCATGAGCCGCGCCATGTGATCATTTACGGCGCCGGGGTAATCGGTTGTGAATATGCGTCGATCTTCCGCGGCATGGAGGTGAAGGTCGATCTGATCAACACCCGCGATCGTCTGCTGGCCTTCCTCGATCAGGAGATGTCAGATTCGCTCTCTTATCACTTCTGGAACAGCGGCGTGGTCATTCGCCACAACGAGGAGTATGAGAAAATTGAGGGGGTGGATGACGGGGTGATCATGCACCTGAAGTCCGGTAAAAAACTGAAAGCCGATTGCCTGCTGTACGCCAACGGCCGCACCGGCAATACCGACACTCTGGCGCTGGAAAATATCGGTCTGCAGACCGATAGCCGCGGTCAGCTGAAGGTCAACAGCATGTATCAGACCGCCCTTCCGCACATCTATGCGGTTGGGGATGTCATCGGCTATCCGAGCCTCGCCTCCGCGGCGTACGATCAGGGACGCATTGCCGCCCAGGCGCTGGTGAAAGGCGAAGCCTCAGCGCATCTGATTGAAGATATCCCGACCGGGATCTACACCATTCCGGAAATCAGCTCCGTCGGGAAAACCGAGCAGCAGCTGACGGCGATGAAAGTGCCGTATGAGGTGGGTCGCGCTCAGTTTAAACACCTGGCGCGGGCGCAAATCGTTGGCATGAGCGTGGGAACCCTGAAGATCCTGTTCCATCGGGAGACCAAGGAGATCCTCGGCATTCACTGCTTTGGCGAACGCGCAGCCGAAATCATTCACATCGGCCAGGCAATCATGGAGCAGAAAGGTGGTGGTAACACCATTGAGTACTTCGTCAACACCACCTTTAACTACCCGACCATGGCGGAAGCGTACCGGGTTGCCGCGCTGAACGGCTTAAACCGCCTGTTTTAACGCCTTGTCGAAATGGCCATCCATCGTGCCGCGGATGGCCTCCGCCAGATGTTCGTAGCGGCTGCGCAGCGGTGAGCCCGGACGGTAAACCAGACCGATGGTGCGTCTTGGCTCTGGCTTAATGCACGGCAGGTAGACCACGCCATCGCGTTTTCTTTCCTGCGGCACCGCCAGCGCAGGCAGCAGGGTAATACCGCTGCCTGCCGCTACCATATTGCGCAGCGTTTCCAGGCTGGTCGCGCGGAAGTGGGTATCCTCATCCGCCCCCGCTTCAAAGCAGAAGCCCATCGCCTGATCGCGCAGGCAGTGCCCATCCTCCAGCATCAGCAGCTTTTCACCGGCCAGATCCGACATCGGCACCCGATCGCGGTTTGCCCACGGATGATCCTCATAGATAGCCAGCATCATCGGCTCATCGAACAGCGGCACCTCGATAAAGGCCTCGCTCTCTTTGACCAGCGCCAGGATGGCGCAGTCGAGCTTACCGCTGTCGAGCTGAGCCAGCAGCTGATGGGTCTGCGCTTCGTGCAGATACATTTCCAGCTTCGGGAAGGTCTGATGCAGCATCGGAATGATGTGCGGCAGCAGGTACGGGCCAATTGTCGGGATCAGGCCGATATGCAGCGGCCCGGACATGGTTTCCCCTTGTTGGCTTGCCATCTCCTTGAGCACTTTTACTTCGCGTAACACGGTACGCGCCTGATCCACCAGCAACAGCCCCGCCTGGGTAAACAGAACCTTACGGCTGGTGCGCTCCAGCAGCATGACGCCAAGCTCATCCTCCAGCTTGCGGATCTGTCCGCTGAGCGTCGGTTGGCTCACATGGCATGAGTCAGCCGCCCGCCGGAAGTGGCGGTGTTCGGCGAGCGCTACCAGGTATTCAAGATCGCGAATATTCATTATTCATCCTCCATCGCCACGATAGTCCATGGCGATAGATAGCATAGCAACGAACGATTATCCCTATCAAGTTTTCTGTTCAATAATACACCCATAAAGACGGTGAACCTGTGAAAACCACTGGCCCGTCACACTGTTTCTCTACCCGAACAACTAAAGCCAACGTGAACTTTTGCGGACCTTGCGTCCGCTTTTTTTTTGCATAAAAAACCCGGCGTCGCTGGGCTCGGCCGGGTCAGGGGGGGCAGATATCTAAGGATTAGCTCAGACGGGCCTTCGCCTCGCCGATAGCCTGCGCCACCTGCTGCGGCGAGACGCCGCCTTTTGCCGCGCGTTTATCCAGGCAGGACTGCAGCGACAGGATCGGATAAACATCGTCCGCAATCACCGGGCTGAATTTCTGCAGATCGGCCAGGGCCAGCGCTTCCAGCGGTTTCCCTTGCGCAATGGCTTCCACCACCGCTTCACCGACAATATGGTGCGCCTCACGGAACGGTACGCCTTTCGCCACCAGATAATCCGCCAGCTCCGTGGCGTTGGCATAGCCCTGCTGCGCCGCTTCCGCACAGCGCGGACGTTTTACCTGGATGCCATCCAGCACCAGGGTCGCCATATGCAGGCAGTCGAGCCAGGTATCCAGGGCGTCGAAAAGCCCCTCTTTATCTTCCTGCATATCTTTGTTGTAGGCCAGCGGCAGCCCTTTCAGGGTCATCATCATGCCGGTCAGCGCGCCCTGCACGCGACCGCATTTGCCACGGATAAGCTCCAGGGCGTCCGGGTTTTTCTTTTGCGGCATCAGCGAGGAGCCTGAGGTTACGCGGTCGGAAAGCTCGACGAAATTCGCCTCGCCGGAGTTGAAGAAAATCAGATCTTCCGCAAAGCGCGACAGATGCACCATGCCGATAGAGGCATCGGAAAGCAGCTCCAGAACATGGTCACGGTCGGACACGCTGTCGAGGCTGTTGCGGGTAGCGGAGGCAAAGCCCAGCCACCCGGCCAGCTGCTCGCGGTCGATCTCATACGCCGTTCCCGCCAGCGCGCCGCAGCCCAGCGGGCTAACGTCGAGGCGCTTCAGCGCGTCCTGCAGGCGGCTTTCGTCGCGCGCCAGCATTTCGACATAGGCCAGACACCAGTGCGCGAACGTCACCGGTTGGGCGCGCTGCAGGTGGGTGTACCCCGGCATCACCGCGTCCTGGTTCTGCTGGGCCGTCTCCACCAGCGCGCTCTGCAGCTGGCGGTTCGCCGACAGCAATTCGACAACGGTATCTTTGCACCACAGTTTAAGATCGGTAGCGACCTGGTCGTTACGGCTGCGGCCGGTATGCAGTTTCTTGCCCAACTGGCCCACTTTGTCGATCAGTTTGCCTTCCACCCAGCTGTGAATATCTTCGGCATCGCTGGCGAGGATTTGCTGCGGATTGGCGCGCACCTCTTCCAGTAGCACGTTCAGCGCTTCTTCCAGCTGCTGCTGTTCAGCGGCACTCAGAACGCCGACCGTTACCAGCGCTTTCGACCAGGCGACAGAGCCAACGATATCCTGCTCCGCCAGACGATAGTCGAAGCGCAACGAGTCGTTGAACTGTTTAAACCGTTGATCTGCTGCCTGTGTAAAACGCCCGCCCCAAAGTGCCATAACATGCTTCCTTTATTCGTTAGTTCCGCCGGTGGCGTTGTGCCTCCCCGGCCTACGGTCTTGTAAGCCCGGCAGACAACGCGCCGCCGGGCATGAAATCTTAAGCCAGAATACGTGTGCCGATAGGCGTGCCGTTAAACAACGCCGGCAGCTGCTCGGCGTGACGCCAGGAGGCGATGTCCACCGGACGGCCCAGAGCGCGCGCGGCGTCGAGGGCCGCATTCACTTTGACAATCATGCCGTCGGTGATAATCCCCTGCTCGATCAGTTGCTCCGCTTTCTCGGCGGTCATCTCGGCAATGCGCTGCCCTTTACCGTCGAGGATACCGCTGACGTCAGACAGCAGAATCAGATCCGCCCCCAGGGTAGCCGCCAGCGCCGTCGCCGCCTGGTCAGCATTGACGTTCATCAGCTGGCCCTCATCGGTCACGCCGATAGAGCTCACCACCGGCAGGTAACCGCCCGCCAGCAGGGTGTTGATCAGCGTCGGAGAGCCCGGCTGCGCCAGCCCGACATGGCCCAGCTCAGCATCCAGCTGCGTCACCTTCACGCTATCGCCATCGCCGAGGAACAGGCCGACAGAGGCCAGACCGTGCTTTTTCGCCCACGCCAGCAGCGTCTTGTTAGCGGTTCCCGCCAGCGCGCCGGTGATGATGTCGATTTGCTCAGCCGGCGTCACCCGCAGACCATTTTTCTTCTGCACCGGCAGATTGAGCTGCTTCATCAGCTCATCCACCACGCAGCCGCCGCCGTGGACGATAATCAGCGGACGCTGGTGCGCTTCACGGTAATTGACCAGCGCGGTAAACAGACGCTCCAGCGCTTCTTCGCTATCGAGTAATACGCCGCCGAGTTTGATAATTAATGGGTTCATCATCACACCTTAAATAAGAGACTGCGTCTCAGCGAAGCCGAAACGAATATTCGCGCACTGCACCGCCTGCGCTGCGGCGCCTTTCAGCAGATTATCTTCTGCCGCGACGACGATGAGATGATCGTCCTGCACGGCAAAACCGATATCACAGAATGGCAGACCTTCGACGCTTTTCACTGCGGGCACGCCTTTATCATATAAACGTACCAGCGGTTTATCGGCGTAAGCCTGCTGGTAAACCGCCGCGATCTGCGCATGGCCAACGCCCGGCTTCAGGCGGCAGGTAATGGTTTCCAGAATACCGCGTTTAAAATTACCCAGGTGCGGGGTAAAAATCACTTTCGCTCCGAGGTGGCTGGCAATCTCCGGCTGATGACGATGGTTAAATATGCCGTACGGCTGCAGGCTGACTTCACAGAAGCTGTTGCCGATCGCGGCTTTGCGTCCCGCGCCGCTCACCCCGCTGGTGGCGTTGATCACTGGCCACTGGTTGAGATCCAGCAGACCGGCATCGATCAGCGGCTTCAGCGACAGCTGCGCCGCCGTTGGGTAGCAGCCAGGCACCGCGATTAACTGCGCTTCTTTAAGCGCATCCGCGCTCCACTCCGCCAGACCATACACCGCCTGTTTGAGCAGGTCGGGATGCTGATGAGTGAAACCATAATATTTTTCGTAGAACGCCCCATCGTTAACGCGGAAGGCACCGGAGAGATCGAACACCACGCAGCCGGCGGCAAGGAACTGCGGCGCCAGATCGTGACTCACTTCGTGCGCGGTGGCGAGAAACACCACGTCCACGCCAGCGCTGAATTCGCTGATATCGGACATCGGCTGCAGCGGCATATCGACAATGCCTTTGAGCTGCGGATGCAGGTCGGAAATTAATTTTCCCGCATCATTGCTTTGCGCGGAGACCGTCAAAGCGGTTATGTTCATATGCGGATGACGATTGATATAGGTCACCAGCTCTGCGCCGGCATAACCACTGGCACCCACAATCAGCGTATTTAACATTGGAAGCGCATCTCCTTACATTCGATGGGTTTTCTTACGCTCAACGATATTGTATTTTTATTCACAATAAATGCATGAATATTGATACTATCACGACCCAAGGTGTGTCAACAATGAAAAACAATTTACCGCCCTTTATCGAGATCTACCGCGCGTTGATCGCCACACCGTCCATCAGCGCGACCGAAGAGGCTCTCGATCAAAGCAATGAGTCTTTAATCAATTTGCTGGCCGGCTGGTTCCGCGATCTCGGCTTCAACGTCGAGGTACAGCCAGTGCCGGATACGCGCCATAAATTCAATCTGCTGGCCAGCACCGGACACGGCGCCGGCGGCCTGCTGCTCGCAGGGCATACCGATACCGTGCCGTTCGATGATGGCCGCTGGACGCGCGACCCGTTCACCCTCACCGAACACGATAACAAGCTCTACGGCCTCGGCACGGCCGATATGAAAGGCTTTTTCGCCTTTATTCTCGACGCCCTGCGCGATGTCGACGTCACCACGCTGAAAAAACCGCTGTATATTCTGGCCACCGCCGACGAAGAGACCAGCATGGCTGGCGCGCGCTATTTTGCCGAAACCACCCAGCTGCGCCCGGACTGCGCCATCATCGGCGAGCCCACCTCCCTGCAGCCAATCCGCGCCCATAAAGGACATATGTCCAACGCGATCCGTATTCAGGGCCAGTCCGGCCACTCCAGCGATCCGGCGCGCGGGGTCAACGCGATCGAGCTGATGCACGACGCCATCGGCCGGATTATGCAGCTGCGCGATCTGCTAAAAGAGCGCTACCACTTCGAGGCGTTCACGGTCCCTTACCCGACCCTCAACCTCGGCGCCATCCATGGCGGCGATGCCTCAAACCGTATCTGCGCCTGCTGTGAACTGCATATGGACATCCGCCCGCTGCCGGGGATGACCCTCAACGACCTTAATGGTCTGCTGGGCGAGGCGCTGGCCCCGGTCAGCGAACGCTGGCCAGGCCGCCTGACGGTCTCGGAGCTGCATCCGCCGATCCCCGGCTATGAGTGCCCACCGGACCATAAGCTGGTGCAGGTGGTTGAGAAACTGCTTGGCGCCCAGACCGACGTGGTGAACTACTGTACCGAAGCGCCGTTTATCCAGACGCTGTGCCCAACGCTGGTTCTCGGCCCGGGCTCGATCAACCAGGCCCATCAGCCTGACGAGTTTCTGGAGACGCGCTTTATCAAGCCGACGCGGGAGCTGATTAGCCAGGTGGTCCACCACTTCTGCTGGCACTAAAATCGCCCTCTTTTTCCGCCCCGTTCTCCCGGGGCGGAACGGTGACGATCGTCACATTTCCATAAGCGATGCTTATCCAGCGCCCCCTGAGTTAAATTTCGCAAATTACGGGTATTTACTCGTTTGCTGAAGCGATTTCGCAGTAATTGACGTGGGGGTATTTACGTGGCTTTATAAAAGACGGGTTGCTTATCCGTTGCTCACGTTCCAGCGCAGCGGATATAACAAAATAAAATGAGATGGGGTGTCTGGGGTAACATGAACGAACAATATTCCGCATTGCGTAGTAATGTCAGTATGCTCGGCAAGGTGCTGGGCGATACCATCAAGGATGCATTGGGAGAAAATATTCTTGATCGTGTCGAAACTATCCGTAAGTTGTCCAAATCTTCACGCGCCGGCAACGAAGCTAACCGCCAGGAGCTGCTGACCACGCTGCAGAATTTGTCTAACGACGAACTGCTGCCGGTAGCCCGTGCCTTCAGCCAGTTCCTGAATCTGGCTAACACCGCTGAGCAGTACCACAGCATTTCGCCGAATGGCGAAGCGGCCAGCAATCCGGAAGTCATTGCGCGTACCCTGAGAAAGCTCAAAGACCAACCCAATCTCAACGAAGAGACCATCAAAAAAGCGGTGGAATCTCTTTCCCTGGAGCTGGTGTTAACCGCCCACCCGACCGAGATCACCCGCCGGACGCTGATCCATAAAATGGTGGAAGTGAACAACTGCCTCAAGCAGCTGGATAACAAAGATATCGCGGACTACGAGCACCACCAGCTGATGCGCCGTCTGCGCCAGCTGATCGCCCAGTCCTGGCATACCGATGAAATTCGTAAGCACCGTCCTTCCCCGGTCGATGAAGCCAAATGGGGCTTCGCGGTGGTGGAAAACAGCCTGTGGGAAGGGGTGCCTAACTACCTGCGCGAGCTGAACGAACAGCTGGAAGCCAACCTCGGCTATCAGCTGCCGGTGGACTTTGTCCCGGTGCGTTTCACTTCGTGGATGGGCGGCGACCGCGACGGCAACCCGAACGTGACCGCCGATATCACCCGCCACGTGCTGCTGCTCAGCCGCTGGAAAGCGACCGATCTGTTCCTTAAAGATGTGCAGGTGCTGATCTCCGAGCTGTCGATGGTGGAGTGTACCGACGAATTGCGTGCCCTGGCCGGCGCCGAGGGCGCTCAGGAACCGTACCGTTACCTGATGAAAAAACTGCGCACTCAGCTGATGGAAACCCAGGCCTGGCTGGAAGCGCGTCTGAAAGGCCAGAAGCTGCCGAAACCGGCGGGACTGATCACGCAGAACGAGCAGCTGTGGGAGCCGCTGTACGCCTGTTATAAATCGCTGCAGGCCTGCGGCATGGGCATTATCGCCAACGGCGAGCTGCTCGACACCCTACGCCGCGTGAAGTCTTTCGGCGTACCGCTGGTGCGTATTGATATTCGTCAGGAAAGCACCCGCCATACCGAAGCGCTGGGCGAAATGACCCGTTACCTCGGGATCGGCGATTACGAAAGCTGGTCAGAAGCCGACAAACAGGCTTTCCTGATCCGCGAACTGAATTCCAAACGTCCGCTGCTGCCGCGCCAGTGGGAGCCCAGCGAAGAGACCCGCGAAGTTCTCGACACCTGCAGAGTGATCGCCGAGGCGCCGCGCGGATCGATCGCCGCCTACGTGATCTCGATGGCCAAAACGCCGTCCGACGTGTTGGCGGTTCACCTGCTGCTGAAAGAGGCCGGGATTGGCTTCGCCCTGCCGGTGGCTCCGCTGTTCGAAACGCTGGACGACCTGAACAACGCCAACGACGTCATGACCCAGTTGCTGAATATCGACTGGTACCGCGGCTTTATCCAGGGCAAACAGATGGTCATGATCGGCTACTCTGATTCCGCGAAAGACGCAGGGGTGATGGCCGCCTCCTGGGCGCAGTACCAGGCGCAGGATGCGTTGATCAAAACCTGTGAGAAAGCCGGGATCGAACTGACGCTGTTCCACGGTCGCGGTGGCTCCATTGGCCGCGGCGGCGCGCCTGCCCACGCCGCGCTCCTCTCACAGCCGCCGGGAAGCCTGAAAGGCGGCCTGCGCGTTACCGAGCAGGGTGAGATGATCCGCTTTAAGTACGGCCTGCCGGAAGTCACCATCAGCAGCCTGTCGCTCTATACCAGCGCGATCCTCGAAGCCAACCTGCTGCCGCCGCCGGAACCCAAGCCGCAGTGGCGCGACATCATGGCCGAGCTGTCCGACGTGTCGTGCAAGATGTATCGCGGCTATGTGCGTGAAAACAAAGATTTCGTGCCTTACTTCCGCTCCGCCACTCCGGAGCAGGAGTTGGGCAAACTGCCGCTGGGTTCGCGTCCGGCAAAACGTCGCCCGACCGGCGGCGTCGAGTCGCTGCGCGCCATTCCGTGGATCTTCGCCTGGACCCAGAACCGCCTGATGCTTCCGGCCTGGCTGGGCGCTGGCGCTGCGCTGCAGAAGGTAGTCGAAGGCGGAAAACAGAGTGAACTGGAAGCGATGTGTCGCGACTGGCCGTTCTTCTCCACCCGCCTCGGCATGCTGGAGATGGTTTACTCGAAGGCCGACCTGTGGCTGGCGGAGTATTACGATCAGCGCCTGGTGAAACCGGAGCTGTGGGCGCTGGGTACCGAGCTGCGCAAGCTGCTGGCTGCCGATATCAACGTCGTGCTGGCCATCGCCAACGACTCCCATCTGATGGCCGACCTGCCGTGGATCGCCGAGTCTATCCAGCTGCGTAATATCTATACCGATCCGCTGAACGTCCTACAGGCGGAACTGCTGCACCGTTCACGCCAGGCTGAAGAAGAGGGCAAAGACCCGGATCCGCGCGTTGAACAAGCGCTGATGGTCACCATCGCCGGCGTCGCCGCCGGTATGCGTAACACCGGCTAATCGATGTCTTCCCCCGGCCGCCCGGCCGGGGGATTTTTCACCCGTTTTAGTGGTGCAACATCTCATCAACGATCTGTTCTTTATGCAGCGCATACGGATAATAGGTCGGCCAGTTATCCATCTCTTTCAACAACGCTTCCTGTGATTCATTACCCATGAAAATATGGAAATGCTGCGATTTACGCGGACCAATGATATGGTCGCTGAACTGGACATATTTTGGCGCGTTGGCATCGCCCTGCTGGCACTCGAACAGATAACGTACGCCCTTCTTACCGGAGGCGTAATGCAGAATTTTGTAGCCTGAATAGCGGTATTTGCAGCTGTTGACGGCCTCGCCGACGTGGAACTCAATCACGTCATCTTCAATGCCAATCTGTTCCACATCGGTGGCGTAGCCCTTCTTATAATAGGCGCGATACTCCTCCACGCTCTTGCCGCCGGGCTTTTTCGCCTTCTGCTCCAGCACCGGATCGAGATCGCCGTTGAGCAGATATGGGTTCACCGACTGCCAGACGCCCTCCCAGTCGCTCAGCGCGCGGTCCTGCACATCTTTATCCGCAAAAATGCCTTCGCTGGCCTGACGCTCCACTTCGGTTAGCGCCGGCCCATGGCTATGGTTGCCGTGGGCGAACGCCTGGGCGCTGGCGAGCGCCATGCCGAGTCCCAAGGCCAGCAGGGGGATCTTTCTGGTCATTACTCTCTCCTGAGTTTGTTATCAATGGCGACAAATTGTTACGATATAACATATCTTAAGTGAGAAGCAATAGCGACAGGCTGGCGCTTTTACCGCTGGAATAATGTCCGGTATGATGAAAAGGGTGATGCGCGGGGCGGAACAATGATGGACAACGATATCAATCAACTTATTGATGCATTGCTAAAAAAGCAGACCAGCCTCGGCCGGGTTTATTTCGCCGGCGAGACGCGCTCGCCTGCTGAACCGGTGGTGCAGGTTGATTTTCCCCGTCTGAATATCCTCCTCGATGGGCAATTGCGCGACCAGGCGCTCGGCGATAACGCCCCGCCCCTGGAGACCCATGACGTGCTCTATATTCCTGGCGATAGCTGGAACTGCCCACAGTGGCAGGCGCCCTGCCTGCTGTTAAGCATCCTGTTCGCTAAGCAGCAGCTGGAGTGCTCGCTGCAGCACTGGAATGGCAAGACGATCGCCGTTGTTGAAAAACTACAGGCGCTGCGTCGCGGGCCGCGCGTCGGTTCCTTTCTGCTGCAGGCGCTCAACGAGATCCGGATGCAGCCGCAGGAGCAGCAAACCGCCCGCAGCATCGTCATCAGCCTGCTCAGCCACTGCCATGATCTTCTCGGCAGCCAGGCGCAAACCTCCTCGCGCAGCCAGGCGCTGTTCGAGGCAATCCGTCAGTACATCGAGGTCCATTACCCGGAGCCGCTGAGCCGGGAATCGGTCGCCCAGGCGTTCTATCTCTCTCCTAACTATCTTTCTCATCTGTTCCAGAAATGTGGGCCAATGGGCTTCAATGAATATCTGAACCACATTCGTCTCGAACAGGCCCGTATGCTGCTGAAGGGCCACGATATGAAAGTGAAAGACATCGCCCACGCCTGCGGCTTCGCCGACAGTAACTACTTCTGCCGCCTGTTCCGCAAAACCACGGAACGCTCGCCGTCTGAATACCGCCGCCAGTACCATAGCCAGCTGACGGAAAAATCATCCCCGGCAAAAAACTAGATTTTTGTGTGTTAAACCTGACTTTTGTGCGCGCTATAGTTTCCTCTCATCCCAGGCTGCGTCGATAAATGTGATCTAAATCATCCTTAATCGCGATGCGTACATTTATCCAGTTTTTGGCAAATTTGTCATCTGGCGATCCTTCAAACGAAAGCCGTATGCTTACCTCAACGACAGCACCGAATTAAGCATTGAGGAAAACACTATGGAACTCTATCTGGATACCGCCAACGTCGCCGAAGTGGAACGCCTGGCCCGCATCTACCCGCTGGCCGGGGTGACCACCAACCCGAGCATTATCGCCGCCGGAAAAACACCGATCTGGGATGTACTGCCGCGCTTGCAAAAAGCCGTTGGCCCGGAAGGGATTCTGTTCGCGCAGACCATGAGCCGCGATGCGCAGGGCATGGTGGCAGAAGCCAAACGCCTGAGCAACGCCGTGCCGGGCATCGTGGTCAAAATCCCGGTCACCGCCGAAGGCCTCGCCGCTATCAAGCTGCTGAAGAAAGAAGGCATCCCAACCCTTGGCACCGCCGTCTACAGCGCCTCACAGGGTCTGCTGGCCGCGCTGGCCGGCGCAAAGTACGTCGCGCCTTACGTTAACCGCGTCGACGCTCAGGGCGGGGACGGCATCCGCATGGTGCAGGAGCTGCAATCCCTGCTGGAAATGCATGCGCCCGAAAGCAAAGTGCTGGCGGCGAGCTTCAAAACGCCCCGTCAGGCACTGGATTGCCTGCTGGCTGGCTGCGAAGCCATCACCCTTCCATTAGATGTAGCGCAACAAATGCTCGGCACCCCTGCGGTAGAGTCAGCCATAGAGAAATTTGAACAGGACTGGAATAACGCCTTTGGCACGCTGAACCTGTAACCGGACCCGCGCGCCGCCTGCGGGCGGCATCACGGTCATCGAGGAGGAATCGTAATGGATCGCATTATTCAATCACCAGGCAAATACATTCAGGGCGCAGGCGCCATCAAGCGCCTTGGCGACTACCTGAAACCGCTGGCCGAACGCTGGCTGGTCGTTGGCGATAAATTCGTGCTGGGATTCGCGGAAGAGATGCTACGCAAAAGCCTGGCCGATGCCGGCCTGGCGGCGGAAATCGCGCCGTTTGGCGGTGAATGTTCGCATAATGAAATCAATCGCCTGCGCGATATCGCCGGCAGTGCGAAATGCACCGCCGTGCTGGGGATCGGCGGTGGTAAAACCCTGGATACCGCGAAAGCGCTGGCCCATTTTATGAAGGTGCCGGTGGCGATCGCCCCTACCATCGCCTCCACCGATGCGCCGTGCAGCGCGCTGTCGGTGATTTACACCGACGAAGGGGAGTTCGACAGCTATCTGATGCTGCCGCATAACCCTAACATGGTCATTGTCGATACGCAGATCGTTGCCGGCGCGCCGGCTCGCCTGCTGGCAGCCGGAATTGGCGATGCGCTGGCCACCTGGTTCGAAGCCCGCGCCTGCTCACGCAGCGGCGCCACCACCATGGCGGGCGGGAAATGCACCCAGGCGGCGCTGGCGCTGGCCGAGCTGTGCTACAACACCTTACTCGAAGAGGGTGAAAAAGCGATGCTGGCCGCCGAACAGCACGTGGTCACTCCGGCGCTGGAGCGGGTGGTGGAAGCCAACACCTATCTGAGCGGCGTCGGTTTTGAAAGCGGTGGCCTGGCGGCAGCCCACGCAATTCATAACGGCATGACGGCCATCCCTGACGCTCACCACTATTATCACGGTGAAAAAGTGGCGTTCGGCACCCTGACGCAGCTGGTGCTGGAAAACGCGCCGGTGGAAGAGATCGAGACCGTCGCCGCGCTATGTCACAGCGTTGGGCTGCCGATCACCCTGGCGCAGCTGGATATCAAAGGCGACATCCCGACCAAAATGCGCCTGGTGGCGGAAGCCGCCTGCGCTGAAGGCGAAACCATTCACAATATGCCGGGCGGGGTTAACTCCGACCAGGTCTACGCCGCGCTGCTGGTCGCCGACCAATATGGCCAGCGCTTCCTGCAGGAATGGGAATAATCCAGAGCAAAACAAAACACCCGGCGTCAGCCGGGTGTTTTTTATGTTTATCTGCCGGACGTGTCGCCCACTGGCGGCGGAAACGACAAGCACTCAGGCCGGACGCACGCCCAGCGTATGGCAGATGGCGTAGCTCATTTCGGCGCGGTTCAGGGTGTAGAAGTGGAAATCTTTTACCCCTTCCCGACTTAAAATCTTCACCATGTCCATAGCGATGTTAGCCCCCACCAGCTGACGGGTTTCGGCATCGTTATCGAGACCTTCGAACATTTTCGACATCCACACCGGGATACGAACGTTGGTCATATCCGCAAACTTTTTCGCCTGTTTAAAGTTGGATACCGGCAGGATACCCGGAATAATTTCCACGTCGATGCCCGCTGAGACGCAGCGATCGCGAAAACGCAGGTAGCTTTCCACATCGAAGAAGAACTGGGTGATCGCGCGGTTGGCGCCTGCCTCGACTTTGCGTTTCAGGTTGAGTAAATCCGCCTGCGCGCTTTTCGCTTCCGGATGCACTTCCGGATACGCGGCAACAGAGATATCGAAATCCCCCACCTCTTTCAGCAGGCTGACCAGATCGGCGGCATACATCTCCGGTTTACCGCTGCCCGGCGGCAGGTCGCCGCGCAGCGCGACGATATGGCGGATGCCGTTGTTCCAGTAATCCTGGGCGATAGTGCGCAGCTCATCGCGAGTCGCATCGATACAGGTCAGGTGCGGCGCCGCTTCCAGACCGGTTCGCTCTTTAATGCCCTTGATGATGCTGTGGGTGCGATCGCGCTCGCCGGAGTTCGCGCCATAGGTCACCGAGACAAACTTCGGTTTCAGACTGCTCAGGCGATCGATGGATTTCCACAGGGTTTGCTCCATTTCACTGGTGCGCGGCGGAAAGAATTCAAAGGACACATTAATCTGGCCCTGGACTTCCGCCAGGCTCTGATTCAGGGCTTCCCGCTGATTGGCGTGAAAAAAGCTCATACCTTACCTCATCAATCGCATGTAATGGCTGTTGTATTGCGAACTTCTATACGTTTAGACGTCCAGATGTAAAAATGACGGAAAAGCGCGCGGGCGTCAATAGAAAAATCTGCGTAAAGAGTGAGGAAAAGGCCGCCAATATGAAAAAAATTCATCTTCCGGCCAGAATGGATGCCGCGCAGGAAGAATTCGATCCGATGAAATTTGAAGCAGTTCAAAAAACCAGCATCTCCCCATGTTGGCCGTAGCGATTGTTATTGCAGCCGCTTATCGCTTGGTTCAGAGTAAGTAGAACGTTCTACTAGAACGTTCTACTTACTCAATAATGCTTATAAAATCTATTCGGGGATATCACCATGAGTCTGTGGTCAGGGTTCATAAAATCATTATCAAAACTGTCGATGATCGGCCGCGCCTTGATGCTGCCGATTTCGCTCCTCCCGGCCGCCGGCTTACTGTTGGCCTTCGGGGATAAATTCCATATGCCCTTGATGATGAACGCCGGCGGTATCATTTTTGATAACCTGCCAATGCTGTTTGCAATTGGTTCAGCCGTGGGGCTGGCATCAGAATCGGGTATCGCTGCGCTGTCGGCAGCCGTCTCCGTCTTCATCACTAATATCACCATTAGCACTGTGCTCGGCATTACGCCGGAGATGGCCTCTCAGGGCGGAAAATATGCCATGGTCGTCGGCATCCCGACGCTGCAGATGGGGGTTTTTGGCGGTCTCATCTGCGGTATTCTCGCGGCGTGGTGCTATAACCGCTTCCATGCGATGCAGTTGCCTGAGTTCCTTGGCTTCTTCTCGGGTAAGCGTTTCGTGGCGATCGCCACAGCATTTCTCTCATTTATCCTCGGCCTGCTGTTGCCTTATGTCTGGCAACATATCCAGGCTGGTATTGACTCACTGTCGATGGTGGTAAACGGCGACAACCAGGCCGCATCGACCTTTATTTTCGGCCTCGTTGAACGGGCGCTGATCCCACTGGGACTGCACCACATATGGTATCCCTCCTTCTGGTACTCTTTCGGCGATTACACCACTCAGGCAGGCCAGGTGATCCACGGCGACCAGACCATCTGGTTTAAAATGCTGGAAGAAGGGGTGAAATCTTTTAGCTCCGATAGCTACCAAAACGCTGGGAAGTTTATGCAGGGGGAATTCCCGCTTATGCTGTTCGCGCTTCCAGCTGCCTGTCTGGCGATGTATCACGAAGCGCATACTAAGAATAAAAAAATCGCGGCCGGTATTCTCTTCTCTGCCGCGCTGACCTGCTTCCTGACCGGCATTACCGAACCCGTAGAATTTACCTTTATCTTCGTGGCGCCGATCCTGTACGTCTTCAACGCCATCATGGCGGGGCTCTCGTACATGACAATGTATCTGCTGCATGCGCATATCGCTAAATCCTTCTCGGCGGGGCTTATTGACTATATCTCCTTCGGTATTCTGCCGTCGCTGAACGGCTATCAAACCCACTTCCTCAACGCGGTTATCGTTGGCGTGCCGATGGGGCTGATTTATTATTTCACCTTCCGGTTCGTTATCCGTCGCTTTGATGTGAAAACACCAGGCCGTACCGATATCACTGTCACCGCCGATGATAAAACCGACGCGGAGCTGGCAACGGAGATCGTCAATCTTCTCGGTGGTGCACAAAATATCGATTCCGTCGGGGCTTGTATCACCCGCTTGCGCCTGGAAGTGGCTGAGCGCGATGCGGTTGATAAAGATGGCCTCAACGGCATCGGCGCACGCGGGGTGGTCTTCGTCGGCGATAACGGCATCCAGATTATTTTTGGCGCCAGGGCGCAATTTATCGCGCAAACCATGTCGGGGATGATTGGCAAATAACAAGAAGGTGTTATGGTGTGGAAGTAGGCTTACCGTGGGTAAGCCTATGTCTGCGATCTGACGGTAATACACGCGTTGTCATGGAGCGATTTTGAAGAAAGTCAGCATTATAGATGTGGCGAAACTGGCCGGCGTCTCCGTTTCGACGGTGTCGCTGGTATTACGCCAGAAAGGAAAGATCTCCGACGCCACCATCGAAAAAGTCAACGCGGCCATCCAGGAACTTGGCTATGTACATAACGTCGCCGCCGCTAACCTTCGCGCCAATACCACCAATTTGATCGGCCTGATCCTGCGCGACTTCAACGACAGTTTTTCCATTAAAGTGATGGCGAATATCGTCCAGGAGCTGGAGAAGCAAGGCTATATGGTGATCCTCGGCCAGCCGCGCGACGATCATGACTATCTGGCCCGCTGCCTGCTGTCGTTTAAACAGCAGGGCGTCGCCGGCGTGATATATCTGGATGCCGATACCACCAGCAATGCGCTGCCTGCGGCGTTACAAGCATGTCCTCTGCCGCTGGTCGCCGTCTCGCAAACGCCGCTCGCCGGCCATCATGACCAGGTGGTCCGCGATAATCGCCAGGCCGCCAGTATCGCCGCCCGCTATTTGATTGAACGCGGCCATCGCTACATCGCCTATATTGGCGGACAGGATAATGACCTGATTCGTCAGCAGCGGCTGCTTGGCTTATACAGTACGCTGGAGAAAAACGGCATGACCGTACGGGAGGAATTTGCTCCTGCCTGCAGCGACAATACGCAGGCTGCCAGTATCGCTACCCGCCAGTTGCTGGAAAAAAATAATGCCATTACCGCCCTGCTGTGCCACTCACCGGATGCAATGATTGGCTGCCTCAGCGGCATTCATCAGGTTGGACGCACGGTGGGAAAAGATGTCTTTCTCACTCAACAGGTGGCGCTGGTGGGTTTTGAAGACATGATGCACGTGAATTTGACCTCGCCATCCTTCACTTATGTCTCTTCCGCCAGCGAAGAGACAGGACGTCAGGTAGCCTCGCTCATTATCCGCAAAATCAAAGAACCTGCCCTGCCGACCCAGCGCATTACCCTTTCCGGACAGCTGGTGGCTCGAGAGTCAGCCTGAGGCTAGCCAGTCGTCAGGTGCTCATCCAGCAGTGAGAGCCATTGCTGCACGGATTCTGCCCGGTGAGGCGCATAGATCACCCCAAGGCTTAACGGCATGCTGTCGCCTTCAGCGACAGGACAGAACACCACCCCCTGACGCTGGATTGCGGAAAAGGACGCCGGCAGGAGGATCATGCCTTCCCCACGCGCAATTCGCGCCAGCAGCACATCATGTTCGGCAGGCTCTTCCACATAAGCGGGGGTATAGCCAGCCCGGTCGAAAATACGTCGCGTGTAGTCAAAGAAATCGGGGTTACGCTCACGTTTAAACCAGAACAACGGCCGGTGATTGAGCGCGCTTAGCGTTAACGCTGGTGTGGCGGCTTCCGGCCAGGAGGCTGGCACTGCCGCGATGAGCGGCTCCTGATACGGCAATGGGTGCAAGTGCAGCCCTTCAGTATTGAGCGGCAGCGCAACCAGCGCCGCATCGAGTTTGCCTTTGCGCACCTGCTGAGCCAGCGCCGGTGAAGCGTGGCGGGTGATATGCAACGCGCGGGTATGTTCGCTCAGCGCAGATTCAACAGCGGCGAAAATGCCTTGTTCGAAGGCGGTAGTCACGCCCAGACGCAGAGACGGCGGCGAGTGAACGGAGAGCTCACTCAATGCCGCCAGCGTGCGTTCCTGTAGCGCCAGCATGGGCCGAATCATCGCCAGCACCTCTCTGCCCGCGTCGGTAAGGATCAGGCCTTTGCTATGGCGCTGAAACAGCGTCACCCCCAGCTGCGCTTCCAGATGGCGCATATGGCGACTCAGCGGCGGCTGCGAGATAAATAACCGCTGCGCCGCCCGGCTGATGTTATTTTCCTCCGCCACCACCGCAAAGGCGCGCAGCAGGCGGATATCGAGAGAATGCAATCGCGAAGTTGTCATACTGAAAAGGTATCACGAAAAGGGTATTACTCAAGTCCGGCAAACTTCCCTACCCTTCCTCTCAACGCATCATCACAGAGAGGAAAAAACGATGTCCAGCGAACGTTATATCACCGGTCAGGAAATGCTTCAGCGTGTGGACGGTCGCGGCGGGGAAGCCGTCGTCGACAGCCTGCGGGATATCGCCCCCGACTTCGCCCGCTATCTGATTGAGTTCCCCTTCGGCGATATTTACGCCCGGCCAGGGCTTGATTTGCGCAGCCGGGAAATCGCCACCATCGCCGCGCTCACCGCGCTGGGTAACGCCGAGCCGCAGCTGAAAGTGCATATTGCCGCGGGATTAAATGTTGGTCTGACGCAAGAGGAAATTACGGAAGTGATCATGCAGATGGCGGTCTACGCCGGATTCCCGGCGGCGCTAAACGGCCTGTTTGCCGCTAAAGCGGTTTTTGCGGCGCACTAACAAAAAAGACCAGGCCTGGCCTGGTCTTTTTCTCGGGATTACAGCAGCTGCGCCAGACGGTTAATATCCGACTGGATCGCCCCGGCGGTCACGTCACGCCCGGCGCCGGGCCCGCGGATCACCAACGGATTATCACGATACCAGCGGCTTTCGATAGCAAACACGTTATCGCACGGCAGCAGCGCCGCCAGCGGGTGCTCTTCGCGTACCGCTTCCACGCCGACGCGAGCTTTGCCGTTGGCATCAAAGCGCGCCACGTAGCGGAGCACCAGCCCCATCTCGCGGGCCGCCTCCAGGCGCTGCAGCATCTGCTCGTTCAGCTCTTCGCCATTCTCAAAGAAGTGATCAACCGAACCCTCTTCACAGTGCGCCGGGACCAGTGATTCCACGCGCACCTGATCCGGTTCGATGTCATAGCCCGCTTCCCGCGCGAGGATCACCAGCTTGCGCATCACATCTTTACCGGACAGATCGACACGCGGATCCGGCTCGGTCAGCCCCTGCTGCCACGCCTGATCCACCAGGTCGGTGAACGGCACGGTGCCATCGAACTGCAGGAACAGCCAGGAGAGCGTTCCCGAGAAGATACCGCTCAGGCCGAGGATGGTATCGCCGCTGTCGATCAGGTCGCGCACCGTATGGTTCACCGGCAAGCCGGCGCCCACGGTGGCGTTATACAGCCAGTGGCGCCCCGTCTTCTCAAACGCGTCGTGGATCTGGCGATACTTATCGCTGCTGCTGGCCCCCGCCAGCTTGTTGGCGCTGATCACGTGGAAGCCATGGCTGGCGAAATCAAGATACTGGTCGGCCAGCTGTTCGCTGGCGGTGACGTCCAGCACCACTAAATCATCGTACGGGTGCGCGCGCATCCACAGGAACAGCGACTCTTCATCCTGCTCCACCGCTTCATCGTTGAAGAAAGCCAGCGCCCGGCTGGCGTCCAGCCCGTCATAGTTCAGCAGACTGCGTTTACTGTCGACCACGCCGGCGAGAACAAACTCAAAGCCGGTGCGCGCCGAGAGCGTGGTTTGTTCACGGGCGAACAGCTCCAGCCAGCGGGAACCGATGTTTCCTTTGCCGAACAGCATCAGGCCAATACGCTTTTCGGCACGAAACAAGGACTGGTGCAGCCCCTGGATCAGGCTTTCCGTCGGCCCGGCGCGCAGCACGGCCACCAGGCTGATTCCTTCTTCCGACTGCCAGGTGAACTCCACTGGCTGCCCTTTCAGCTGCTGCCAGAAACGGTGGCAATGCAGGGGGTTACGGGTGACGCCAGCGCCCACCATCGCCACCAGCGCCAGCTTCTGACGCAGACGCAGCTCGCCCGGCAGACCTGCTTCATCGAGCAGCTTCAGCGCGCTGTCGGCCACCTCGGAGGTATAGCAAAACTGCAGCAGCTTGCGGTCGGCATGGACGCCAACGGCTAACGGGCGCAGCTGGGCGCGTTTGAGCAGGGCGTCCAGCTCTTTATGCGCCAGTTTGAAATCTTGACCGGCCGGCACCTGGAACTCCACCAGGCAGACGTCGTCATGGCTGGTGACAATCCGGGCGCCAGTACCGGAGGCCAGTACGCGCTCAATGCGCGTGGAACCCTGTTCCGGCGTATAGCTACAGCGTAACTGCAGATCGATATCGCTGGCGGAAACCGGCTGTAGCGTGCGGGCATGGAGCACCGGCGCGGCCAGACGCGCTAACTCGCTGGCTTCGTCCAGACGCAGCAGCGGCAGCAGACAGGCGTCTTTCACCTTGCGCGGATCCGCGCTGTACACCCCGGCGACGTCGCTCCAGATAGTGACGCGGGAAGCGCCCGCCAGCGCACCGATCTGGGTGGCGGAGTAGTCAGACCCGTTACGGCCCAGCAGGACGGTTTCACCGGCCTGGTTGCGGGAGATAAAGCCGGTCACCACCAGACGTTTGTTAGGATGCTGCGCCATCAGCTGCTGCAGCAGCGGATAGGATAATCCTTCATCCACCTGCGGCTGCGCGGCACGTTCCGCGCGCAGGAACGCGCGCGCGTCAAGCCAGGCGGCTTCCATTCCCAGCTGGTTGAGAACCGCCGCCATCAGGCGCGCGGACCACACTTCCCCATGGCCGACCACTTCCGCATAGACCGCTTCGGAAACTCCGCCGTCCAGCAGACCAGCCAGACGCTCAAGGTCGTGGATAAAGGCGGCTATCAGCGTATCCGCCGCCGCAGGCTCCACCAGACCGCCAATCAGTTCGGTGTGATAGCGGCGAAGCGACTGCTGAACCTGATGCGCAGCAAGGCGATCGCTCTGGCTAAGCTTAAGCCAGCTGATCAGCTGGTTGGTGGTGCTGCCAGCGGCGGAGACGACCATCATGTCCCCCGCCTGCGAATACTCCTTCATGATCCCCGCGACGCGCAGGTAACATTTCGCATCCGCTAAACTACTCCCACCAAATTTGTGCAGCTGACGACCCTTCGCCCCTGCCTGCGCAATCACACTCATCTTTATTCCTCGTTTGCTGCCCGGAAGCCATTTTCCAGGTCGGCAATTAAATCTTCACCATCTTCAATACCGGTCGAAATACGCAGGAGCGTTTCTGAAATTCCGGCGGCGGCACGCGCTTCAGGCGCCATGCCGGCATGCGTCATCGTTGCCGCATGGGAAATCAGGCTTTCAACGCCCCCCAGCGATTCCGCCAGTGTAAACAGCGACAGCCCGCTCAGGAAACGGCGCAGCGTCTGCTCGTCACCGTCCAGCTCGAAGCTTAACATTGCGCCAAAACCTTTTTGCTGACGCGCCGCAATTTCATGCCCCTGGTTTTCCGGCAGCGACGGATGATACAGCTTTTTCACCAGTGGCTGGGTTTTCAGATACTCGACAATCGCCAGGGCATTACGCTGCGCCACTTCCATGCGTGGAGAAAGCGTCCGCAGCCCGCGCAACAGCAGATAGCTGTCGAAGGCGCTGCCGGTGACGCCAATATTATTCGCCCACCATGCCAGTTCGGTGACAGTCGCCGGATCGTTGGCAATCACCACCCCGGCCACCACATCAGAGTGACCATTAAGGTATTTAGTACAGGAGTGCAACACCAGATCGGCGCCCAGCGCCAGCGGGTTTTGCAGCGCCGGACTCAGGAAGGTGTTATCGACCACGCTGATCGCCCCGGCTTCGCGCGCCAGACCACAGATTTTCGCAATATCCACTACCCGCAGCAATGGATTACTTGGGCTTTCGACCAGCACCAGCTTCGGTTTTTCCGCCAGCGCCGCCCGCAGCGCCTGCTCATCGTTTTGATCGACGAACTGAACGCGATAGCAGCCGCGCTTCGCCAGGCTATCGAACAGACGGTAGCTGCCGCCGTAGCAGTCGTGCGGCGCCACCAGCAGATCGCCAGGCTTAAGGAACACCGTCGTCACCAGCAGGATCGCCGACATACCGGTATTGGTCAGCACTGCGCCAGCGCCGCCCTCCAGCTCCGCTAAGGCACGCTGCACCACATCACGCGTCGGGTTGCCGCGGCGGGAGTAGTCGTGAGCGCGAGGTTCATTAAAGTCGGTGAAGTTATAGGTACTGGAGAGGTGGATCGGCGGGACAACGCAACCGTACTGCTCGTCGTCATTTAAACCGCTACGCACTGCGATGGTGGCCTGTTTACGCGTCATGTTGGGAAGTTCCTGGGCTGAATCGGTGAAAAGTCAGGCTCCAGAGTAATCATTGTCACAATAGACGTCAATACATCTGGACATCTAAACTTCTTTGCGTATAGATTGAGCAAAGTGCAAATAGCCGTTAAAATTATATGCATTAGCGCACGTCGGCGGCGGCTTATCTCATGTCAGAAAGCCTGCGCTTACGGTAAACTACGCGCAATTATAGCCCGGGCGGAATATTCTGGCCCTTCACTAATAAACAGAGGATTAAGGTATCTCATGGCTGAATGGAGCGGCGAATATATCAGCCCATACGCTGAGCACGGTAAGAAGAGTGAGCAAGTAAAGAAAATTACGGTTTCCATTCCTCTGAAGGTGTTAAAAATCCTCACCGATGAACGTACGCGTCGTCAGGTGAATAACCTGCGTCACGCGACCAACAGCGAGCTGCTGTGCGAAGCGTTCCTGCATGCCTTTACCGGACAACCGTTGCCTAACGATGAAGACCTGCGTAAAGAGCGCAGCGATGAGATCCCGGAAGCGGCGAAAGCGATTATGCGTGAACTGGGTATCGACCCGGATACGTGGGAATACTGAGACAATAAAAAGGGCGGAAGCACTCTTCCGCCCTTTTTCTTTCTCGCCCAGGCAGGCGAGAGACACAAAAAAGCCGCCCTGAGGCGGCTTCTTCTGGCAACTTACTTGCTGCCCGGGATGCTGAAGCGCTTGTTGAAGCGGTCAACACGGCCACCGGTAGCAACATCACGCTGTTTGCCGGTGAAGAACGGGTGGCATTTGCCGCACACGTCGAGGTTCAGGTCATGACCTACAGTGGAGCGGATTTTCATGACATTACCGCAAGAACAGGTAGCAGTAATTTCGTCGTAATTTGGGTGAATACCTTTTTTCATGGGAGAACCTCAGTTAAGGCCGCGTCGCTCTTCCAGCCCTAACGCCAGACACCACGCGATATTAGTAATTTCCCGTCGCCCTCTACGCTGCTGACAGCGTGAAGCACACGGTAATGGTCAATCTTCAATGCGATATAAAGCGCATCAAAGGCGGCGAATCATACAGAATTTGACCAGCATATGCAAACTGATCCGCGCCGCCTTATCGTAATGTGTATACTATCCCGCCAGATTTCAAGTCAGGAAGATGACATGCCCGTCGCCCACGTTGCCCTACCCGTTCCGCTACCGCGCACCTTTGACTATCTGCTGCCTGACGGCATGGCGGTCAAAGCGGGCTGTCGGGTGCGGGTGCCGTTCGGCAAACAGGAGCGGATCGGCATTGTCGCGGCGGTCAGCGAGCGCAGCGAGCTGCCGCTGGACGAGCTAAAACCGGTCGCGGAAGCGCTGGACGACGAACCGGTCTTCTCCGGTACCGTCTGGCGGTTGCTGATGTGGGCGGCTGAGTACTACCATCACCCGATCGGCGATGTGCTGTTCCATGCGTTGCCCATTCTGCTGCGCCAGGGTAAACCCGCCAGCGCTACGCCGCTGTGGTACTGGTTCGCCACCGAGCAGGGGCAGGCCGTCGATCTTAACGGTCTGAAACGCTCGCCGAAGCAGCAGCAGGCGCTGGCGGCGCTGCGCCAGGGCAAAATCTGGCGTCATCAGGTCGGCGAACTGGAATTTAATGAAGCGGCGCTGCAGGCGCTGCGCGGCAAAGGGCTGGCGGAGCTGGCCTGCGAAGCGCCCACCCTCACCGACTGGCGCAGCGCGTATTCGGTGGCTGGCGAACGCCTGCGTCTTAATACCGAGCAGGCCACAGCCGTCGGCGCGATCCACAGCGCCGCCGATCGCTTCTCCGCCTGGCTGCTGGCGGGTATTACCGGCTCCGGGAAAACGGAAGTGTATTTGAGCGTGCTGGAGAATGTGCTGGCGCAGGGGCGCCAGGCGCTGGTGATGGTGCCAGAGATCGGCCTGACGCCGCAAACCATCGCCCGTTTTCGCCAGCGCTTTAACGCGCCGGTGGAAGTCCTGCACTCCGGGCTCAATGACAGCGAACGTCTCTCGGCCTGGCTGAAGGCGAAAAACGGCGAAGCGGCCATTGTGATCGGCACCCGCTCCTCGCTGTTTACCCCGTTTAAAGACCTCGGCGTCATCGTCATCGACGAAGAGCATGACAGCTCCTACAAGCAGCAGGAGGGCTGGCGCTACCATGCCCGCGACCTGGCGGTATGGCGCGCCCACAGCGAACAGATCCCGATAATTCTCGGCTCGGCGACGCCGGCGCTGGAGACCCTGCATAACGTCCGCCAGGGCAAATACCGCCAGTTAACCTTAAGCAAACGCGCGGGCAATGCGCGCCCTGCCCAGCAGCACGTGCTCGATCTCAAAGGGCAACCGCTGCAGGCAGGTCTGTCTCCCGCGCTGATTGGCCGTATGCGTCAGCATCTGCAGGCGGATAACCAGGTGATCCTGTTTCTTAACCGCCGCGGCTTTGCGCCAGCGCTGCTGTGCCACGACTGCGGCTGGATAGCGGAATGTCCGCGCTGCGACAGCTACTATACGTTGCACCAGGCGCAGCACCATCTGCGCTGCCACCATTGCGACAGTCAGCGCCCTATCCCGCGCCAGTGCCCCTCCTGCGGCTCCACGCACCTGGTGCCGGTGGGTATCGGCACCGAACAGCTGGAGCAGGCCCTGGCGCCGCTGTTTCCTGACGTGCCTATCTCGCGTATCGACCGCGATACCACCAGCCGCAAAGGGGCGCTGGAAGAGCATCTCGCCGCCGTCCATCGCGGTGGGGCGCGTATTTTAATTGGCACCCAGATGCTGGCCAAAGGCCACCACTTCCCGGACGTCACCCTCGTCTCCCTGCTGGACGTCGACGGGGCGCTGTTTTCCGCGGATTTCCGCTCCGCCGAGCGTTTCGCTCAGCTCTATACCCAGGTCTCCGGGCGAGCGGGGCGGGCAGGAAAACAGGGCGAAGTGATCCTGCAAACCCACCATCCGGAACACCCTCTGCTGCAGACCCTGCTGTATAAAGGCTACGACGCTTTCGCCGAACAGGCGCTGGCAGAGCGGCAGACAATGCAGCTACCGCCGTGGACCAGCCATGTGCTGATTCGTGCGGAAGACCATAACAACCAGCAGGCGCCGCTGTTTTTACAACAGCTGCGCAATCTGCTGCAGGCCAGTCCGCTGGCCGACGACAAGCTATGGGTGCTCGGTCCGGTTCCGGCGCTGGCGCCGAAGCGCGGCGGCCGCTGGCGGTGGCAGATATTGCTGCAGCATCCTTCGCGGGTGCGCCTGCAGCATATCGTCAGCGGTACGCTGGCGCTGATCAATACGCTGCCGGAGGCGAAAAAAGTGAAGTGGGTGCTGGATGTCGATCCTATTGAAGGGTAAGCCTTCTCTTGCGAGCCGGATCGAAAAATTCAACAAGCATCACGTTTTTCATGAAAATTCTGTAACTCACTGCCGCGACTATCTGATAAAAAAGATGCAGCAGTTAGCGCGCAAGGGAAATGCCAGCGCCATTCAGCGAGGAGAAACCAGGTGAAGCCCAAAAAACAAGTGGTTGCCGCCACCATGAAAGACGTCGCCTTAAAGGCAAACGTTTCCACGGCAACCGTGTCCCGAGCGTTGATGAACCCTGATAAGGTGTCGCAAGCCACCCGTAACCGGGTCGAGCAGGCGGCGCTGGAAGTCGGCTATTTACCGCAGTCGCTCGGACGCAATATGAAGCGCAACGAATCGCGGACGATCCTCGTGATCGTTCCGGATATCTGCGATCCCTTTTTTAGCGAAGTGATCCGCGGTATTGAAGTCACTGCCGCCGAGCATGGATATCTGGTGTTAATCGGCGATTGCGCCCACCAGAATCAGAAAGAAAAAACCTTTATCGACCTTATCATCACCAAGCAGATTGACGGCATGGTGCTGCTCAGCTCGCGCCTGCCGTTTGACGCCAGCGTGGAAGAGCAGCGCAATTTGCCACCGATGGTCATGTCGAACGAGTTCGCGCCGGAGCTGGAGCTGCCCACCGTCCACATCGATAACCTGACGGCGGCCTTTAACGCGGTAAACTACCTTCACGAGCTGGGACACCAGCGTATCGGCTGCATCGCCGGCCCGGAAGATATGCCGCTGTGCCATTATCGCCTGCAGGGTTACGTGCAGGCGCTGCGCCGCAGCGGTATCACCGTTGATCCGCACTATATCGCTCGCGGCAACTTTACCTTCGAAGCTGGCGCCAATGCGCTGGAGCAGCTGCTGTCGCAGCCGGTACCGCCCACGGCGGTCTTTTGCCATAGCGATGTGATGGCGCTGGGCGCCTTATCGCTGGCGAAACGCCGCGGTCTGAAAGTGCCGGACGACCTGTCGATTGTCGGCTTCGATAACATCGCGTTGTCTGAATTTTGCGATCCGCCATTGACCACCGTGTCACAGCCGCGTTTTGATATCGGCCGTGAAGGAATGCTGCTATTACTTGAGCAAATGCAGGGTCATAACGTGAACAGCGGCTCGCGCCTGCTCGATTGCGAACTGATAGTTCGCGGCAGTACGCAAAAAATCAGACGATAACCATCAGGCTTTCGGGCCTGCTCTTCTGGTCAAAGGCCCGCCGCTTAAGTAACATGGCGGGCTGACGAACGAATATAAGACAGCGAAACGATAGTGGCACAACGAGATTATGTACGCCGCAGCCAACCGGCTTCTTCGCGGCGCAAAAAGAGCACTACCCGAAGCTCAAGGAATAAGCAAAGCAGCCTTCCGGCAATTTCACCGGCTATGGTGGCGATCGCGGCGGCTGTGCTGGTGGCCTTTATCGGTGGACTCTATTTCATTACGCACCATAAGAAAGAAGAAGCGGAAGCGATGCAAAATCGCCAGGCCGCCGGCAACGGCTTGCCGCCAAAACCGGAAGAGCGTTGGCGCTATATTAAAGAGCTGGAAAGCCGACAGCCGGGCGTTCGCGCGCCGACCGAACCGACCGCCGGCGGCGAAGTGATGAAACCGGAGCAGCTGACTGACGAACAGCGCCAGCTGCTGGCCCAGATGCAGGCCGATATGCGTCAACAGCCGACTCAGCTGACCGAAGTGCCGTGGAACGAACAAACGCCGGCCCAGCGCCAGCAGACGCTACAGCGCCAGCGTTTAGCGCAGCAACAGCAGCAGGCGCAACAGCAACAGTGGGCGCAAACTCAGCCGCAGACCGTGCAGCAGCCGCCGCGCGTTCAGCAGCCGAAGCCGGTCCAGCAGCAACAGCCGAAGCAGACCGCGTCAAACCAGCAGCCGTACCAGGATCTGCTGCAGACGCCAGCGCATACCAATACCACGCAGCCGCGTACCCAGGCCGCGGCGCCGGTAACTCGGGTGGAAGAAGCGCCGAAAACCACCGCCGAGAAGAAAGACGATCGTAGCTGGATGATCCAGTGCGGCTCCTTTAAAGGCGCCGAGCAGGCCGAAACCGTCCGCGCTCAGCTGGCTTTCGAAGGGTTTGCTTCGCACATCACCACCAACAACGGCTGGAACCGCGTGGTCATTGGCCCGCTGAAAGGCAAAGAAAGCGCCAACGAGATGATCACCCGCCTGAAGATGGCTGGACACGCGAACTGCATTCGTCTCGCCGCCAGGGGTTGAAACCCTCAAAAACCCCCCCATCTATAATTGCATTCGGCCCCGCGGACAGCGCGGGGCCCCTGTTCCGCTTTTGCAACCAAGGGGTCTGCTCGTGACTACAATTGTAAGTGTTCGCCGTAACGGCCATGTTGTTATTGCCGGTGATGGCCAGGCCACGCTGGGCAACACCGTAATGAAGGGCAACGTGAAAAAAGTGCGTCGTCTGTACAACGACAAAGTGATTGCCGGTTTCGCTGGTGGCACCGCCGACGCCTTCACGCTGTTCGAACTGTTTGAACGTAAACTGGAAATGCACCAGGGCCATCTGGTGAAGGCCGCCGTTGAGCTGGCTAAAGACTGGCGAACCGATCGGATGTTGCGCAAGCTGGAAGCGCTGCTGGCCGTCGCGGACGAAAACGCGTCGCTTATCATCACCGGTAACGGTGACGTGGTACAGCCGGAAAACGATTTGATTGCTATCGGCTCCGGCGGTCCTTACGCCCAGGCCGCGGCCCGCGCGCTGCTGGAAAACACCGATATGGGCGCGCGCGATATCGCCGAGAAAGCGTTGGATATTGCAGGTGATATCTGCATCTATACCAACCATTTCCACACCATCGAAGAATTACCTTCTAAAGCGTAAGGATCTCCCATGTCTGAAATGACCCCACGCGAAATTGTCAGCGAACTGGACAAACACATTATCGGCCAGGACGCCGCCAAGCGTTCTGTTGCTATCGCCCTGCGTAACCGCTGGCGCCGGATGCAGCTTAACGAAGAGCTGCGTCATGAAGTCACGCCGAAAAACATTCTGATGATCGGCCCAACCGGCGTCGGTAAAACCGAAATCGCTCGTCGTCTGGCGAAACTGGCCAACGCGCCGTTTATTAAAGTTGAAGCGACGAAGTTCACCGAAGTGGGCTATGTCGGTAAAGAAGTGGATTCTATCATCCGCGATCTGACCGATGCGGCGATCAAAATGGTTCGTATGCAGTCCATTGAAAAGAACCGTTACCGCGCGGAAGAGCTGGCTGAAGAGCGCGTACTTGACGTGCTGATCCCACCGGCGAAGAACAACTGGGGCCAGACTGAGCCGTCGCAGGAACCGTCTGCGGCGCGCCAGGCGTTCCGTAAGAAACTGCGTGAAGGCCAGCTGGACGATAAAGAGATTGAAATCGATCTCGCCGCGGCGCCGATGGGCGTTGAAATCATGTCCCCTCCGGGCATGGAAGAGATGACCAGCCAGCTGCAGTCCATGTTCCAGAACCTCGGCGGCCAGAAGCAGAAACCGCGTAAGCTGAAAATCAAAGACGCAATGAAGCTGCTGATTGAAGAAGAAGCGGCCAAACTGGTCAATCCGGAAGAGCTGAAGCAGGAGGCCATCGACGCTGTAGAGCAGCACGGTATCGTCTTTATCGACGAAATCGACAAAATCTGTAAGCGCGGCGGCAACACCTCCGGCCCGGACGTCTCCCGTGAAGGCGTACAGCGCGACCTGCTGCCGCTGGTGGAAGGCTGCACCGTCTCCACTAAGCACGGGATGGTCAAGACCGACCACATCCTGTTCATCGCCTCTGGCGCGTTCCAGGTGGCCAGCCCGTCCGATCTGATCCCGGAACTGCAGGGGCGTCTGCCGATCCGCGTTGAGCTGAAGGCGCTGACCACCCATGACTTTGAGCGCATCCTGACCGAACCGAACGCCTCCATCACCGTGCAGTACAAGGCGCTGATGGCGACCGAAGGGGTGAATATCGAATTCACCGAAGACGGTATCAAGCGTATCGCTCAGGCCGCATGGCAGGTAAACGAAACCACCGAGAACATCGGCGCGCGCCGTCTGCACACCGTGCTGGAGCGCCTGGTGGAAGATATCTCCTATGATGCCAGCGAGATGAACGGCCAGACCGTCACTATCGATGCCGAATATGTGAGTAAGCACCTGGATGTTCTGGTGGCAGATGAAGATCTGAGCCGTTTTATCCTATAATCCGGTGCAATGCATTTTCATCACTGTTGATGGGGGCTATCGCCCCCATTTTTATTGGCTAGAATAACTATGACTGATATCAGCCGTTCTCAGGCGTGGCTGGAAAGCCTGCGTCCTAAAACGTTACCGCTGGCATTTGCCGCGATTATTGTTGGCACCGTCCTTGCCTGGGAGCAGGGGCATTTTGATCCCTGGGTCGCCCTGCTGGCGCTGATCACCGCCGGCTTGCTGCAAATTCTTTCCAACCTCGCCAATGACTACGGCGACGCGGTCAAGGGGAGCGATAAACCGGACCGCATCGGGCCGCTGCGCGGGATGCAGAAAGGGCTGATTACCCCCCAGCAGATGAAGCGCGCCCTGATTGTCACCGTCGCGCTGATCTGTCTGTTTGGTCTGGCGCTGCTGTGCGTCGCCTGGCAGAGCGTCGGCGATTTCATCGGCTTCCTCGCGCTGGGTGGCTTGTCGATCGTGGCCGCCATCACCTACACGGTGGGCACCCGCCCGTATGGTTATATCGGCCTTGGTGATATTTCGGTACTCGTTTTCTTCGGCTGGCTGAGCGTCCTCGGCAGCTGGTATCTGCAAGCGCATAATGTGGAAGCGGCCATCTTTCTGCCGGCAACGGCCTGCGGTCTGCTGGCGACCGCCGTGCTGAATATCAATAACCTGCGTGATATCGACAGCGACCGGCAGAACGGGAAGAACACCCTCGCCGTGCGCCTGGGGCCGGTGAATGCCCGCCGCTATCATGCCTGCCTGCTGCTCGGCGCCCTGCTGTGTCTGGCGCTGTTTAACCTGCTGGCGCTGCATTCAGCCTGGGGCTGGCTGTTTATTCTCGCCACGCCGCTGCTGGTCAAACAGGCGCGTTACGTCCTGCGCGAATCCGATCCGCTGGCGATGCGGCCGATGCTCGAAAAGACGGTCAAAGGGGCTTTACTGACCAACCTGCTGTTTGTTATCGGGATTATTGCCAGTAAGCTGGCTGCTTAACTGACAAATATCAATTAACAATTGATGATTTTGCCAACAATGCGATTCGCGGGATATACTAAAAACTCTCGCAGCAACTGAACGTTAAGCCTATGAAATACGATACTTCCGAGCTTTGTGACATCTACCAGGAAGATGTCAACGTCGTGGAACCGCTGTTCTCTAACTTTGGAGGACGGTCGTCGTTTGGTGGACAGATCATTACGGTAAAATGTTTCGAGGATAACGGGTTGCTCTACGATCTGCTCGAGCAGAATGGCCGTGGTCATATTCTCCTGATCGACGGCGGCGGCTCAGTACGACGCGCGTTAATTGACGCTGACCTGGCGCGTCTGGCCGTACAGAATGAATGGGAAGGGTTGGTGGTCTATGGCGCGGTGCGCCAGGTTGACGACCTTGAGGAACTGGATATCGGCATCCAGGCGCTGGCGGCCATTCCGGTCGGCGCAGCTGGCGAAGGCATCGGCGAAAGCGACGTGCGCGTCAATTTCGGCGGCGTGACCTTCTTCAGCGGCGACCATCTGTATGCCGATAACACCGGGATGATCCTGTCGGAAGACCCGCTGGATATCGAATAAACCTTGCGCCATAAAAAAGGCCTTCTCCATGAGAAGGCCTTTTGTTTATCCGGCGCGTAACTTAGTACAGTTTCTTCGCGCAATCCAGCCAGTCGTTCTTGAACGGACGCTTCATGTTCTCGATGGCATCGATGATGTCGTGGTGCACCAGCTTCTCGTTCTGGATGCCGACGCAACGGCCGCCATGGCCCTGCAGCAGCAGCTCAATCGCATAGGCGCCCATGCGGGAAGCCAGGATACGGTCGTAAGGAACCGGGGAACCACCGCGCTGAATGTGGCCGAGGACGGTGGCGCGGGTTTCACGGCCAGTCTCTTTCTCGATGTAGCTTGCCAGCTCGTCAACGTCGCACATGTGCTCGGTGATCGCCACGATAGCGTGTTTTTTCCCTTTCGCGATGCCGGCTTTGATTTCAGCCACCAGATCGTCGCGGGTATATTCCACTTCCGGCACCATGATGAACTCACAGCCGCCAGCAATCGCCGCCGCCAGAGTCAGGTCGCCGCAGTAACGGCCCATCACTTCCACCACGGAGATACGCTGGTGCGAAGAGGAGGTGTCGCGCAGACGGTCAATCGCTTCCACCACGGTGCTCAGAGCGGTGAAGAAGCCGATGGTGTAGTCAGTGCCTTTGATATCGTTGTCGATGGTGCCCGGCAGGCCGATGCAAGGGAAGCCCATCTCGGTCAGGCGCATCGCCCCCATATAGGACCCGTCACCACCGATAACCACCAGCGCGTCCAGGCCGCGCTTCTTCATGTTTTCGATAGCCACAGCGCGGATGTGTTCTTCGCGGAATTCCGGGAAGCGAGCGGAGCCCAGGAAGGTGCCGCCGCGGTTGATCATGTCGGAAACGCTGTAACGGTCGAGCTGAACCATACGGTCTTCGTACAAGCCGAGGTAACCGTCATAGATTCCAAAAACTTCCAGACCTTCCGTTAATGCCGCGCGCACAACGCCACGAATTGCTGCGTTCATGCCCGGCGCATCACCGCCACTTGTCAACACACCGATTTTCTTAATCATGACTACCTCTGAACTTAGGAAGCAAAAAATAATTCTGTTGCCTGAAGCGCTCCCTCACCAGGAGTGCACGACGCTAATGACAATAGTATATCAAACGCTTCAAGCTGAATTGATTCAGGTCAGACCAAACGGCGGTAATTTATACAAAAAATGCCGAGCTGACCCACATTTTTACATCGAGTTTACAGACTATAACCTAACGCTCAAAAAAGCCCTGCTGCGCCGCTGGCACCACAGAACTGGGATCCTGATGGATAATGACATCGGATCCCGGGAAACGGCGCAGAATCGCCTGCTCCACCTGGTCTGCAATCACGTGGGCTTGCACCAGCGGGAGGTTATCTTCCATTTCCAAATGAATCTGAATAAAGCGGGTCGGCCCTGACTGCCGCGTTCGTAGATCGTGCGCCCCGCGGATGCCGGGCCATGCGGTCACGATGGTGATAATGTCCTGACGCTCCTCGTCAGGCAAAGCGCGGTCGAGTAACGACTGAACCGCCTCATAGCCCATCCGCAGCGCGCTATATAAAATATAGATGCCAATTCCTAAGGCAAACAACGCATCGGCGCGATGCCAGCCGTACCAGGATAGGCCCAGCGCCACCAGAATGGCGCCGTTCATCATAACATCAGACTGATAATGAAGCATATCCGCCCGCACCGCCTGGCTCTGGGTTTTTCGCACCACCCAGCGCTGGAAAGTCACCAGCGCCAGCGTGCTGACGAGAGCGATCAGCGTCACAACGACCCCGACGCCGGCGGCCTGCAGCGGCTCCGGACGCACCAGGTGCTGAATACCGGTGAGAAACAGGAACAGCGCCGAGCCGGAGATAAACATGCTTTGCGCCAGCGCCGCCAGCGACTCCGCTTTGCCGTGGCCAAAGGTGTGTTCTTCATCAGCTGGTTGCAGCGAATAGCGAACCACCAGCAGGTTGGTCAGCGAGGCGGCAATATCCACCAGCGAATCCACCAGCGCAGCCAGAATACTGACTGAACCGGTATACCACCACGCAAAAATTTTGATCAAAAGTAACGCAGAGGCCATCGCTGTCGCAGCGATAGCGGCGCGGCTGACCAACCGGCCATAAGATTGATTCATATAGGCTCCTTCTCCTGCACTGCGCTTAGTATAACCTGAACTTGTGACGCTCACGGGAAAGGCGAAGAAGTTGATTTGCCGAAAAAAGGGCAAAAAAAACCCCCTCATCATGAGGGGGGAAGACAGGGATGGTGTCTATGGCAAGGAAAACAGGGTTTGTTACTGGGGTTGCAGGGTGTTGCTACTACTCGAAAGCATCATCGCTGAGCCTTTCTGCATCCTTGCAACCTCACGCAACTGATCCATACGTTGCTGGTGCTTAGCATTTAAAACCGCTTGCTGCTCTGGCGTAAGCAGGTGGTACATCTGGTTGCGGACCTTAGCCATCTCGACCTGGCGAGCAACCTGTTCCTGCGCCATCTTTTCTGCCTGAGCGCGCACAGCGTTTTCATCAAAATTTTCTGCGGTGACAAGGCGATGCATTGTCTCCATTTCGCTAACATTAACGGGGAGCCTGTCGTGGCGTGCCCGTTGCATAAGATCCCGTAACTGCTGACGTTGCTGCTCGGTTAAACTTATGCCGTCAAACATATGGCTCTGGCTACCGCGCTGTCCCCCTTCGTCTCCGGGGAGCCAGTTAACGCTGGTAACGACTTCAGCGGCCTGGCTAATTGCACTTAGCGCCAGCGTTGAGGCCATGACGGCAGCGATAACATTGCGCATCACATACTCCCAAAACGTTTGTGTCGCGATTCAACGAGAGACAGTCTACGATTCAGGCTGCAAACATGCGTCAGGGGGTGTAAAACAACGTAAAGTCATGGATTAGCGGGCCTTGATGACGTAATTTCTGCCTCGGAGGTATTTAAACAATGAATAAAATCCTGTTAGTTGATGATGACCGGGAGCTCACCTCCCTGTTAAAAGAGCTGCTCGATATGGAAGGTTTTAACGTGCTGGTGGCCCATGATGGGGAACAGGCGCTGGCCCTTCTGGACGACAGCATTGATTTATTGCTGCTCGACGTAATGATGCCGAAGAAAAACGGTATCGATACGCTTAAAGAGCTGCGTCAGACACACCAGACACCGGTTATCATGCTAACAGCGCGCGGGAGCGAGCTGGATCGCGTTCTCGGCCTCGAGCTGGGCGCAGATGACTATTTGCCTAAGCCGTTCAACGATCGTGAACTGGTGGCGCGTATACGCGCGATTCTGCGCCGTTCCCACTGGAGCGAACAGCAGCAGACGACCGAAGCCGGTTCGCCGACCCTGGAAGTGGATGCCTTAAGCCTCAATCCGGGCCGTCAGGAAGCCAATTTCGATGGCCAGACGCTGGAGCTCACCGGCACCGAGTTCACCCTGCTCTATCTGTTAGCGCAGCATCTCGGCCAGGTGGTGTCACGCGAACATTTAAGCCAGGAAGTGTTAGGCAAGCGCCTGACGCCGTTCGACCGCGCTATCGATATGCATATTTCCAACCTGCGGCGTAAGCTGCCGGAGCGCAAAGATGGCCATCCGTGGTTTAAAACGCTGCGTGGCCGCGGGTATCTGATGGTTTCCGCTTCATGATTGGAAGTTTGACTGCACGCATCTTCGCCATCTTCTGGCTCACGCTGGCGCTGGTGTTGATGCTGGTGCTGATGTTGCCCAAACTGGACTCCCGGCAGATGACCGAGCTGCTGGAAAGCGAGCAGCGTCAAGGCATCATGATCGAGCAGCACGTTGAGGCCGAGCTGGCCAACGATCCGCCGAACGACCTGATGTGGTGGCGTCGTCTGTTTCGCGCCATCGATAAATGGGCGCCTCCTGGGCAACGCCTGCTGCTGGTGACCAGCGAAGGCCGCGTGATCGGCGCAGAACGCAACGAGATGCAGATCATTCGCAACTTTATCGGCCAGGCCGATAACGCCGATCATCCGCAGAAAAAACGCTATGGCCGCCTGGAAATGGTGGGCCCGTTCTCCGTCAGGGATGGGGAGGATAACTATCAGCTGTATCTGATCCGTCCCGCCAGCACCTCACAATCCGACTTTATCAACCTGCTGTTTGACCGGCCGCTGCTGCTGCTGATCGTCACAATGCTGGTTAGCGCCCCGCTGCTGCTGTGGCTGGCGTGGAGCCTGGCGAAACCAGCGCGTAAGCTGAAAAATGCCGCCGACGAGGTCGCCCAGGGCAACCTGCGGCAGCATCCGGAGCTGGAAGCTGGACCGCAGGAGTTTTTAGCCGCCGGCGCCAGCTTTAACCAAATGGTGACGGCCCTGGAGCGGATGATGACCAGCCAGCAACGGCTACTGTCCGATATCTCGCACGAGCTGCGCACGCCGCTTACGCGCCTGCAGCTGGGCACCGCCCTGCTGCGCCGCCGCAGCGGTGAGAGCAAAGAGCTGGAGCGAATCGAAACTGAAGCGCACCGGCTGGACAGCATGATCAACGACCTGCTGGTGATGTCGCGCAATCAGGCGAAAAATGCCCTGGTGAGCGAGACGGTCAAAGCCAATCAGCTGTGGAGCGAAGTGCTGGACAACGCGGCGTTTGAAGCCGAGCAGATGGGTAAATCCTTCACCGTTGAGTATCCTCCGGGCCCGTGGCCGCTGTACGGTAACCCCAATGCGCTGGAAAGCGCGCTGGAGAACATCGTCCGCAACGCCCTGCGCTACTCGCACACGAAGATTTCCGTCAGCTTCTCGGTGGATAAAGACGGGATTACGGTTAACGTCGATGACGACGGCCCGGGAGTCAGTCCGGAGGATCGCGAGCAGATTTTCCGGCCATTCTACCGGACCGACGAGGCGCGCGACCGCGAGTCCGGCGGCACCGGCCTGGGGCTGGCGATTGTCGAAACCGCTATTCAGCAGCACCGTGGCTGGGTGAAGGCCGACGACAGCCCGCTGGGCGGTCTGCGCTTAACCCTCTGGCTGCCGCTGTATAAGCGCACCTGATGCTATCCCGGCTTGCGCTACGCTAAGCCGGGAGCATCCCCGGAAATACTCAATATGGGGGAATTATTTCCCCCATAATCTCCGCGAACTATCCTCGATCTTACCGCTTAAACGGCGCTTCTGCATGGTTCTGCTCCAGCTCACCGACAGGCCCGCGGCCGACAATAAGCGGTGGTACTGATCGTCATCAAACGGCATATGCCAGGCAATCGCCCCGGCCTCATGGACGCTGACCTCACTCAGGCGAGAGACCAGCTCGAGCGGTGCATCGCTGGAAACTTTCCCCCCAGCGATCACCCGATACAACCAGCCGGTCTTCCCGCTGTTTTGCATCAGCTGAGCCATGTCATTGATCGAAAAATGAAAGTTGAGCTTGAAGCACGGAGAGCGCGGCTGGGTGACCTGGATCAGCGCCTCGCCCCAGCGAAAGATATCGCCAATGCAGACGTTTTGTTCGGTGAGCCCGGTGGTGGAAAGGTTTTCGCCGAACGCCGGGGCGCAGAACCGATCGGCATGCTGGGGGAATTCACGGATCCAGTCGGCATAGTGTTCGCGCGGATAGTGACACAGCGCGCGGTCCGGCCCGCCGTGGATTTTCTTCTCCGCCTGCTCATCCCCTTCGAGACCGAGATCGCCGAGCTGCAACTCGCCGTCAACCTGGATTTTGCCGATCGCGCTGGGACGACTGCCCGTGTAGTCCCTGATTTTGCCGACAAAGACATTCACCGGATAATGCATCTCTGCTCTCCTTGCTACCGATATAAAAAAAGCGAGCCATCAGACTCGCTTCTCTCTTAGCACATTGCAACCTTATTTTTTGGCGGCAAAACGCGCTGCAGCTTCGTCCCAGTTCACCACATCCCAGAAGGCTTTGATGTAGTCCGGGCGACGGTTCTGGAATTTCAGGTAGTAAGCGTGTTCCCACACGTCCAGACCCAGGATCGGGAAGCCAGAAGCGCCGGAAATGGCTTCGCCCATCAGCGGAGAATCCTGGTTAGCGGTGGAGACAACGGCCAGTTTGTCACCTTTCAGGACCAGCCACGCCCAGCCGGAACCGAAACGGGTAGCAGCGGCTTTTTCAAATTCCGCTTTGAAGTTGTCCACAGAGCCGAAATCGCGCTCGATAGCCGCTTTCAGGTCGCCCTGCAGGGTGGTACCGGTTTTCAGGCCTTTCCAGAACAGGCTGTGGTTCGCGTGGCCGCCGGCGTTGTTACGCAGTACGGTTTTTTTGTCAGCCGGCAGCTGATCCAGCTTGGTGATCAGCTCTTCAGCGGACAGGTTAGCGAACTCCGGCAGGCTTTCCAGCGCGGCGTTGGCATTGTTCACGTAGGTCTGATGGTGTTTGGTGTGATGGATCTCCATCGTCTGCTTGTCGAAGTGCGGTTCCAGAGCATCGTAAGCGTACGGCAGGGATGGCAGGGTATAGCTCATAATCATCTCCATTATTGTCGAGCGGCTCAAGTGTTAACGCCGCGTAAGCAGTTTGTCCATTATAGTTAATTAAATGGTATTGAAAATGCTTATCAATGCCGTATTTTTCATATGGATATAACCAGAAGAAATACCCGCCGTTTTGTGATGTAGAACAACTAATTAAGCCCATGGTTGCCAGAGTTCGCCATCCTGTGGCAACGTCCTGAAGGCGGCCAAAGCGGCTAATTTTTACACTCATCGCATCGGAAGCCGCCGTCTCCGATAAAAAAAGATGAGGATAAAATCAATGAACCACGCGATTACGATGGGTATTTTTTGGCATTTGATAGGGGCCGCCAGTGCCGCCTGTTTCTATGCCCCGTTCAAGAAAGTAAAACACTGGTCGTGGGAAACCATGTGGTCGGTCGGGGGGATCGTCTCCTGGCTGATCCTGCCCTGGGCCATCAGCGCCACGCTGTTACCCGATTTCTGGGCCTACTACCGCTCCTTTAACGCCTCCACGCTGCTGCCGGTCTTTCTGTTCGGCGCCATGTGGGGTATCGGTAATATCAACTATGGCCTGACCATGCGCTATCTGGGCATGTCGATGGGGATTGGCATCGCCATTGGCATCACGCTGATTGTCGGTACGCTGATGACGCCGATTATTAACGGTCAGTTTTCGGTGCTGATGCACACCCAGGGCGGTCAAATGACGCTGCTCGGCGTGCTGGTGGCGGTGGTTGGCGTTGGCATCGTCACCCGCGCGGGCCAGCTGAAAGAGCGCAAAATGGGCATCAAAGCCGAAGAGTTCAATCTGAAGAGAGGGCTTCTGCTGGCGGTGATGTGCGGTATCTTCTCGGCAGGGATGTCGTTCGCGATGAACGCCGCCAAACCGATGCATGATGCCGCCGCGGCGCTCGGCGTCGACCCGTTATATGCGGCGCTGCCAAGCTACGTGGTGATTATGGGCGGCGGGGCGCTGGTTAACCTTGGCTTCTGCTTTATTCGTTTGGCAAAAGTGAAGAGCCTGTCCGTCAAAGCCGATTTCTCGCTGGCCAAACCCCTCATCATCAGCAACCTGCTGCTTTCCGCCCTCGGCGGCCTGATGTGGTATCTCCAGTTCTTCTTCTATGCCTGGGGCCACGCCAGCATTCCGGCGCAGTATGACTATATGAGCTGGATGCTGCACATGAGCTTCTACGTACTGTGCGGCGGTCTGGTGGGTCTGGTGCTGAAAGAGTGGAACAACGCCGGTCGTCGTCCGGTGAGCGTCCTGAGCCTCGGCTGCGTGGTGATCATCATCGCCGCCAACATCGTCGGTCTGGGAATGGCCCGTTAAGCACCGGAGCATTTGCCTGACAAAGACGCGCTTCAGGCGGCGGCGCGACTGCGCTGCCGCCACTGCCCCGGCGACATGCCGATTTCCCGGCTGAACACCACCGAAAAGTAGTTACTGTCCTCAAAGCCGCACTGCATGGCGATATCGCCGATTAAGCGCTCGGTATGCTGCAACAGATACTGCGCATGGCAGATCCGCAGCTGGCGTAAATAGTGATTGATGGTCATCCCGGTTTGCTGGCGAAACTGCTGACGTAGCGCCCGCTCGCTGCCGCCCTCCTGCTCGCAGAAACGCTCCAGGACAAAGGGGCGGCTCAGGCTGGCCGCCAGCGCGGCCAGCAGTTTGTCCAACAGCGCTTCGCGCTGCGTCGCCGCCAGGTTATCCGTCGCGTAGCGATGCCGCTGGAGGGTCAGCGCCAGCTGAGCAAACAACAGCTCGGCCATCGCATTCCCCTGCGCATCGTGCCGGGAACACTCATGCTCAAGCTGACTAATCACCTGACGCGCCTGCGCCATACCGGTGCTGCCCATGCGCCAGTGGGGCTTCCACGGGGTGCCGAAGAGGCCAGGGATCGCCCCCGCCCAGTCGAAATTGAGCTGCAGCCGCTCCGGGCAATAGATGATGTTCTGCAGAACCAGATCGTTAACGGAAGCATAGGAGTGTTTATCTTCGGCGCGAATATAGAACAGATCGCCGCGGGTAATGCGCCAGGGACGGTCGTTGAGAACATGCAGCCCGTTGCCCCGCCACACCAGCACCAGCTCGCAGAACTCATGGGTGTGTTCAGCGAAGACGTTTTGCGGATAGCGGTCAGCCACCGCCACCGCCTGCGTGGCGGAAGGGAAAAATTCCTCTTTACGTAGAATCAAACCGGCCACGGCTCACACTCCCAACGCGGATAACGGCGCATTATTCGCGTTTTTTCTCCGCAATACGTTGACTCCTCTCGCGTTACTGAAGAATAGCGTCGCGCCCCTGGCGGATATCGCGCGGCGACCAGGAAAACTCGCGGCGAAAAAGCGTCGAAAAGTGGTTACTGTCGCCGAATCCGCAGCGATAGGCGATATCCGTCACGCTTTCATCGCTGTGGCGCAGCAGGTGGCGGGCTTTCATCAGGCGCACCCGATTGAGATAGCGCTGCGGCGTCAGGCCGGTCTGCTGCTTCAGCTGACGGTGTAATGTACGCAGCGATAGCGAAAACTGCGCCGCCACCTCCTCCCAGCAGATCTCCTGCGCAAAATGGTCTTCCAGCCAGGCCAGCAGCTGATTCAGCCGTGCATCGTTGTTGGTGGCCTCTTCCGCAAGGCTGCTTTTCCGCAGCAGCACCAATAGCTGCATAAACAGGATCTCACGGCTGGCGACGGCATGGGTATCCGTTTCGCTCCCCATGGCCTCCATCTGCGCCACGATATGCCGCACCTGCTGCAGAACCGTCTGGTTCACCCGCCAGTGCGACGGGTAGTTGCCCTCCTGCTCCTGGGGCAACAGCTGGCTGACCCCGGCGAGAAACCGAAACGCATCCGGCGCGCGATAAAGCACGTTGGTCAGACACAGATTGTCCGTGTGCTCGTAAAGATGCCGGTCGTGATCGCGAATAAAGCAGACCGAGCCGCCGCCGATGGTATAGGGCTGGCCATTGAAGACGTGAATGCCCGTACCCTGCTCCACGATGACAATTTCATGAAAATCATGGTGATGTTCAGGAAAGGCCGACTGAGGGAGGCGGGGTTCAATAGCCACCGTCGAGATCCCGGCCTTAAAGAAATCCGTACTGTGCAATATGGTCATGATGCCACCCTCGTAATGAGAAAAATTATCAGTCACCGGCTGATAGTAATGAAGGGTTGGCTATCCGGCCTTCAATTTTTGACCGCGAAATTCGTAAATCCTGCCGCTTTTTCAAGAATCAGCCGGAAAGATGCGGAACTGCGGACCCCATCACATCCTCCTCACCACCGCCCAAAACCGCAATTTGTGATTTTCCTCACGGTCACCTTTGCTTTCTTGCCAGCGGCCAGTTTCGGCTGTCCGTAGCGAGAAGGTGTGAGTCAGCGCCCTTTTTTAGACTGCGGACAATGATTTTAAGAAGGATCGTTCCATGAGTATTCGTCATTGTGTCGCCGTCGATTTAGGCGCCTCCAGCGGGCGGGTCATGCTCGCCAGCTATCAGTCCGGGCCGCGCGCCCTGACGCTGCGTGAAATTCATCGCTTCACCAACAGCCTGCAGAAGGTGGATGGCTTCGACTGCTGGGATCTCGATAGCCTCGAAGACGAGATCCGCCGCGGGCTGGAGAAAGTGTGTGAGCAGGGCATCCTGATCGACAGCATCGGCATCGATACCTGGGGCGTGGATTATGTCCTGCTGGATAAGCAGGGTCAGCGCGTCGGGCTGCCGGTCTCCTATCGTGACGATCGCACCCAAGGCCTGCTACGTCACGCTGAAGAACAGCTGGGCCGGGCGGAGATCTATCGCCGCAGTGGCATTCAGTTTCTGCCGTTTAACACCCTTTATCAACTGCGCGCCCTGGTGGAACAGCAGCCGGAGCTGGTCAGTCAGGCCGCCCATGCCCTGCTGATCCCCGACTATTTCAGCTTCCGCCTGACCGGCAATCTGAACTGGGAATATACCAACGCCACCACCACCCAGTTGGTCAACATCCACAGCGATAACTGGGATGAGACGCTGCTGAACTGGACCGGCGCGCCGCGCGAGTGGTTTGGCACCCCGACGCATCCCGGCAATGTGACAGGCCACTGGATCTGCCCGCAAGGCAACCGTATTCCGGTGGTCGCCGTCGCTAGTCACGACACCGCCAGCGCGGTGATCGCCTCCCCGCTGGCCGACCGCCACGCCGCCTATCTCTCCTCCGGCACCTGGTCGCTGATGGGGTTTGAAAGCCTGACCCCTTACACCTGCGACGCGGCGCTGCAGGCCAATATCACCAACGAAGGCGGAGCCGAAGGCCGCTATCGGGTGCTGAAAAATATCATGGGCCTGTGGCTGCTGCAGCGGGTGCTGAAAGAACAAAACGTCAGCGACCTGCAGGGGCTGATCGCCCGCACTGCCGCGCTGCCGGCGTGTCGCTTCATCATTGACTGCAATGACGACCGCTTTATCAACCCGGCCAGTATGAGCGCCGAGATCCAGGCCGCCTGCCGCGGATCCGGCCAGCCGGTTCCTCACAGCGACGCCGAACTGGCGCGCTGCATTTTCGACAGCCTGGCGCTGCTTTACGCCCGGGTGCTTAACGAGCTGGCGGCGCTGCGCGGCCAGCCCTTCAGCCAGCTGCATATCGTCGGCGGCGGCTGCCAGAACGAACTGCTCAACCAGCTGTGCGCCGACGCCTGCGGGATCGCCGTCGTGGCCGGCCCGACAGAGGCCTCCACCCTCGGCAATATCGGCATCCAGTTAATGACCCTCGACGAGCTGGCCAGCGTCGATGAGTTTCGTCAGGTGGTGCACGGCAATGCGTCCCTCACCGCCTTTACCCCCAATCCTGATAGTGAAATTGCCCGTTTCGTGGCGCAGTTTCAGCCACAACAGACCAAGGAGCTTTGCGCATGACCACTCAACTTGAACAAGCCTGGGAAATTGCTAAGCAGCGCTACGCCGCCGTCGGCGTGGATGTCGAGGAGGCCCTGCGCCAGCTGGACCGTCTGCCCGTCTCCATGCACTGCTGGCAGGGTGACGACGTCGCCGGTTTCGAAAACCCGGCGGGAAGCCTGACCGGCGGCATCCAGGCCACCGGCAATTACCCGGGCAAAGCGCGCAATGCTCAGGAGCTACGCGCCGACCTTGAGCAGGCGCTGAGCCTGATTCCGGGGCCAAAACGTCTAAACCTGCACGCTATTTATCTGGAAGCCGACGCGCCGGTGGCGCGCAATGAGATAAAGCCGGAGCACTTTAAAAACTGGGTCGAGTGGGCGAAAGCCAACAAACTGGGGCTGGATTTCAACCCCTCCTGCTTCTCGCATCCGCTGAGCGCCGACGGCTTTACCCTGTCGCATGCCAACGATGAGATCCGCCAGTTCTGGATCGACCACTGCAAAGCCAGCCGCCGCGTATCCGCTTATTTTGGCGAGCAGCTGGGCACCCCGTCGGTGATGAATATCTGGGTGCCGGACGGCATGAAGGACATTACCGTTGACCGCTTCGCGCCGCGCCAGCGGCTGCTGAACGCGCTGGATGAAGTCATCAGCGAAAAATTCGACCCGGCGCACCACATTGACGCCGTCGAGAGCAAGCTGTTCGGTATCGGCGCCGAAAGCTACACCGTCGGCTCCAACGAGTTCTATATGGGCTATGCCACCAGCCGCCAGACGGCGCTGTGCCTGGATGCCGGCCACTTCCACCCGACGGAGGTCATCTCCGACAAGATCTCCGCCGCCATGCTCTACATCCCGCGCCTGCTGCTGCACGTCAGCCGCCCGGTGCGCTGGGACAGCGACCACGTGGTGCTGCTGGATGATGAGACTCAGGCCATCGCCAGCGAAATCATTCGCCATAACCTGTTTGACCGCGTGCACATCGGCCTCGACTTCTTCGATGCCTCCATCAACCGCATCGCGGCCTGGGTGATTGGTACCCGCAATATGAAAAAAGCGTTGCTGCGCGCCCTGCTGGAACCGACCAACCAGCTGCGCCAGCTGGAGAACGACGGCGATTACACCGCCCGCCTGGCGCTGCTCGAAGAGCAAAAATCCCTGCCGTGGCAGGCCATCTGGGAGATGTACTGCCAGCGTCACGACACGCCGGCGGGCAGCCAGTGGCTGGACAACGTGCGGGCTTATGAGAATGCGGTTCTGAGCCAGCGCGGGTAATGCACGGGCTTCCCCGGGTCGCGGCTGACGCCTTACCCGGGCTACGAACTGCGCGATGTTGCCAGAGCGCACCGAACCGTTCCCTCTCCCCTGTGGGGAGAGGGTTAGGGTGAGGGGCTACCCCCACCGAATTAACAGGAAAGACAAGACTATGCAGACCATTATCGACGCCTGGTTCGTCCAGGGCATGATCAAAGCCACCTCCGACGCCTGGCTGAAAGGCTGGGACGAGCGCAACGGCGGCAACCTGACGCTGCGTCTGGATGAGGCGGATATCGAACCTTACGCGGCGGATTTCCACGCTAAACCCCGCTATATCGCCCTCAGCCAGCCGATGCCAACCCTGGCCAATCAGCCGTTTATCGTCACCGGTTCCGGCAAATTCTTCCGTAATGTCCAGCTCGACCCGGCCGCTAACCTTGGCGTGGTGAAAGTCGACAGCGACGGCGCGGGATACCATATCCTGTGGGGTCTGACGGAGGATGCGGTGCCGACCTCCGAGCTGCCGGCACACTTCCTGTCGCACAGCGAGCGCATCAAACTGACCGACGGCAAGGACCGGGTGATCATGCACTGTCATGCCACCAATCTGATCGCCCTGACCTACGTCCTGGAGAACCACAGCGATCTGTTCACCCGCAAGCTGTGGGAAGGTAGCACCGAATGTCTGGTGGTCTTCCCGGATGGCGTCGGCATTCTGCCGTGGATGGTGCCAGGCACCGATGAAATCGGCCAGGCGACTGCGGAAACCATGCAAAAACACTCGCTGGTGCTGTGGCCGTTCCACGGCGTCTTCGGCAGCGGCCCAACCCTGGATGAGACCTTCGGCCTGATCGACACTGCCGAGAAGTCCGCCGAAGTGCTGGTGAAAGTCCTGTCCATGGGCGGGATGAAGCAGACCATCACTCGCGAAGAGCTTATCGCTCTTGGCAAACGCTTCAACGTCCAGCCGCTGCAGTCCGCGTTAGATCTTTATCCATAACAACATCGCGCCCCGCTCACCGAGACGGGGCGAAGCCTCACCTGCAAACCCTACAAAACTGACTCATGTGGAGTAAAAGCAATGAAAACAAAGACAAGCTTGATCCTCACCGTTGCCGCCCTGGCGTTGTCCGGTTCCGCCTTAGCAGAAGTTAAAATCGCCCTCGTGGCGAAATCGCTGGGAAATGGCTTCTTCGAAGCCGCCAACGTTGGCGCCCAACAGGCCGCCAAAGAGTTAGGTGATGTCAAAGTGATCTACACCGGCCCGACCACCACCACCGCCGAAGCGCAGATCGATGTGCTGAACGGGTTGATCGCCCAGGGGGTGGATGCGATCGCCATTTCCGCCAACGATCCGGACGCGGTGGTGCCGGTGCTGAAAAAAGCGATGCAGCGCGGCATCAAAGTGGTTTCCTGGGACTCCGGCGTGGCGCCGGCAGGCCGCCAGATCCATCTTAATCCTTCCAATAACGCCTTAATTGGCGAGACCAACGTCAAGCTCGCCGCCGATGCGCTGAAGGCGCTGAACGTGGAGAAGGGGGATGTGGCGGTGTTAAGCGCCACCCCGACCTCCACTAACCAGAATATCTGGATTGAGGAGATGAAAAAGGTGCTGCCGCAGTATCCGTCCGTCAATCTGGTGACCGTCGCCTACGGTGACGATCTGTCGGATAAAAGCTACCGCGAAGCGGTGGGCCTGCTGAAATCATATCCGGATCTGAAAGTCATAGTTTCGCCGTCATCGGTGGGAATTGTTGCCGCCGCGCAGGCGGTGAAGGACCAGGGAAAAATTGGCAAAGTCTATGTCACCGGGCTGGGGCTGCCGTCGGAAATGGCCGGCGCGATCAAGTCTGGCGCCAGCAAAAGCTTCGCCATCTGGAACCCGATTGACCTCGGTTACGCCGCCACCTATCTGGCCGACGATTTAGTCAAAGGCACGGCGACCAAAACCGAAGCCAGTATGGGCAAGCTGGGCAAAGTGAAGCTGGACGCCGAAGGGAATGGCGCGATGGCCGAGCCGTTTGTCTACGATGCGAGCAACATCGATAAGTTCTCGAAAATTTTCTAACCCTTGTTCCCTCACCCCGGCCCTCTCCCAGAGGGAGAGGGGGAACGGCTGGCCCTCTGCGCGATGCGGCCTGCGGGCGCCAGACCGTTCCCTCTCCCCTTTGGGGAGAGGGTTAGGGTGAGGGGCGATTTTACGGAGAACTATCATGTCAGCATCAACACCACTGCTGTCGCTGAAGGGGATCACCAAGATTTTTCCCGGTGTGCGCGCCCTTGAGAACGTGCAGCTCGATCTCTGGCCCGGCAAAGTGACCGCCCTCATCGGCGAAAACGGCGCGGGGAAATCCACGCTGGTCAAAGTGATGACCGGTATTTATCAGCCCGAAGAGGGGGAGATCCTCTATAAAGCGATTCCCATTCATCTGCCGACGCCGGAGTCGGCGCACAAGATGGGGATCACCGCCATCCACCAGGAAACCATACTGTTTGACGAACTTTCGGTCAGCGAAAACATTTTCGTCGGCCAGTATCTGTATAAGGGACTGCTCAAAACGCTCGACTGGCCGGCGATGCACCGCCGGGCTGGTGAGATCCTCGCCCGGCTGGAAGTCCAGATCGACCCGCGGGCAACGTTAAAAACGCTCAGCATCGCCCAGCGGCACATGGTGGCGATTGCCCGGGCGCTGGCTTTCGACGCCCAGGCGGTGATCCTCGATGAGCCGACCGCCGCGCTTTCCCAGCATGAAATCCTGGAGTTTTATCACATCGTTGAGCGTCTGAAGCAGGACGGCAAAGCGATCCTGTTTATCTCGCATAAGTTCGATGAAATTTTCGAGCTGGCCGACTATTACACCATCCTGCGCGATGGGGTGTACGTCAGCTCCGGGATGATGAGCGATATTACCGAAGAGCGGATGGTGTCGATGATGGTGGGCCGGGCGATCAGCCAAACCTACCCAAAAGTCGACTGTACCCCAGGGGAAACGGTGCTGGAGGTCAACGATCTTTGTCATCCTACCGAGTTTGCCGATATCAGCTTCAGCCTGCGCAAGGGGGAAATTCTCGGCTTTTACGGCCTGGTGGGCGCCGGACGCACCGAGCTGATGCAGGCGCTCTCCGGCGTAACGCATCCCTCCTCCGGCGAGATCCGACTGAACGGCAGCCCCATGCGCTTTCGCCAACCCGCCGACGCTATCCGCGCGGGCATCGTCTGCGTACCGGAAGAGCGACAGAAACAGGGGGCGATCATCGCCCTGCCTATCGCCCAGAACATCAGTCTGCCGCAGCTGAGCAAGCTCAATCCTAACGGCGTCCTGAACGACGCCCGGGAATGGCGGCTGGCGGACGAGTACGCCTCGCGCCTGCAGGTTAAAGCCTCCAGCTGGCGGCAGCCGGTGGAGACCCTCTCTGGCGGCAACCAGCAGAAAGTGGTGATCGGCAAATGGCTGGCGACCCAGCCCGAGGTGATCATCCTCGATGAGCCGACCAAAGGCATCGATATCGGCTCAAAAGCCGCTGTGCATCAGTTTATGTCCGAGCTGGTCAGCCAGGGGCTGGCGGTGATTATGGTCTCGTCAGAGCTGCCGGAAGTGATGGGCATGGCCGACCGGATTATCGTGATGCATGAAGGGCTGATGGTCGCCGAGTACCGGGCCGGGGAAGCGACGGCGGAAACCATCGTTAGCGCCGCCAGCGGCATCGGCCAGGAGGCAGCATGATGGGACACGCATGGCTGAAGCATCGCGAAGCGCTGCTGGCGCTGGTCATCATTTTGATGATCGGCGCCATTGGCAGCCGGGCGCCGTCGTTCGTTTCACCGGGTAATCTGGTGGAGATGTTTAACGATACCGCCATCCTTATCATTCTCGCCCTCGGACAGATGATGGTGCTGCTCACCAAAGGCATCGATTTGTCGATGGCCGCCAACCTGGCGCTGACCGGGATGATCGTCGCCCTGCTCAATGCCCACAATCCGGGTATTCCGGTGGTAGCGCTGCTGGCGCTGGCAACCCTGCTGGGCCTGCTGATGGGGATGATTAACGGCCTGCTGGTCTGGCGCCTCGGCATTCCCGCCATCGTGGTGACCCTGGGCACCATGAGCATTTATCGCGGCATTATCTTCCTGCTGACCGACGGCGGCTGGGTTAACTCACATCAGATGAGCGCTGATTTTCTCAGTCTGCCGCGCAGCACCCTCCTGGGATTGCCGCTGCTGAGCTGGTGCGCCATCGCCGCGCTGCTGCTGGTGGGTTACTTCCTGCGCTACAGCCGCACCGGCCGGGCCTTGTATACCGCGGGCGGCAACGCGACGGCGGCGTATTACACCGGCATTAACGCCGGGAAAATGCAGTTCGTCAGCTTCTGCCTCTCCGGCGCGCTGGCTGGCTTCTGCGGCTATCTGTGGATCTCGCGCTTCGCCGTCGCCTATGTCGATGTGGCGAACGGCTTTGAGCTGCAGGTGGTCGCCGCCTGCGTGATCGGCGGTATCAGCACCATGGGCGGAAGCGGACGGGTACTGGGCTGCCTGTGCGGCGCGCTGTTCCTCGGGGTCATCAATAATGCCCTGCCGGTGATCGGCATCTCGCCGTTCTGGCAAATGGCGATTTCCGGGGCGGTGATCGTCATGGCGGTGTTGCTTAACGAGCGCGGCAATCGCGGTCACGGGCGGTTAATCCTGCGTAACGCGGCGTTAGCCCGACAGAAACAGGCGGTAAAATCATGAGCAAGATGATGGTATCTGAAGAGATGAAAAACGCCCCGGCCGCGCCGTCGCCGCTGCGCCGCCTGCTGTGCTGGGAAGGGTTTTTACTGGCGGTCACCCTGGCGGTATTTATCGGCAACGCGGTGGCTTCCCCGTACTTCCTCAATATCTGGAACCTCTCGGACGCGACCTTTACCTTTACCGAGAAGGCGATCGTCGTCCTGCCGATGGCGATGCTGATTATCGCCCGGGAAATCGATCTGTCGGTGGCCTCGACGATGGCGCTCAGCTCAACGGTGATGGGCTTCTGCGCGGCGGCGGGGATGGATACGCCGCTGCTGGTATTGGTTGGATTGGGCGTAGGTCTGCTGTGCGGCCTGTTCAACGGCTTGCTGGTGACTCGCTTTAACTTGTCGTCCATTGTGATCACCATCGGCACCATGAGCCTGTATCGCGGCATCACCTATATCCTGCTGGGCGATCAGGCGCTCAACCACTACCCGGAGAGCTTTGCCTGGTTCGGCCAGGGGTACGTGTGGGGGGCGCTCTCTTTTGAGTTTGCGCTGTTTATCCTCCTCGCGGCTGCCTTCACCTTCCTGCTGCATAAAACCAACTTTGGCCGCCGAACCTACGCCATCGGCAATAACCCGACCGGCGCCTGGTACTCCGGGATCAACGTGAAGCGACATAACCTCGCGCTGTTCGCGCTGGTCGGGCTGATGGCCGGGCTGGCGGCGGTCCTGTTGACCTCACGGCTCGGCAGTACCCGCCCCACTTTGGCGATGGGCTGGGAGCTGGCGGTTGTCACCATGGCGGTGCTCGGCGGCGTCAATATTCTTGGCGGTTCCGGCAGCATGCCCGGGGTGATCATCGCCGCCTTTCTGATGGGGCTGGTGACCTTCGGCCTGAGCCTGCTGAACGTCCCCGGCATCGTGATGTCGGTGATTATCGGCGCGATGCTGATCGTGGTGATCTCCCTGCCGATTATGGCCCGGCGGATGCTGCAGCGAAGACGATGTTAATTTCCCCCTCGCCCTGGCCCTCTCCCCAAGGGAGAAGGGCGGGGTGAGGGGAAACGGATTTCCCAAAATCAACATTAAGGAGAATTATCATGAGTTTTATGTTGGCACTACCTAAAATCAGCCTCCACGGCGCAGGCGCTATCGGTGATATGGTCAAGCTGGTAGCGGGCAAACAGTGGGGCAAGGCGCTGATCGTCACCGACGGCCAGTTGGTGAAGCTGGGCCTGCTGGACAGTCTGTTTTCCGCGCTGGATGAACAGCAGATGGCTTATCAGCTGTTTGACGACGTGTTCCCCAACCCCACCGAAGCGCTGGTGCAGCAAGGCTATGCGGCGTACCAGGCGGCCCGCTGCGATTACCTGATCGCCTTCGGCGGCGGCAGCCCGATTGATACCGCCAAAGCGATAAAAATCCTCACCGCCAACCCAGGCCCCTCCACCGCCTACTCCGGCGTCGGCAAAGTGAAAAACGCTGGCGTGCCGCTGGTGGCCATCAACACCACCGCCGGCACGGCGGCGGAGATGACCAGCAACGCCGTGATTATCGATAGTGAGCGTCAGGTAAAAGAGGTGATTATCGACCCGAACCTGATCCCGGATATCGCCGTCGACGACGCCAGCGTGATGCTCGACATCCCACCAGCCGTTACCGCCGCCACCGGCATGGACGCCCTGACCCACGCCATCGAGGCCTTTGTCTCCGTTGGCGCCCATCCCCTGACCGACGCCAACGCCCTCGAGGCCATCCGCCTGATCAACCTGTGGCTGCCGAAAGCGGTAGACGATGGGCACGATCTGCAGGCCCGCGAGCAGATGGCGTTTGGCCAATACCTGGCGGGCATGGCGTTCAACAGCGCCGGTCTCGGGCTGGTACACGCCCTGGCCCATCAGCCTGGCGCCACCCACAACCTGCCGCACGGGGTGTGCAACGCCATCCTGCTGCCGATCATCGAAAACTTTAACCGCCCGAACGCGGTGGCGCGCTTCGCCCGCGTGGCGCAGGCGATGGGTGTCGATACCCACGGCATGAGCGATGAAGCCGCCAGCATGGAGGCCATCAACGCCATTCGCGCGCTGAGCAAACGCGTAGGGATCCCCCAGGGCTTCAGCCAGCTTGGCGTCAGCAAAGCCGATATCGAAGGCTGGCTGGACAAAGCGCTGGCCGACCCGTGCGCGCCGTGTAACCCGCGCCCCGCCAGCCGCGATGAGGTACGCGAGCTCTATCTGGAGGCATTATGATCCGCAAAGCCTTTGTGATGCAGGTTAACCCTGACGCGCACGAGGAGTATGCACGTCGCCACAACCCCATCTGGCCGGAGCTGGAGGCGGTACTGAAAACGCACGGCGCGCACCACTACGCCATTTATCTCGATAAAGAGCGCAACCTGCTGTTCGCCACGGTGGAGATTGAGTCGGAAGCCCGCTGGGAGGCGGTCGCCAGCACGGAAGTGTGCCAGCGCTGGTGGAAATACATGCGCGAGGTGATGCCCAGCAACCCTGACAACAGCCCGCTGAGCGCGGAGCTCAAAGAAGTGTTTTATCTGGCGTGAAACCCCGCGACGCCGGAGAGTACCTTCCCCGGCCTCCCCCCATGCGGGCTGGAGGCCGGTTCAACGGCGATAATGCAAAACAGGGGACACGATCCTTTACGCTCCCCTGTTTCTCTCGTCCATCATCCGGGGAAAAGTGCGTATTTGTCTTTATCCGCATCGGTAATTTCTCTTAATACCCGGCAAGGTACGCCAGCGGCAACCACATTCGCCGGTATAGAGCGATTTACCACACTGCCCGCGCCTATGACTGAATTCTGGCCAATCGTTACCCCGGGATTAATAATCACCCCCGTGCCTAACCAGACCCCATCTTCAATCACTACCGGTAATGAAAACTGTTGATGCGTATGGCGCAGCACGGGGTGGATGGGATGCCCGGCGGTGGAGATAGTGACATTTGGCGCAAACATAACGTTATTGCCGATGATAATGTCCGCATCGTCGACCAGCGTGAGGTTAAAATTGGCATAAAAATTATCACCAATCGTCGTATGGATCCCATAGGCAATATTGATCGGCGGCTCTATCCAGCATTGTTCGCCGACTTTCGCGAACATGCGCTGAATAATATCGTTGCGCAATTCCTGATTAAACGGATGCGAATGATTATATTCATAGGCCCGCGCTTTACCCACCAGCCGCTGCTCCGGCAAGCCATATCCTGCATCCAGGTAAAGCTCACCGCTGTTCATACGTTTTTTCATATCCATCATGACATCTTCCTTCTCTGTCAGGCACCACCCTGTGCCACGGAATGTTGATAATTAAACGGTCATCGCATTATCGCGCAGCGGCTCACTTTTCGCCTTGCCCGCTAACGTAAACGCGGATATTAAGGTGACCGTCAGGGCTATTCCGCCGAGGATCATATAGGTCTCCTGGAAGCCGATCCGATCATACATATTGCCGGCGAAGGCGGAGAGGAAGATCGCCGCCACCTGCTTGGCGAACTGGAAGCCCACCAGATATATGGTCGCCGACAGCCGGACATCAAACACGCCGGTGATGTATTTAAAGGCGCCCACCAGCAGGAACGGCACTTCCAGCGCATGGAGCATCTTCAGCGCCACCACTTCCGCGGCGGTGGTGGCGAAGGAAGAGCCAATCATTCTGGCCGCCATCACCATCCCGGCGATCAGCAGGGTATTCTTCGCTCCGATGCGGTTAATAATCCACGGCGAGCTGAACATAATGATGGCGTTACATATTTCTCCCGCGGTGGTGGCGAAACCAAAGGCACGGGTGCCTGCTTCCGGGGTCGCGAAGAACGATTTGAAGAAGGTGGCGAACTGCTGATCGAAAACGTCATACACGCAGGCCACGCCGATGACATACAGAATAAACATCCACATCTTCCGCTGACGGAACATGCGCACCGCCGTTTTTAAATCGATCGCCGGGCGATTGGCGCCGAGCGAGTCCATTACCTGCGCGGACTGACTGGCCTGCGGTTTAGCGATAGCCACCAGCACCACCAGCAGCAGCGCGGCGGCCGACCCCATCCAGAACACCCATTCGGGATTAATGCTGAACAGCATGCCGGCGGTGGTGGCGCACAGCGCCCATCCCAGACAACCAAAGGTGCGCGCCTTGCCGTATTCAAACCCGCTGTTGCGGCTTACCCGTTCGATATAGGCCTCCATCGCGCCGGCGCCTGCGGAGAATACAAAGCCGATATAGGCGCCGCCGCTCAGCGCCCCGAGCCAGATGTTGGTTTTCAGCAGCGGCGCGAAAACATAGAGGAAGAAGGGAGCAATCAGCACCAGCAGAACGGTCACGATCCACATCAGATGTTTTTTCAGCCCCAGCTTGTCTGAGATCACCCCGAGAACCGGCTGGAAACAGATGGCGAACAGCGACAGGCTGGAGAAAACGAGGCCGGTTTCAGTTTTATTCAGGCCGATAACATCCGACAGCCAGATCGGCAGAAACGGAAAGCAGGTGGCCATGATGAAGAAGTAGAGAAAGAAGAACAGCCCGAAAATCCAGAAGTTGGGGTTGTTTTTGTGGGTACAGACGGTCGGGTTCATTATATTTTCCTCAAGAAGGGCCGCGACGCGGCCCGATACCATCACACGCGTTGCAGGCCAATCAGAATGGCGCTTTCCGGGTCGAGGATGGGCAGCGCCAGCCCCGCCTGCTGTAGCCACTCACCGCTCACCGTCTGCGGCGTCGTCATCCATGCCGGCAGCTTCCGCATGGTGTGGCCGCCCTCGCCGGTGATCTGAATGTTCGGATGATCGAGGAGCGTCACCTGATAGCGGGCGCTCGCCTCCAACCCCGCCAGGCGCAGCGGCGCCATCAGGGTGTAGTCCGGCATCGCCAGCTGGCTGACGAGGAAAATCGCCTGCGCTTTATCCGGGCTGACGACGCCATGAGCAAGGGTGGTGGCGTCCGGCATATCCATCCGCCACTGCACGCCGTGATGGATCACGTCGCGCCACTGCTTATGCAGAGCCGCGTATTTCCTATACCCGGCGCGCTCTTCTTCATCGGCGCTCACTGGATCCAGCTCAAGCCCCATATGACCGAACAGCGCCGTCAGGCCGCGGAAGGCGATACTGTGCTGGCGGAAGGTGGCATGACAGTGGCGATTACCGATATGCGCGCCCATCACCTCCGGCGGGAAGAAGTAGCTCATGCCGCGCTGGATGGTGTTGCGCTCAAGGGCGTCATTGTTGTCAGAAGCCCAGAAGCGATGGCTGCGCTTGAGGACTTCATAATCGATACGACCGCCGCCGGAGGAGCAGGATTCAAATTCAATATGCGGGAAGCGGGCCACCAGCGTATCCAGCAGGCGGTAGAACTGGCGAGTCTGCGCATCGGCGGCGGCTTTGCCGTTATGGCCCGGCTGCACCAGCTCGCGGTTCATATCCCATTTCACGTAGTCCACCGCATGTTCGCCCAGCAGCCAGCTCATCCGCTCCAGCAGATAATCAAAGGCTTCCGGAATATTCAGGTTCAGGACAAACTGATGACGCCCGGGAAGCGGCGTATAGCCCGGAAGCGCCAGCACCCAATCAGGGTGTGCCCGATACAGATCGGAATCCGGGTTAATCATCTCAGGCTCCACCCAGATACCGAACTCCATCCCCAGCGATTTCACGTGGTTGATAACCGGCGTCAGGCCGTGGGGGTATTTTTTCTCATCGAGATACCAGTCGCCGAGCGCCGCCCAGTCGTCGTTGCGTCCTTTAAACCAGCCGTCGTCAATGATAAAACGCTCCACGCCCAGGGCCGCCGCTTCATCCGCCATGCGCATGATGTAGTCCGGATCGTGGTCGAAATAGATCCCCTCCCAGGTGTTGAGATGCACCGGGCGCGGCTTGTTGCCCGGGAAGCGAATAATCCGTTCGCGCAGATAACGATGGAACTGCTGGCTCATGCCGTTCAACCCGTTCGCCGAGTAGCTGGCATACAGGTAAGGCGTCCACAAGGTTTCCCCTTCTGCCAGCGCCATTTCGCCCGGCAGATAGAGCGCCTCGGCCTGCAGATAGCGGCGGCCATCGGTTTTCACCTCCGCCCGCAGGCGATGATTACCGCTCCAGGCCAGATGCACGCCCCAGACTTCACCCTGCATCTCGCTAAAGGCGTGGCTGCCGGTGATCAGGGCCGGGAAATGTTCGTGAGAGGTGCGCCCGCGGCGGTTCTCCAGCACAAAGCTGTCGTGCTCCAGGGTCAGGCGGTGAGGCTGAAACTCGCGGATCCAGCGGCCATGGAAAGCCATTACCTCACGAGCGCGTTCGGCGACCGGCAGCGTGACCGCCAGGCGATCCACCTGCCATGGGCTGACGCGCAGATTGGTCACGCCATGGCGCACGCTCAACACACCGCTGGCATCCAATGCGATCTCGCTGTACAAACGCAGGCCGGCATGCGGGTCTTCGCTGACCAGGGTTAGCGTCTGGCCCTCGTGCCGCACTTTGCTGGTGGCGAAAATCGGCGAGGCATCCAGCCCCTGGCGATGGCCTTCAATGCCCGGCGCGCCAAACAGACCATGGCCCAGTTCCGCCATTAAAGTGACCGGGGAATCGACATCGAGGCGGCCATTGGCGACCGGTCGCGTCAGGCTGTCGGCATCCTGCGGCGAAAAGTGGCTTAAATGCGGCCCCCAGTAGATAATTTCGGCGAAAGGGCGGGCTTTGATCACCACGTCAACCGTTGCGCTTTGCAGGCGTATAATCGAATCTGACATTAGACATCTCCATATCAAGGAATGTCTTACTGTTGATCCGAAACGTTTCGGACGCCAACCAAAACGTTTCGGATCCGTGATCGAGTTCAGGAAATTAATCTGTGGAGAGAATTATCAGGCGGTTTCGCCGGGAATGAATTCGGGCTGCCAGAGCACCTGAAGCGAGGTCAGATCTTCGCCGGCAATTAAGCGGCGGACCATCGTGGCTATCTGGCGGCCCACCCCCTGTCGGGTGGATTGAACCACCGCGCCCACCGGGGTGTCGATGATGCTATCCTGCGGCAAACCGTCGTAGACCACCAGTGAGACGCGATCGGCGCCGGTAAGACGTCCGAGCTGAGCCAGGGCCATCGCCGCGCCGTCGCCATGGGTATTGCAGTCGGTGACAATCGCCGTTGGCGGTTCAGGCAAGCGCAGCAGCTCCATCGTTGTCTGAAACCCGCCGCGGCGGGTGGGCGGCACGCTGCGCAGCCAGGTTTCCGCCAGGCCCGCTTCGCGCAGCGCTTCCAGGTAACCGTTGCGGCGTTGGGTAATAAACGCCTGATTATTATTTTCGCTCAGCAGCGCGATGCGCCGGTGCCCCTGGCTAATCAGATGACGGGTGGCGCGATACGTGCCCGCCTGGTTATCGAAATCAAACCAGGCGTAGGGCTGCGGCAGGCGGCTACGGCCCAGCGCGAGAAAAGGAAAGCCGGAAGAGAGCAGCTGAATCAGGCGCGGGTCGTCATCCAGGGTATGCGCGACGATCAACGCATCGACGCGACGGCTCTGCACCATGCGCATATAGCCGTGTTTATCGGCCTGTTCATCATCGGCGATCAGCAGTAAATCAATCTCATAGCGCGCCAGCTCGTGGCTGATTTCTCCCACCATTTCGAGAAAGACGTTGTTATTCAGCGGCGCGGGGCGCACGGGGAAAACGAGGCCAACGGCGTCGATTTTGCCCATTTTCAGGCGACGCGCGAACGTGTTTGGCCGATATCCGCGACGCTGCGCTTCAGCCTCCACGCGAGCACGGGTCTCCTGCGACACATCATCATAGCCGTTTAACGCGCGGCTGACGGTCGTTACCGAGATCCCAAGTTCTTTAGCAATGGCTTTCAGCGACATAGGTATGCCTGTCTTCGCGGAAGAATGCGGCTAGTGTCCCGCAATACGGCTATGGCGTCCAGCGAGAGCGCGACGCCCGCCGGTGCGATGTCAGTTTTGCTCAGCGATCAGCAGGGCCTGCGTATCCGGCTCCAGGGCCTGAAACACATGCTCCTGATCCGCCGGATAGCAGATATAGTCGCCCTCGCCGAGCTCTTCCGGCGCCGACGTCAGCCCTACCCGCGCCCGCCCCTGGGTCACGATAATATGTTCCACCGAGCCTGGCGGATGCGGATGCGAAATGCGGTCGGCGCCGGGCTGGGTGAGCAGCAAATAGATGTCCCGACGCGCGCCGGGTGGACAGGCGGCCAGCAAAATAGCCTGATAGTTCGCCTGCTCCGCCACCACTTTTGTCCCCTCGCCGCGGCGGATCACCTGCGTTTTGTTCACCTGCGGCTCAAGCAGCCTGGCAAATGGAATATCCAGCGCTACGCAGAGCGACCACAGCGTTTCCAGACTCGGATTACCGTTGCCGGACTCCAGTTGCGATAGCGTGGATTTTGCGATACCCGCCCGACGCGCGACTTCCGCCAGCGAAAGCCCGGTCCGCGCCCGCTCCCGCACCAGACTTTTGGCGATAACGCTGATTGGCTGTGTCATACCCGCCCCTTGTTTTTTATATCGAACGATTTGTTCGCCTTGAAAAACGATCATTATGTGTTCATTATAATGGAAATTCGTTCGATATGGCTAAGTGATATGAAACAAACTCTCTCCAGTCTCAGCGGAGACACGATAAAAGCGATTGTTTTAGTTTGCCTCGCCGTCGGGGTGGTAGGCATGTCCTATGGGTCGCTGGCGGTGGCTTACGGCTTCCCCTTATGGGTGCCGCTCGTACTTTCGGTGTCCGTGCTGGCGGGCGCCTCTGAATTTATGTTTATCGGTATTGTCGCCAGCGGCGGTAGCCCGCTGGCCGCCGCCGCCGCCGGCCTGTTAGTCAACGCGCGCCATATCCCTTTCGGGGTGACTGTGCGCGAACTGGTTGGTCGGCGCGCCTTAAGCTTTATCGGGTGCCACATTATGAACGACGAGAGCGTGGTCTTTGGCTTGTCGCAGCCCACCCCCGCGCAGCGCAAAGCGGCCTACTGGCTGTGCGGCGCCGGCGTAGCGCTGATCTGGCCTTTGGGTACGCTCACCGGCGCCGCCGTCGGCAAACTGCTGCCGGCGCCGGAAACCATCGGGCTTGACGCGGTCTTCCCGGCAATCCTGCTGGCGCTGGTGATCCCGGCCTTTAAAAACCGTACCACGCTGATCCGCGCCGTCAGCGGCGCCGCGCTGGCGCTTGCTGCCGTGCCGTTTGCGCCTACCGGGCTGCCGGTGCTGCTCTCGTTGTTTGGTTTACTGTCGAGGAAAAAATAATGGGCAATATGACGCTGTTTATCGCCGGTATCGCCATCCTGTCGCTGGGAACCTATCTGATGCGTCTTGGCGGCGCGAAGCTTGGTAATCGGCTGGCATTTTCCGAGCGCTCGCAGGCGCTGCTTTCCGATGCGGCGACGGTGCTGCTTTTTTCCGTCGCCCTGGCCACCACTTTCTATGAAGGCGCGCATTTCGCCGGCATAGCGCGCGTTCTGGGCGTGGCTGTCGCTGTGTTTCTCGCCTGGCGCAAGGTGCCGCTGATCGGCGTGATTATCGCCGCGGCGGTGGTGACGGCGCTGCTGCGGCTGGCGGGTATGTCCTAGGACGGGTAGGCGTAATTCGCCAAACCGGTACGTTGCCCGCTAATTGTACCTTCAAGCCAGTGAATAACCGCCGTTATCTCCAGCGGGCGCTGCTGGTCTATCGTCAAAAGGGGCCCTAAAGACATGGGCTGCGCGCGCCCGGCCAGCTGGGCCAGCTCCGGCAGATACTCTTCGCCGGGGTGGCCCGGCGGCCGCGTCGCCAGCCGCGAGGCATAGCGCGCGACCGCCAGCTCGGGGGAGATATGGTTCCAGATCTCAATCACCTGCTCCACGCCCGCCTGCCGCAGCAATTTTTGCAAGGTCTCCCGCGGCTGAAAGCCGAACCAGGCGTCGATCAACCAGACCATACTGGCAGGCGACGCGCCGACAATCGACCAGATCACCTCATACGCCGCACAGCCCAGCTGGCGATTCATTGGCCGGTCGACCGGAGCCAGACGCGCCATAAACGGCTCTTTGATGCCGTCGATCGTCAATACCGGCAGGCTGAAGGTCTCCGCCAGCAAACGGGTGATGGTACTCTTCCCCGAGGCCGGAATGCCGTTGATTAAAATAGCCGTTTTGCAGACTGGGGTCAGATGTCTGTTCATAGTAACGCGACAACCTCCTCCCGGCTGCGGGCCATCCGCAGTTTGGCCATCGTGTCATTGTTATCCAGCAGCGCGACGATGGAGCGGATCCCCTCCTCGATATGCGCATTGCTGTCCCGGGCGCCAAACATAATGACAATGTCGGCTTTTTCACTGTCCGCAAAAGGAATCGGCTTTTCCAGCAGCACCAGGCTAAAGCAGTTGCGTCTGACGCCGCACTCGGGTCGGGCATGGGGGATAGCAATACCTTCATCGAAGACGTAATAGGCGCCATGGTTCAGGGTATTGTCGATCACCGCCTGGCTATATTCCGTCGAAATAAAGCCTTTTGCCTCCAGCGGGCGGGCAGCCAGCTTTATTACCCGCTGCCAGTCGGACTCCACAACGCCAACCTGAATGGCATCGGCCTCAATAAGCAGTTCTTTTATGGTCATTCTGTATTCCTAAATATTGCGGCGAATAATATTGCGTAAATTATCAATCTGCAGAAACAGCGTATCGATATCCTGCCGGTGGGCGGTGCTTTTGGCATATATCGATAGCGCCCGGTTGTAAGTCAGCATCAATGTTTTTTGCACCTCGCTATTGCCAGGCTGGCGCTGTAGTTCGCCCTCCAGCCTGGCAATCTCCTCCGCCAACTGACGGGACTGTTGATCATAATCCTGCAGCGGGGTTTGCTCTTTTTTCCACAACGTTTTCAATGATTCAAACATAGCAAGTTCCCTCCCTGGCGGAAGACAGGGCAATGAAATAGAGAGTGGAGGAGAAAACGTTATTTAAATAACGCCATTTTTTCCATTAAGACATCAGTGACCGCCTGGTTGGCGGGAATTAAGAATTTCCGTACGCTGTCATTCACCTTCCCTTTCTCAAACGTCGTTTTACAGCGGTCAACCCACTGCACGTTCATTTCCGTCCCGACGTTCACTTTATTAATCCCTTCGGTGACGGCCAGCCGCATATCCTCATCGCTGACGCCGGTACCGCCATGCAGCACCAGCGGCACGCCGGTCGCCGCGCTAATCTGTTTCAGCCGCTGGTGCTGTATCTGCGCTTTACCGGTGTAGAGGCCATGCACGGTGCCTACCGAAACGGCCAGCATATCGACCTGGGTCTCCTCCACAAAGCGTTTCGCATCTTCGACGGTGGTAAAACAGATATCTTCCGCCGCCACCGCTTTTCCATCCTCAGACCCGCCGATCGCCCCCAGTTCGCCTTCTACCGTAATATTGCGCGGGCGGGCCATCTCCACCACAATCCGCGTATTACCGATATTTTCCTCAAGGCTTAAATGTGAGCCGTCGTACATCACCGACGAAAAGCCCGCGTTCATTGCCGTCTCGATAGCCTTAATATCTGAGCAGTGGTCAAGATGCAGACAGGCTGGAATATTTTCACTGTCCGCTAATGAACGCACGGCGTCGACCAGCAAACGATAGCCGAGGTACTCCGCGGTCCCGGTTGAAATTTGGATCATTAACGGGCTGTGGCTGTTTTGCGCGGCTTTGAAAAACGCCGGCAGCATCTCAATACAGTGCAAGTTAAACGAGCCAATCGCTTTAAAATTTCTCGCTTGGGCAATTTTTAAAATCTCATTGAAATTATACAGACTCATGAACATTTTCCCCTTTCGGCTTAGCGGATTTCCCGTTGACAAACCATGCCAGTGCGGCGACAAACACAATAATTAAGGCGACAAAGAGCCAGTTATTCTGGAAGGCGTGGCCTAATACCAGACCCGAGCTGATGACGTCAGAGTCGCTGAAGGTGACGCCCGTAAAGCCATAGCTCTCCAGCATGGGCACCAGAATGGCCGGCAGAAACGTGATAAACAGACCGTGAATAACCCCGCCGATCATCGCCCCGCGGCGTCCGCCCAGCGCGTTGCCAAAAACCCCTGCCGTGCCGCCGGCGAAAAAGTTGGTTAACAGCCCGGGGAGGATCATCGCCAGACCGAACATCGGGAAAACCAGCATGCCGATAATCGAGCCGACGGTCGTCGCCAGAAATCCGACAATCACCGCATTCGGCGCATAAGGAAACAGTACCGGGCAATCAAGAGCCGGCTTCGCATCCGGGACAATACGCATCGCAATACCGCGAAAGGCCGGCACCAGCTCATTGAGCAATAAACGCACGCCGCTATAGAGGACAAAGACCCCGGCGACAAACTGAATGGACTGCATAAAGGCATACATCAGGTAGTTAATCCCGCCGGAGAACTGCGCGATGTACTGGGGGCCCGCCGCGATAGCCGGGATGAGATACATCGGCACCATCACCACCGCCATGGCCAGATAGGTATCCTGCAGAAACTTAAAGTTATCAGGCAGCTCGAGATCTTCCGTGGAGCGGGAGCCTTTGCCGACGACCTTTGCGACGGCGGCCTGCACCAGATAACCGATGGTACAGAAGTGCCCCAGGGCCACGTCGTCAGATCCGGTAATGCGCCTGACCACCGGCTGCGCCAGGGCCGGCATTAACACCGCCATCACGCCGCCGAAGATGCCCCCGGTTAAAATCAGCGGTACGCCAGTGAGCCCGGACTTATAGCCAATCACGGCGCCGATCGTCGCCATCCACAGCAGCGCCTGGCCGGTCAGGAAAATATATTTAAGCGGCGTCAGACGGGCGATAATAATATTGACGGCAAAGATCACCAGCAGCGTCAGCGCCACTTCCGAACCTAATTCCCGATTCGCTAACCCGGCGATGGCGGCCACATCGGTAATATAGCCTTTCATGCCAAATCCCTGGGTGAAGATATCGTTCAGAAAGGTTAGCGTGGCGACAATGATGTTGATCCCCGCCATCATAATTAAGAAGCCAAGCAGCGTTTTAAACGTCCCTTCCGCGGTTTTGCCCGGCGATTTCTTTTGCAGGATCAGGCCAAGCATGGCAATAAAAGCAATAAGAATGGATGCCTGACCAAGTAAATCCTTAACGATAAACGCAACGAAGCTATTCATAATCAGCCACCTTCAGATGACGTTCTTTTAAGAATGCGACGATCTTGGTTTCAATTTCCTCTTTATCCGTAAGCTTATTGAGCACCACGACGCGTTTAATTTCCTCTTCAGTAGCATCGGCGGTTAAGATGTCGGCAAAGGTTTTTTGCGTCAAAATCATATCCGATTTAAAGGCTCCGGCTTCGGATACGGTGGTGTGTTCAATATGAGCGGGAATTTCCAGCTTTTTTAAAACTGCCTTCGCCGTCATTTCAATGGCAAAGCTTGAACCGAGGCCGCAGCCACATACGCATAAAATTTTCAGCATGGAGGGTCTCCTCAAATAATATTGAGTTGCTTGGCAAGTTTATAATGATGTCCTTCAGTATCGACCAGTCGTTTTTTCATACTGACTAAATCAATCGGAATAGGTTTGTTACTGGAATTAATTATTATGGCTTTATTTTTCATACCTGACTGAATACAGCGAACCACTTCACTGGCCATAATGGTGCCCTGATAAATCTCTTCACAGGTCGGGTCACCGCTGCGTAGGCCATAACCGACAATCGTTTTACGGATTCGGACGCCGATTTGCGGTTCCAGCTGTTTTATCATGGTATCAATCGCTCCCTGAAAGCCGGGAGAGTATTCTTTGGTGTAGCCTTCTGAGCAGAGGATAACGACGCTGTTCTGCGTGCTCAGCTTCCGGGTAATCCGCTCCGCAAGCATGGCCAGCGGCATCTGCGCCTCCGGGATCAGGGCAATATCCGCATTGCATTTAATGGCGGACTGTAACGTTAATTCTCCACAATAACCTCCTAATATCTCAACCATAAAAACCCGCCCCGGCAGCGCTCTTCCGGTATTTCTTAAACGGGAGACTTCTTTAATAATCTGCTCGCAGGCCGTGGAAAAGCCAATCGTATAATCACTGCCATACACATCATTATCGATAGTCATTCCCACGCCAAAGCAATTAATATCAAATTCACTTAGGGTATTGAGAAACTGCAGGCTGCCGTCCCCCCCGGCCATAATAAGCACGTCAATACGCAGCGATTTCAGTTTTTTAGCAATCATTTCATATTCGCTGCGCTGTAGTTTGCGACTGGTTCGTCCGGAGGTAATGATCGGCACCGCGGTAATGGAGAAATCAACCAGATCGCGCCACGCGATATCCTGATGATTTTTCTCCAGCAGGCCAGGAATACCGCCATTAAACAGCGTGATATCGGCATCAGCCTGCCTGGCAATCTGGAATATAAAATTATTCATTCCCGAAACATCCCCGCCGCTAATAACGATGCCAATTTTCATGACGCCTCCTCGCTCATTTGCCTGACGACATTTTTCCCTGACTGCAAGACTTGTATTTGCAATGGAGATCACATAATGCGTATTAAATTACGTACATGAATAGTTGACAGTCGCAACAGCGGGCTTATTTTTGTGACAAAAATCACACATGCAGAGCGTGTTCTTCATCGCTTTTCCTTTTTAATATCTTTACATTTCATAGCGTTAAAATATCGAGATATTCAACAATGAAGATGTTTCATTGGCGGTAATAATGGGGAGTTAAGAAAAGAACGGAAACGTGAGTACTGCCACATTTTTTTCGCGGCGGTGGGGAATAGTGACTGTTTTTTGCCGAAACGGAAACGAAAAAAAGCGCCCTGAGGCGCTCTTTCGACAGTAGCGTTACGCTTATTTGTTCAGTTCGGCAGTCATATGCACGCGGTTGCCGGTAAACGCTTCGGTAATTTTGTAAGACGACGCGCCTGCTGCCTGGGCCTGTGCGGCGATTTTCGCTTCCGCGCCGTCCATCGTTGCAGCGGTAGCGGTGACGGTTTCAGCGGCGAAGGAAGCAAAAGAGGCGGCCATAGCGATTACTGCGACAAAAGTTTTGATGCTTTTCATGATATAAACCCTTTCATTTAGTTGTTTAGATAAGGCGTTGTGCCTTGATGTGTTAAATAGTAGCCCGCACATCACCAAACAAAAAGCGGAAGGATTTGCTGTCATTATTCAAATTTACTGATTAACTTTTAACCCGCGATCAAACGCTGCGGGTGGGTGTAGATCGTCGCCCTGCCCGGCTTGCAAAAGCCCACCAGCGTCAGGTTGCAGCGCTCGGCGACCTCCACCGCTAAGGTGGTGGCTGCTGATACCGCGAACAGGATCTCGACCCCGCACATCGCGGCTTTCTGCACCATTTCATAGCTGGCGCGGCTGGAGACCAGCGCGGCGCCCTGCTGCCAGCCCTCACCGATTTCCGCCCGCCGGCCCAGCAGTTTATCCAGCGCCACATGCCGGCCGACGTCTTCAAAACCGCCCGCCAGTTCGCCCGTCGACCGGACCCAGGCGGCCGCGTGGGTACAGCCGGTGAGTCGGCCGACCGGTTGAAAGTCGTTAAGATGCGCCAGGGCCTGGTCGAGATTGGCGATATCGAACGTCTGAGTGAACGGCAGCGGTTGAACCGGCTTACCAATATCATTGAGCTGCTCGACGCCGCAGACCCCGCAGCCGGTGCGCCCGGCCAGCGCGCGACGCCGGGCTTTGAGCCCCATAAAACGCCGGCTGGAGAGTTCAATCTGCACCTCAAGGCCGTTGCATACCGACACCACGTCCATGCCGAAAATCTCCCGCCGATGCTCAATAATCCCTTCGGATAAGGAGAAGCCGACGGCGAACTGCTCCAGGTCTTTCGGCGTGGCCATCATCACCACGTGGGAGATACCGTTGTAGACCAGCGCGACCGGTACCTCTTCCGCTAACTCATCTGGCTGAGGATGTTGCAGATCCTCGCGCTTCCAGAGGGAGACCTGGCGATATCCTGTGACATTCGTCACATTTTCGATTTGTTCGAGAGGCTTCTTGTTCACTTTGCTTTAACCGTATTGGAACAGGCATACACACAATGTGGTATTCTGTTTTTATCCCTTCAGGAATGAGGGAAATATGCCCTAATTCTGAACCTTTGCGGCTCTCACCGCAAAGCAAATAACTACATGTGACAATGTCGAAACAAGGAGCGAACCATGCAGGTCAGCAGAAGGCAGTTCTTTAAGATCTGCGCTGGCGGTATGGCGGGAACCACGGCAGCAGCGCTGGGCTTTGCCCCGGCGACTGCGCTCGCGGAGACACGGCAGTACAAATTGCTGCGCACGCGCGAAACCCGTAACACCTGCACATACTGTTCTGTCGGCTGTGGGCTGTTGATGTATAGCCTCGGCGACGGCGCGAAAAACGCCAAAGCATCCATTTTCCATATCGAAGGCGATCCGGATCATCCGGTCAACCGTGGTGCGCTCTGTCCGAAAGGGGCTGGTCTGGTGGACTTTATCCATTCTGAAAGCCGCCTGAAATTCCCGGAATATCGCGCGCCAGGCTCCGATAAATGGCAGCAAATCAGCTGGGACGAAGCGTTCGATCGCATCGCCAAGCTGATGAAAGAGGACCGCGACGCCAACTTTATCGCGCAAAACGACGCTGGCACCACCGTCAACCGCTGGTTGACCACCGGGATGCTGTGCGCCTCCGCCTCCAGTAACGAAACCGGCTATTTAACGCAAAAATTCACCCGCGCCCTCGGGATGCTGGCGGTGGATAACCAGGCGCGTGTCTGACACGGACCAACGGTAGCAAGTCTTGCTCCAACATTTGGTCGCGGTGCGATGACCAACCACTGGGTGGATATTAAGAACGCCAACCTGATCGTGGTGATGGGCGGTAACGCCGCTGAAGCGCATCCGGTGGGATTCCGCTGGGCGATGGAAGCCAAAATCCATAACGGTGCCAAACTCATCGTTATCGATCCGCGCTTCACGCGTACAGCGTCGGTGGCTGATTTCTATACCCCGATTCGTTCCGGTACCGACATTACCTTCCTGTCGGGCGTGATCCTGTATCTGCTGAATAACGAAAAATTCAACCGCGAATACACCGAAGCCTACACCAACGCCAGCCTGATCGTGCGTGAGGACTACAGCTTCGACGACGGGCTGTTCAGCGGCTATAACGCAGAAAAACGCCAGTACGACAAAACCAGCTGGAACTATGAGCTGGACGAAAACGGCTTCGCCAAACGCGATACTACGCTGCAGCATCCGCGCTGCGTCTGGAACCTGCTGAAGCAGCACGTTTCCCGTTATACCCCGGATGTGGTCGAAAACATCTGTGGTACGCCGAAGGCCGACTTCCTCAAAGTCTGTGAATACATTGCTGAAACCAGCGCGCCGGATAAGACCGCGTCGTTCCTGTACGCTCTCGGCTGGACCCAGCACTCCATCGGCGCGCAGAACATCCGCACCATGGCGATGATCCAGCTGCTGCTGGGCAACATGGGGATGGCGGGCGGCGGCGTCAACGCCCTGCGCGGCCACTCCAATATCCAGGGTCTGACCGACCTCGGCCTGCTCTCCACCAGCCTGCCAGGCTACATGTCGCTGCCGAACGAAAAACAGGCCGACCTGCAGACCTACCTGACGGCTAACACGCCGAAGCCGCTGCTGAAAGACCAGGTCAACTACTGGGGCAACTATCCGAAGTTCTTCGTCTCCATGATGAAAGCCTTTTTCGGCGATAAAGCGACAGCAGAAAACAGCTGGGGCTTTGACTGGCTGCCGAAATGGGATAAGAGCTACGACGTTCTGCAGTACTTCGAGATGATGAATCAGGGCAAAGTGAATGGCTATATTTGCCAGGGCTTTAACCCGGTCGCCTCGTTCCCGAACAAAAACAAGGTCGTCGCTTCCCTGTCGAAGCTGAAGTTCCTCGTGACCATCGACCCGCTCAATACCGAAACGTCCACCTTCTGGCAAAACCACGGTGAGTCGAACGATGTTGACCCGTCGAAAATCCAGACCGAAGTGTTCCGTCTGCCGTCTACCTGCTTCGCCGAAGAGAATGGGTCTATCGTCAACTCCGGCCGCTGGCTGCAGTGGCACTGGAAAGGCGCGGACGCCCCGGGGATCGCTGTCACCGATGGTGAAATCCTCGCCGGTATCTTTACGCGCCTGCGTAAGATGTATGCCGAAGAGGGTGGCCCGGCGCCAGAGCCAGTGCTCAACATGACGTGGAACTACTCCACGCCACACGAGCCGGCGTCAGAAGAAGTGGCGATGGAGAGCAACGGTAAAGCGCTGGCGGATATTACCGACCCAGCAACCGGCGCGGTGATCGTCAAGAAAGGCCAGCAGCTGAGCTCCTTCGCACAGCTACGCGACGACGGCACGACTTCCAGCGGCTGCTGGATCTTCGCCGGAAGCTGGACGCCGGAAGGTAACCAGATGGCGCGCCGGGATAACGCCGATCCGTCAGGCCTCGGCAATACGCTGGGCTGGGCATGGGCATGGCCGCTCAACCGCCGCATCCTGTATAACCGCGCCTCCGCGGACCCGCAGGGTAAACCGTGGGATCCGAAGCGTCAGTTGCTGAAGTGGGATGGCGCGAAATGGGGCGGCGTGGATATTCCGGACTACAGCGCCGCTGCGCCTGGCAGCGACGTCGGTCCGTTTATCATGCAGCCGGAAGGGATGGGCCGTCTGTTCGCTATCGATAAGATGGCGGAAGGACCGTTCCCGGAACACTACGAGCCGTTTGAAACGCCGCTCGGGACTAACCCGCTGCACCCGAACGTGGTCTCTAACCCGGCCGCTCGCGTCTTCAAAGGCGATCTCGAGCAGATGGGCAAAGCGGAGAAATTCCCGTACGTCGGCACCACTTATCGCCTGACTGAGCACTTCCACTACTGGACCAAGCACGCGCTGCTTAACGCCATCGCGCAGCCGGAGCAGTTTGTGGAGATCGGTGAAAAACTGGCGAATAAACTCGGCATCAGCCATGGCGATACCGTCAAGGTCTCCTCCAACCGCGGCTACATTAAGGCCAAGGCGGTGGTGACCAAACGTATTCGCACGCTAAAAGTTGACGGTAAGGATATCGATACCATCGGCATTCCTATTCACTGGGGCTATGAGGGAGTGGCGAAAAAAGGCTTTATTGCCAATACCCTGACGCCGTTCGTCGGTGATGCGAATACGCAGACGCCGGAGTTCAAAGCTTTCCTCGTGAACGTGGAAAAGGTGTAACGGAGACGACTTATGGCTTATCAATCGCAAGATATTATTCGTCGTTCCGCGACTAACGGTTTCACCCCCGCGCCTCAGGCGCGGGACCACCAGCAGGAGGTGGCGAAGCTTATCGACGTCACCACCTGTATCGGCTGCAAAGCCTGTCAGGTGGCCTGCTCCGAATGGAACGATATTCGTGATGAAGTCGGTCACAACGTTGGGGTGTATGACAACCCGGCGGACCTGACCGCCAAGTCATGGACGGTGATGCGCTTCTCGGAAGTGGAGCAAAACGACAAGCTTGAATGGCTCATCCGCAAGGATGGCTGCATGCATTGCGCCGATCCGGGCTGCCTGAAGGCCTGCCCGTCAGAAGGCGCGATCATTCAGTACGCCAACGGCATCGTCGATTTCCAGTCCGAGCAGTGCATCGGCTGCGGTTACTGTATCGCCGGCTGTCCGTTCGATGTACCGCGTCTGAACCCGGAAGACAACCGCGTCTACAAATGTACCCTGTGCGTAGACCGCGTCACCGTCGGCCAGGAACCGGCCTGCGTGAAAACCTGCCCGACCGGCGCCATCCACTTTGGCTCCAAAGAGGATATGAAAACGCTGGCCGGCGAGCGCGTAGCTGAACTGAAAACCCGCGGTTACGACAATGCGGGCCTGTACGATCCGGCCGGCGTCGGCGGTACCCACGTCATGTACGTGCTGCACCATGCCGATAAGCCGAATCTGTACCACGGCCTGCCGGAAAACCCGGAGATCAGCCAGACCGTCAAGTTCTGGAAAGGCATCTGGAAACCGCTGGCGGCCGTCGGCTTCGCCGCGACCTTCGCAGCCAGTATCTTCCACTACGTCGGCGTCGGTCCGAACCGCGCGGAAGAGGAAGAGGACAACCTGCATGAAGAGAAAGACGAGGTGCGCAAATGAAAAGACGTGACACCATCGTGCGCTACACGGCGCCGGAACGCATCAACCACTGGGTCACCGCCTTCTGCTTCATCCTGGCGGCGGTAAGCGGGTTAGGCTTTTTCTTCCCGTCCTTTAACTGGCTGATGCATATCCTCGGCACGCCGCAGCTGGCGCGAATTCTCCACCCGTTCGTCGGGGTGGTGATGTTCGCGTCGTTCATCATCATGTTTTTCCGTTACTGGCACCATAACCTAATCAATCGGGATGATATCTTTTGGGCGAAGAATATTCGTAAGATCGTCGTCAACGAGGAGGTGGGCGATACCGGACGCTATAACTTCGGCCAGAAATGCGTATTCTGGGCGGCGATTATCTTCCTGGTACTGCTGCTGGTGAGCGGTGTGATAATCTGGCGTCCGTATTTTGCGCCGGCTTTCTCAATCCCGGTGATCCGATTTGCGCTGATGCTGCATTCATTTGCCGCAGTGGCGTTAATTGTGGTTATCATGGTGCATATCTACGCCGCCCTCTGGGTGAAAGGCACCATTACCGCGATGGTGGAAGGCTGGGTCACCAGTACGTGGGCGAAAAAACATCACCCGCGCTGGTACCGAGAGGTCCGCCAGAAACAGGAAAAGTCATCTGAATGAGTATTCGCATAATCCCGCAAGACGAGCTGGGTTCGAGCGAGAAACGCACGGCGGAAGCAATTCCGCCGCTACTGTTCCCCAGGCTGAAAAATCTGTATAACCGCCGCGCTGAACGTCTGCGCGAGCTGGCCGCCAATAACCCGCTGGGCGATTACCTGCGCTTTGCCGCGCTGATCGCCCATGCCCAGGAAGTGGTGCTGTACGACCATCCGCTGCAGATGGATCTCACCGCCCGTATTAAAGCGGCCAGCGAACAGGGCAAGCCGCCGCTGGATATCCACGTCCTGCCGCGCGACAAACACTGGCACAAGCTGCTGCACTCGCTGATTGCCGAGCTGAAGCCGGAGATGAGCGGCCCAGCGCTGGCGGTCATTGAAAATCTGGAAAAAGCCTCTGAGCAGGAGCTGGAGCAGATGGCCAGCGCGCTGTTTGCTTCCGACTTCGCCTCGGTCAGCAGCGATAAAGCGCCGTTCATCTGGGCCGCGCTGTCGCTCTACTGGGCGCAGATGGCCAGCCTGATTCCGGGGAAAGCGCGCGCTGAATACGGCGAACAGCGCCAGTTCTGCCCGGTGTGCGGCTCGATGCCGGTCTCCAGCATCGTGCAGATCGGCACCACCCAGGGGCTGCGCTATCTGCACTGCAATCTGTGCGAAACCGAGTGGCACGTGGTACGCGTCAAATGTAGCAACTGCGAACAGAGCCGCGATCTGCACTACTGGTCGCTGGACAACGAGCAGGCTGCGGTGAAAGCCGAAAGCTGTGGCGACTGCGGAACTTACCTGAAGATTATGTATCAGGAGAAGGATCCGAAAGTCGAAGCCGTCGCCGACGATTTGGCATCCCTGGTGCTCGACGCCCGCATGGAGCAGGAAGGCTTCGCCAGAAGCTCAATTAACCCGTTCATGTTCCCCGGCGAAGGGGAATAAGTTCTGCGCTCCTATAACGGGCGACTCAGGTCGCTCGTTATCATTCATACGGTGTGAACACGCCGGAAATGCTCTCCTTAGCCCGTTTCTGCTTCTCCAGATATTGTTCAACTTTTAGGGTGCTGTTCAGAAGGACAAGGTATTACGGCGCACCGGATAACGAGCAAATTACACCTGATAAAAACGAAGAAAAAGCAGATCTTTGCTGAGAAATACGCTTCTGCGAGCCGCTTTCCACAATGCGATCGCGGCTTTATTCGGTATATCTTTTTCGCAATAACCAGGCTATAACACTGGATATTAACCCAGTAAAAGGGACTTGCCATGACGTTGGAAAAAGGGATTGCTTCGCTGGTTGAGGAGTTTATTGCTGCGGGGCGGCCATCATCGCGAGAACAGAGTATTGATGACCGGAGAAACGGCTATCTCGCCAGCGCCGTTCTCGCAGGGGAAACGGAAACGCGGGTACAGGTTGAAGACATCGCGCTCGATGGCATGACCTTGCGCGTCGTCTCGCCGCCAAAAAGCAACGGCTTACTACCCACCATTGTGTATTATCATGGCGGCTGTTTTGTCAGCGGCGGCTTTGCCACCCACGACAATCAGCTCCGCCAGCTAGCCTGGTTCAGCGGTTGCCGGGTGATCGCCGTGCAGTACCGCCTGGCGCCGGAGCATATCTTTCCGGCGGCGCACGATGACGCAGAACAAGGTGTCATGATCATCCACCGGCACGCGGAGCAGCTTGGCGTTGACGCCTCACGCATCACACTGGCTGGCGACAGCGCCGGCGGGCACCTCGCTCTGGTAACGGCCCTGCGCCTGAAAGCGAATGCGGCGTGGCAACCCGCGCAACTGATTCTGATTTATCCCATGCTCGACCCCACCGCCAGCATGGCGAGCTACGTCAGCAACGGCGCTGACTATGTGATTACCCGGGACACGTTGTTGAGCGGCTATGAAATGTACCTCGCCTCGACGCCAGCGAACCATCCGGATGCCAGTCCGCTCTGGCGCGACGATTTTCACGGTCTGCCGCCGGTGCATATTCTGACGGCGGAGTTCGATCCTTTACGCGACGAGGGCGAAGCGCTGTATCGAAGGCTGATGGCGCAAGGGGTGGAGAGTTCCTGTCAGCGCTATCTGGGGGTGATCCACGGCTTCTTTCAGCTGGGTGGGATCAGCCGCGCCGCGCGAGATGCCATGCGGGATATCGCCTGGCGCTTAGCATCGCCAGGACGATAACCGCCCGCGGCTTACTCTTCCTCGTTGCCGCCCTCTTCGTAAGAGCCAAAGGGCTTCGCCGGCAGCACGATGTAGATCCCCTCGAAAACGGCGCCCTGTTTATCGTCGCCAAAAAGCTCCACCTGCATTTGCACGCGGGCTTTACGCCCACGCGCCAGACGGTCGAGATCGCCGCTCAGCGAACCGAGGTCGGCGATGGCGCTGGGGCGGCCGCTAATGGGCTGACTGTAGCGGATATGCGCATCCGCCAGAATGATGGTGCCCCCCAGGTGCCGCTCGCGCAGCATCAGCCAGATAAGCCCCCATCCGGTTAAGGTAGCGAGCGAGAACAAACTGCCGGCAAACAGCGTGTGGTGCGGATTCTGATTTCCCGCTTCCGGCATGGTGGTAATAAATTTCTGCCCGGTGTACTGCTGGATGCGCACGCCCATTTTTTCACTCAGCGGGATATGCTGATACCACGCCTGCTGTAGTTGCGCGCACCAGTCGCCACGGTGGAGAATGTCGTCCAGCGATGCGACCGGCTTAATCATCAGGAAATGACGGATCGGCGTGGTGGTCGGGGTGGTGATCTCCCCCTGATTGATAAAGCCGAGCTTGGCGAAAAACTCCACCGCATCTTCGCGAGCGCTACAGGTGACCCGCTTAACCCCTTCCTGACGCGCGACGGACTCCAGGGTCATCGCCATCAGCGTACCCAGCCCTTTATCCTGCACCGAGGGATGAACGGCCATAAAGCGAATGGAGGCTTCATTCTCTGCATTGATATATAGCCGGCCGACAGCCACCAGGTTGCCCTCTTCATCCACCACCATCTGATGATGCGCCATCGCATCCCAGGCGTCACGTTCCGAACCCTTAGGCTGATGCAGCGGCTTACGCAGCATCTCCCAGCGGAACTGATAGTAGCTCTCTAACTCTTCTGCTGTTTGCGGTACACGAAGGTGATACATAGTCGTACTCTCTTTTGTTACCCGCAGCCTGCCCGGAAGCTGGGTCATACTTGCAACCAAAAGGTCACGGGACCATCATTGACCAAAGAAACCTGCATATCCGCAGCGAATCTTCCGGTCTGGGTGTTCATTTCCTGCTGGCGACAGCGGGCGACGAAATACTCATACAGCGCCTCAGCGCGGTCAGGAGCGGCGCCTTTCGAGAAGCTTGGCCGCATTCCCCGCTCGGTATCCGCCGCCAGCGTAAATTGCGAAACCACCAGCACGCTGCCGCCCGCCTGCTGAACGTTCAGGTTCATTTTCCCCTCCGCATCGCTGAAGATGCGGTAGCCCAGCACGCGCTCGCAGAGGCGATTCGCTTTTTGTTCATCATCGTCTTTTTCGACTCCCAGCAGCACCAGAAGCCCCGGGCCAATTTCGCCCGTCACTTCGTCCGCCACGGTAACGCTTGCACGGGATACGCGTTGAATTAATGCAATCATGGTTGTTCTGTTTCTTCTGTTTTAAGTTTGCGGTATTCACCGAGAGTGACAGTAATTTCAGCGCCAAGCAAGACGATACACCAGGTCCAGTACACCCAGACGAACAAAATCGGCACCACCGAAATCACGCCATAAATGAGCTGATAGGACGGAAAGGTGGTGATATAGAGGGCAAACGCTTTTTTACCTGCCTCAAACAGCAGCGCCGCCACCAGCGCCCCGATCACCGCGTCGCGGTTACGTACCTGGGTGGTGGGTACAATACTGTAGAGCAGCCAGAATGCCGCCCAGGAGAGGATCAGCGGGAAAAGGCGGAGCAGATTATCAATTACGCCGTCCAGGTCGCTTGCCCAGCGCAGCGACAGCAGATAGGAACTGATCGCCAGGCTGGCGCCCGCCAGCAGCGGACCAAGGGTCAGGATCATCCAGTAAACGGCAAAGGAGTAAACTTTGGGGCGACTGCGCGTGCTGCGCCAGATGGTGTTTAGCGCGCTGTCGATCGAGTACATCAGCAGCAGCGAGGTGACGATCAGGCCAAAGGCGCCTACGGCGGTCATGCGGCTGGAATTGGCGACGAACTGCTCGATATATCCCTGGATCACATCCCCGGTCGCCGGAATAAAATTGGCGAAGATAAAATGGCGGATCTGCACGCTGACTTCGGAGAACATGGGGAAGGCCGCAAATAGCGCGAACACGACGGCAATCAGCGGCACCAGGGACAGTAATGACACATAGGCGAGGTTCCCCGCCAGGGTCGTCATATGGTCTTCATCAATACGCCGCCACAGCAGCTTTAGCCACGCCAGCAGCGGCCGGGTATGGTGGAGTAATTTTTGATGAACGGTTCTTAGCATAGCTGTTTCGCGAAATAGTCAGGGATGGTCTTCTTCCCGGTCACCAGAATGCTGGTGATCCCCAACCGGTTAGCCCCTGCTATATTATCGACGTTATCATCAAAAAAGACCGTATCTGCGGCGGAAAAGCCCTCTTCGTCCAGTACTCGCTGATAAATTTGCGCTTCAGGCTTACGCATTCCCATCTCCTGTGACAGATAGATGCGATCGGCGGCAGCGCGCACTTCCGGGTATTCATCCGGCCAGAACGTGGTGTGAAGACGATTGGTATTGGAGAGCACCACCACGCGATGGCCCTGGGCACGCAGTTTTTGCATGATCGCAATCACTTCCGGACGCAGCGCGACAAACACCGCCTGCCAGCCGTGAGCAAACTGTTCATAGCTGAGGGACATATTCATTTCATGACACATGGCGGCGGCAAAGTCTTCATCGCTGAGCTCGCCGCGCTCATGCTGATGGAAAGCCTCTCCCATGGTGAAATGCTGCTTCAGCGTCGCCAGCGGGATGCGGGTTAAATCGCTCCAGGCCCCCAATACCCGGTTGAAGTCAATGTCGACAATCACATTACCTAAATCAAAGATATAGAGCATTTTCGTCTCCTTCCGCGCCGTGGAAAATTAACTTTAGCGGGAAAGATGAGGTTTGACTATGCATAAACCTGAAACAACAAGCCACTCGCGAACAAAGCCGCATAATGCGGCTTTGAATAAGCAGAGTCAGGCTGGCGGTTATTCTGTCGCAGCGCGCAGCGTTTTCCTGCCACCGCGAATGCGTTTAACCAGCATGACCGAAACGAACGCGCCACAGAGCGCAAAGCACGCCATGATGCCAAAGACTATCTTGTAGCCTGTCAGACCAGGGTTGAGATCGAGAATGTAGCCATACAGGCTGTAGCAGAACATGGCCGGTGCGTAGCCAATGAAACTCCCCAGCGCCATGGCGGCGCCGGTCCGGTTCTCCGCGATGTTGGCTTCACCGATCGGGGCAAAGAAGACCGCTCGCTGGGTAAACACAATTGCGCCAAATCCCAGGGTGCAGATCATGCCGAGGTAGACTGGCATGCTTTCGTGGGGCAGCAATATTAACGCCACCAGGGCTACGGTGCTGGCACAAAAGGTATAGAAGAGATATTTGCTTGGCGACTTGAGGATTTTATCGGCTATCAGGCCGCCAATCGGCCCACCCACCATTTTCAAACAATACTGGTTAATGATGCCGTAGGCGCCCACCAGCGCCACCGGCAACAGGTAGATATTTTTCAGGAAGGGAATAAAGAAAGTGAGCCCACAGTAAACCGCATAAACAAAGAAGACGTTGAACGCGATAAGCCAGATGGTTTTATCTTTTAAGACCGAAGAGATGCTACTTTTCTCTGTGGCGCTCTCGACGGTAGCTTTCTCAGGCGCATCCTCATCCTTTTCTTTCAGCATAAAAAACAGCATGATCCCGACAACAATCACGATCAGAGCGTAGAACCAGATCCCGGCTTTAAACCCCAGCAAACCGCTGCCAAACCAGGTGAAAATAGCCAGGGCAGAGAAAGCAATAATCGTGTCGACAATCCCCCGCCCGGTCTCAAAGAAACCAAACAAACGCCCCTGCTGTTCGCTGTTGCCCAACCGGCTTACCGACTTTAATAGCACCGGCCAGTTCATCATGTCGCAGGTAACGCCAAAGAGAGCCCAAACAAAGAGAATTCCCCAGTAGCCTGGCATAGTCGTCAGATAGATCCCCAACAAGCCTGTCGCAATCAGCGATAGCGACATGGTGTAGCGGCGAGGCAGTTTATCGGCAAAGTAAATTGACAGGAAAAAACCAATCGTGGTCACCACGGAGTTCACCGACATGGCATTGCCTATCTGGCCATTAGTCAGATGGAAATAGTCCTGCATCGGGATATAAAAAGCATCTTTCAGAGAAGGCAGTTTATAAATGGTGCCACCGCACAGGGTTAATAAACTGAATATAGCCCATTTCTTTTTTGTGAGCATAAGTTCCCCTAATGATTGAACATCATTTGGTTTAAGGAAAATAACAGACCATCATCATTTATTAAAAATGATGTCCCGGCATAACGAATTAATAGTAAATTTAGTGTGCCAGCGCCGTAAGCGCTTCGTCTTTTATTCTCTGCAACGTCTCTTTGACATAATGGAGCTGCGCTATCGCATCCTCTTTTTCTTTTAGCAGTCGCTCTTCAAGCTGATCGGCGTCTGGCAGTGGGATTTCGCTCATTTGTCGCCAGGGGATCCACGGGTTGTCCCCCTCCGAGGCAAAACGGAACGGGGGGGCATAGTAATCCACTTCTTCTTCCAGACCGTATGCCATGACCTGCGGATGATCATCACCAAGACAAATTAATTCCGTCAGCAGCGCCTTAAACGGCATATCGCCCTGGCCTGAATTACAGGCCCGATGCCCAAGCCCACCGTTCTCAGTAATAATACAAGCGTCTTTGATATGAACCTGCGTAATGTAAGGTGACATCAACGCTAACGCCTCAAGCGGTCGCTCATTAGCGTTGATCATATTGGCGAAGTCAAAAAGGAGCGATAGCGATGGCATCTCGCTTTGTTTAATTAAATTCACCAGTTCAGCGCTTTTGAGATCTTCATGTTGCTCAAGGGTGAAGGTCAGGCCGGTATGGCTATAAGCCTTTTTAATGTATTGAATATCTGCTGAAATTTTTTCCATTACGTCATGTAAATGGCCTTCATAACGCGGATAAAAACGAACGGAAGTCGCTCCTGTTTTTAAAGCGATAGTCGCGGCCTGATCGATGGTCTGTTTATCGGAGGCGCTGGTTTCGATGTGAATATCCAGCTGCAACGCTTTCGCTTTGTCAGCAAACCCGGCTAACTGGGCATCATTCATATTGCTCAGCGAATAACGCTCACCATCAAGAACGTGTATTTTCACCCCCTTTAAATGCAGACTATCTGCAATGGTCAGTAAATCATTAGGTAAAATACGTTCAAGCCGCATATTCAAATGATAGGCATAAGCATGAAGGTAGAGTGGTATATTATCAATACGGGAAAGGATCTTCCCGGCGTTATCTTTAGTGACCATAAAATACCTACAAGTTAATAAACAGATCCACAGCCTCAAATCGCCAGTATTCGAGATCTATTTGCACAATATTGCCGGCACTATCGGCACGGTGTTTTTCTATCAGAATAGCCGGCAGACCTGCAGAGCCACCGATGAATTTGCTCACATCGCCCGACATTCTGACGGGTCTAAAAGCCAGTTTTTTTATCACCACAGGCTTATGATATTCACGCTCCCAGACGGAGGAAAAAGACTGGTTCTTCAACCGGTCAATAAAATCTGGCGCGACGTTAGGGTTGATAAAAGTCTCGTGGTAGAAAACTTTATGCCCTTCCAGCGCTCCCCAGCCGGTGACCAGATATAAATCATCAGACGGAGTGACATCCAGCAGGGGTTTAGCGGCGTCGGGATAGTCTCGGGTTCGCTGTTTTTCAATAAAGCCCCACGAGGGTTCTCTTCCCTGCTCAATGGCGGCCCGCTGAAAGCTCGCGGGGAGCTCAGGACTGTAGTTAAAACGCGGCTGCGCGACAAACCATCCTTTCCGGTCTTTACGAAAGATCCTCGATTCCGCTTCCAGGCTGAGCAGCGCCTGACGCAGCGTCATGCGTTTGATCCCCAGCAGTTCGCCAAGCTCTCTCTCTGAAGGCAGTTTTCCACCCGCAGCCGTCAGCCCTTGCTTAAGCCACAGATCCAGTTTCTCTTTTGCATTTTCGACAGTAGAAAGATTTTCAGTCATTGTTTAATCCATTTGGTTTAAACCAGATAACTCATCTTACTCTTCTGCAAAAAAAGAAAGCAATTCCTCGGACAAACTTTAGGTATAAATGTGACCAGGGTCTCCTGGAGGCCCCGGGTTAGCGCAGCGATTGTCAGATCTCACCCATAAAAAAACCCCGCCGGAGAGGCGGGGTTTAGCGAACAGCAAGAAGAATCAATTACTCTTCTTTTGCACCGCGCATTGCGCGTTTACGGTCGTTCTCGGTCAGGTGACGTTTACGAATACGGATAGAGGTCGGAGTGACTTCTACCAGTTCGTCGTCATCGATGAACTCCAGAGCCTGCTCCAGGGTCATCTTAACCGGCGGAACCAGAACCGTGGCTTCGTCAGTACCGGACGCACGCATGTTGGTCAGTTTTTTACCGGTCAGGCAGTTTACCGTCAGGTCGTTAGAACGGCTGTGAATACCGATGATCTGGCCTTCGTAAACTTCCGCACCGTGACCGAGGAACAACTTACCGCGATCCTGCAGACCGAACAGCGCGAACGCTACCGCTTTACCCTGACCGTTGGAGATCAGCACGCCGTTGTTACGCTGGCCCACTTCGCCCGGACGAACGTCGTCGTAGTGGCTGAAGGTGGAGTACAGCAGACCGGTACCGGAGGTCATGGTCATGAACTCTGAACGGAAGCCGATCAGACCGCGGCTTGGGATCACGTAGTCGAGACGTACGCGGCCTTTTCCGTCCGGATTCATGTTTTTCAGGTCGCCTTTACGCTCGCCCAGCGCCTGCATAACAGAACCCTGGTGCTGCTCTTCGACGTCCAGCGTCACGTTCTCGAACGGCTCTTGTTTACGGCCATCGATTTCACGGAAGATAACTTTCGGACGGGAAACCGCCATCTCGAAACCTTCGCGACGCATGTTTTCAATCAGAACGGACAGATGCAGTTCACCACGGCCGGAAACGCGGAACGCATCAGCGTCTTCGGTTTCTTCAACGCGCAGCGCCACGTTGTGCACCAGCTCTTTGTTCAGGCGGTCCAGAATCTGGCGAGAGGTAACGAACTTACCTTCTTTACCGCAGAACGGAGAGGTGTTGACGTTGAAGAACATGGAAACGGTCGGCTCATCAACGGACAGGGCCGGCAGCGCTTCGACATTCTGCGGGTCGCAGATGGTGTCGGAGATGTTCAGCTCGCCCAGACCGGTGATCGCGATGATGTCGCCAGCTTCAGCTACGTCGCTCTCGATACGCTCAAGCCCCAGGTGAGTCAGCACTTTACCGACTTTACCGTTACGGGTTTTGCCTTCGCTATCGATGATAGTGACCTGCTGGTTCGGCTTCACTTTACCGCGTTTGATGCGGCCGATGCCGATGACGCCAACGTAGTTGTTGTAGTCCAGCTGGGAGATCTGCATCTGCAGCGGACCGTCAAGGTCAACGTCCGGCGCCGGCACGCGATCGACAATCGCCTGGTACAGCGGGGTCATGTCGTCAGCCATGTCTTCGTGGTCCAGACCCGCGATACCGTTCAGCGCGGACGCGTAAACGATCGGGAAGTCCAGCTGTTCGTCGGTCGCGTCGAGGTTAACGAACAGGTCGAACACCTGATCGACAACCCAGTCCGGACGCGCGCCCGGGCGGTCAACTTTGTTGATGACCACGATCGGCTTCAGACCGTGGGCAAAAGCTTTTTTGGTCACGAAGCGCGTTTGCGGCATCGGGCCATCAAAGGCATCTACCACCAGCAGCACAGAGTCAACCATGGACATAACACGCTCAACTTCACCTCCGAAGTCGGCGTGCCCAGGGGTATCAACGATGTTGATACGGTAATCATTCCATTTGATTGCGGTGTTTTTCGCGAGGATGGTAATCCCACGCTCTTTCTCCAAATCGTTGGAGTCCATCACACGTTCTTGTGCTTCAGTACGTGCGTCGAACGTACCGGATTGCTGTAGCAGCTTGTCAACCAGGGTAGTTTTACCATGGTCAACGTGCGCGATGATGGCGATATTACGCAGATTTTCGATCACAACTTTGCCTCAGGCATTAGAAATAGCGCGTTATTGTACACGTATTAAGCGAAGGACTGAACAGGATCACAAACATCCTCCGCAAACAAGTATTGCAGAGTTTCTTTGTGACCGCTTTCACGGAGCGATAAAAGGGCACCGTAACAAAAATTGCACCAAAATGGTGCTCAATGTTCACACTGAGGCACTATTTTGGTGCATTATCTCCATCATGGTGCAGTCCTTTTGCACTATGGTGCGCATGATACAGCGTTTTATGGGGCATTTAAAAGTTGGCACAGATTTCGCTTTATATTTTTTAAGGCAACAACGCCACTTTTAAGCAGTATGAAGTTTTCGTTACCACGACGACAATGACCAATCCGGGAGAGTTTAAGTATGTCCGCTGAACACGTTTTGACGATGCTGAACGAGCACGAAGTGAAGTTTGTCGATCTGCGCTTCACCGATACCAAAGGTAAAGAACAGCACGTCACGATTCCGTCTCATCAGGTAAATGCCGAATTCTTCGAAGAAGGCAAAATGTTTGATGGCTCCTCGATTGGTGGCTGGAAAGGTATCAACGAATCTGACATGGTCCTGATGCCGGACGCTTCCACCGCGGTCATTGACCCGTTCTACGAAGAACCGACCCTGATCATCCGCTGCGATATCCTCGAGCCAGGCACCCTGCAGGGCTATGACCGTGACCCGCGCTCCATCGCGAAACGCGCTGAAGAGTACCTGCGCGCTACCGGCATCGCTGACACCGTCCTGTTCGGGCCAGAACCAGAATTCTTCCTGTTCGACGACATCCGTTTCGGCGCCTCTATCTCCGGCTCCCATGTCGCGATCGATGATATCGAAGGTGCGTGGAACTCCTCCACCAAATACGAAGGCGGTAACAAAGGTCACCGTCCGGGCGTGAAAGGGGGTTACTTCCCGGTTCCGCCAGTAGACTCTTCTCAGGATATCCGCTCCACCATGTGTATGATCATGGAAGAGATGGGCCTGGTTGTTGAAGCTCACCACCACGAAGTGGCTACCGCAGGTCAGAACGAAGTGGCAACCCGCTTCAACACCATGACCAAAAAAGCGGACGAAATTCAGATTTACAAATACGTTGTTCACAACGTCGCTCACCGCTTTGGTAAAACCGCGACCTTTATGCCGAAACCAATGTTCGGCGACAACGGCTCCGGCATGCACTGCCATATGTCTCTGGCGAAAAACGGGACTAACCTGTTCTCCGGCGACAAATACGCAGGTCTGTCTGAGCAGGCGCTGTTCTACATCGGCGGCGTAATCAAACACGCTAAAGCCATCAACGCCCTGGCGAACCCGACCACCAACTCCTACAAGCGTCTGGTCCCGGGTTACGAAGCGCCGGTTATGCTGGCTTACTCTGCCCGTAACCGCTCTGCCTCCATCCGTATTCCGGTGGTGACCTCTCCGAAAGCGCGTCGTATCGAAGTGCGCTTCCCGGACCCGGCTGCTAACCCGTACCTGTGCTTTGCGGCGCTGCTGATGGCTGGCCTCGATGGTATCAAGAACAAAATCCATCCGGGCGAAGCAATGGACAAAAACCTGTACGACCTGCCGCCGGAAGAAGCGAAAGAGATCCCGCAGGTTGCCGGTTCTCTGGAAGAAGCCCTGCAGGCCCTGGATGCTGACCGCGAGTTCCTGACGGCTGGCGGCGTATTCACCAATGACGCTATCGATGCTTACATCGCCCTGCGTCTGGAAGAGAACGACCGCGTACGCATGACTCCGCATCCGGTTGAGTTCGAACTGTACTACAGCGTCTAATTTTGCTGTAAATCCAGGGTATGTCGTGTTGTGGCGCGGGATGCCCGGGATATTTTGTTGCCGTGGAAACTTTCAGCCCATCTCAGGATGGGCTTTTTTCTCCACCAACACGCTGATCTCGCGAGCTTTTTACCGATAAAAAGCTATACTGCACTAAATTGGTGCACTCTTTTTCAGGAGACTGTCGAATGGCAACAGGCACACTGCCCGATGCTGGGCAGATCCTCAACTCTCTTATCAACAGTATCTTACTGGTCGATGATGACCTGGCGGTGCACTTTGCCAACCCTGCGGCGCAGCAGTTGCTGGCGCAGAGTTCGCGCAAGCTGTTTGGCACCCCGTTACCTGAGCTGTTGAGCTATTTCTCATTAAATATTGGGCTGATGCAGGAGAGTCTGCAGGCGGGCCAGGGTTTTACCGATAACGAAGTGACGCTGGTTATCGATGGCCGCTCGCATATCCTGTCGCTGACCGCCCAGCGGCTGCCGGAAGGCTTTATTCTGCTGGAAATGGCGCCGATGGATAACCAGCGCCGCCTGAGCCAGGAGCAACTGCAGCACGCGCAGCAGGTCGCCGCCCGCGATCTGGTCCGCGGCCTGGCGCACGAGATAAAAAACCCGTTAGGCGGCCTGCGCGGCGCGGCACAGCTGCTCAGCAAAGCCCTGCCCGACCCGGCGCTAACGGAATATACCAAAGTGATCATCGAGCAGGCCGACCGGCTGAGAAATCTGGTCGATCGCCTGCTCGGCCCACAGCATCCGGGCATGCACGTTACCGAAAGCATCCACAAGGTCGCCGAACGGGTAGTGAAACTGGTCTCGATGGAGTTGCCGGACAACGTGAAGTTGATCCGTGATTACGACCCCAGCCTGCCGGAGCTCCCCCACGACCCGGATCAAATTGAACAGGTGTTGCTGAACATCGTCCGTAATGCGCTGCAGGCGCTGGGGCCGGAAGGGGGCGAAATTGTTCTCCGCACCCGGACCGCTTTCCAGCTGACGCTGCACGGGGTGCGTTATCGCCTCGCCGCCCGTATTGACGTCGAAGATAATGGCCCGGGTATTCCGCCCCAGCTCCAGGATACGTTGTTTTATCCGATGGTCAGCGGCCGCGAAGGCGGTACTGGCCTGGGCTTATCTATCGCCCGCAGCCTTATCGATCAGCACTCCGGCAAAATTGAATTCACCAGCTGGCCGGGTCATACCGAATTTTCGGTATACCTGCCTATTCGGAAGTAGAGGTGTTTATGCAACGAGGGATAGCCTGGATCGTTGATGACGATAGCTCCATCCGCTGGGTGCTTGAACGCGCGCTCACCGGAGCCGGCTTGAGCTGCACAACGTTCGAAAGCGGCAATGAGGTGCTAGATGCCCTCACCACCAAAACCCCGGATGTACTGCTGTCAGATATCCGTATGCCGGGAATGGATGGTCTGGCGCTGCTCAAACAGATTAAGCAGCGTCATCCGATGCTTCCGGTCATCATAATGACCGCACATTCCGATCTGGACGCCGCGGTCAGCGCTTATCAGCAGGGCGCGTTTGATTATCTGCCCAAACCTTTTGATATCGATGAAGCTGTCGCCCTCGTCGACCGGGCGATTAGCCACTATCAGGAGCAGCAGCAGCCGCGAAATGCGCCGATAAGCAGCCCCACCGCCGATATCATTGGCGAGGCGCCGGCCATGCAGGATGTCTTTCGCATTATTGGCCGTCTGTCGCGCTCATCCATCAGCGTGCTGATCAATGGCGAATCCGGTACCGGTAAAGAGCTTGTCGCTCATGCCCTGCATCGCCATAGCCCGCGCTCAAAAGCGCCATTTATCGCGCTGAATATGGCGGCGATCCCCAAGGACCTGATCGAATCGGAATTGTTTGGGCATGAAAAAGGGGCCTTTACCGGCGCCAATACCGTCCGTCAGGGTCGCTTTGAACAGGCTGACGGCGGCACGCTGTTCCTGGATGAAATTGGCGATATGCCGCTGGATGTCCAGACTCGTCTGCTGCGCGTTCTGGCGGATGGCCAGTTTTATCGCGTGGGCGGCTACGCGCCGGTGAAGGTCGATGTGCGGATCATCGCCGCCACCCATCAGAATCTGGAGCAGCGGGTGCAGGAGGGGAAATTCCGTGAAGATTTATTCCACCGCCTGAACGTGATCCGGGTGCATTTGCCGCCGCTGCGCGAGCGTCGGGAAGATATTCCACGTCTGGCCCGCCATTTTCTGCAGATTGCCGCCCGCGAGCTAGGTGTTGAAGCCAAACAGCTGCATCCGGAAACGGAGACAGCGCTGACCCGCCTGGCGTGGCCGGGCAACGTTCGCCAGCTGGAAAACACCTGTCGCTGGCTCACCGTCATGGCCGCCGGCCAGGAGGTGCTGACGCAGGATCTGCCGAGCGAACTGTTTGAGACCACCATTCCTGATAGCCCGACGCAGATGCAGCCAGACAGCTGGGCGACGCTGTTGGGTCAGTGGGCCGATCGGGCGCTGCGTTCCGGTCATCAAAACTTGCTTTCAGAAGCGCAACCCGAAATGGAACGCACGCTGCTGACGACCGCCCTGCGTCATACTCAGGGACATAAACAGGAGGCTGCGCGCCTGCTGGGATGGGGTCGTAATACCCTGACGCGTAAGCTAAAAGAGTTGGGTATGGAGTAGGGTTAAACGGCGTGATGAAAAATAGCCGATCAGCGCAAAGTGCTGCTATTTTGTACTTTACTGTTCCGATGAGTTGAGTATGATCGTGCCCGGCATTAGGGGAGAGCATCATGTTTGAATCACTGGTGAGTATGATATCGAGCGGCGCCGCTGCGAGTCACACACCACAAACGGCAGTCGCTGCCGTTCTGTGCGCTGCGCTGGTCGGGCTGTTCAGCTAATTGTTCCCCCTCTCCTGCGGGAGAGGGGGAAAACATTAAATCACCCTTGAGAACTGCTGCATCCGAGCCTTTTGCCGCAGATAGGCATCAAAGCACATACAGATGTTGCGGATCAGCAGGCGGCCTTTCGCCGTTACCTGGATAGCCTTACTCTCCACCACCACCAGCCCGTCATGCGCCAGCGGCGCCAGCAGTTTCAGGTCCTCAGCAAAATAAGACTGAAAATCCACGGCCCACTGCGCTTCGACTGCATCAATATCCAGACGGAAGTTACAGATCAACGCCTTAATTACGTCGCGACGCAGACAGTCGTCCCGGGTTAACGCGATCCCGCGCCACAGGGCGTTCCCTTGCTCTGCCACCTGCTGGTAGTACTGCTTTAGCTCTTTTTGGTTCTGGGCGTAGCTGTCGCCAATCATGCTGATCGCGGACACGCCCATCCCCAGCAAATCGGTATCGCCCTGAGTGGTGTAGCCCTGGAAATTGCGATGCAGTACGCCGTGACGTTGCGCGACCGCTAATTCATCATCAGGACGCGCGAAGTGGTCCATGCCGATGAACTGATAGCCTGCCGCCGTCAGCGAGCCGATGGTCTCCTGGAGGATCTCCAGCTTCTGTTCAGCGGAGGGCAGATCGGCATCTTTAATTTTGCGCTGTGCGGCAAAGAGCGTGGGCAGATGCGCGTAGTTAAACACGCTCAGGCGGTCAGGATTGAGCTCGGCGACCTTTTGCAGGGTAAAGGCAAAGCTCTCCGGCGTTTGTTTCGGCAGGCCGTAGATGAGGTCGATATTTGTCGAAGTAAATCCAATCTCCCGCGCATGACGGAGCAAATCAAAGATGAACGCTTCGTCCTGTTCGCGGTTAACCAGACGCTGAACCTCTTTATTAAAGTCCTGCACGCCCATACTCAGGCGGTTGAATCCCTCAGCGCGTAAATGATCGAGGACATCCAGCTCGATTTCACGCGGATCGACCTCGATGGAGATCTCGGCTTCGGCGCTGAAATGAAAATGGGTACGCAACAGATCCATCAGGCGACTGATTTGCGCCTTGTTGAGATAGGTCGGCGTGCCGCCTCCCCAATGCAGTTGCTTAACCTGACGGTTGGCAAACAGCGGCGCACGGTGGATGATCTCCTGTTCAAGGAGATCGAGATACTGATCGGCCTTATGCTGCTGGCGGGTGACGATCTTATTGCAGCCGCAGAAATAACACAGCTTATGGCAAAACGGGATATGCACGTACAGCGACAGGGGACGCTGTGGGTAACGGGCCACAGCGGCATCGAATTCCGCCGTGCCGAATTGTGGTGAAAACTCCAGCGCGGTGGGATACGAGGTATAGCGCGGCCCGGAATAGTTATATTTCTGGATCAGGGCCAGATCCCAGTCGATTATCTGCTCAGACATGCTCACTCCTTCCGATGGTGCCGCCGACGGGTACGCCGTCCCGGCCCCACCGCACCGCGGGTCATGAGCCGGTTGCGCAACCATTTCTGACGCCGCGACAACCGTCGTAGTTTAACGAATAACCACAGCAGATAACATATAACCAGAAGGGTTATAAGCAGTACCGGGAATCCGATGGGATGCAAATGTTAGTTTCCACCCTTCAGCAGACGCATCATATCTTCCTGACGCTCTTCCTCTTCTTCATCTTCGTCATCGTAAGAGAGGCCGAGCTGCTGCATCAGCTCATCAATGCGATCCAGTTTGGCATCCACCCAGCTCTGCTCTTCAGCATTCAGGGTACCGCCCTCTTCCAGACGTTCCAGCAGCGCGTCCAGGCGCTCATCATTCTCCAGCAACTCCAGCTCAGCCTGCGGTGAAAGCATAGGTTTCTCGCTCTTTGGTTTATGCTGCTTGGGAGCTGGAGCGCTGCTTTCGCTCACGCCCAGCGGGATGGGTTTTTTGCTGCCCACGCGTGGATCTTGCGCCTGGCGCTGTTTTTTACCTGCTGAAGCCGCATCGCCGCCGTTCGCGCGACTACCTGCCGCGTGGCCACGATGTTTCTTCTGCCGTTTGCGATCGCGAGCTTCCTGATTTAACTCTTCACGCGACTTGCGGCCGGATTTGCCACGGGTGGCGGATGTCGGTTTTTTCATGGTGTGTAATCTTCAGACAGTATTATTCAGTATAGAATTGAGGCGGAATCTAGCAGAAAGCAAGCAAAGAAAAAAGGCGACAGATTACTCTGTCGCCTTTTTCCTCACTGACCACCCTTAACGGGCTCTTCTTTCCCTGTTCGCTAACGACTTACCCTGTCTTTCCCTTAGCGTCCAACGGTCCCTGTCTCTTCCTTTTCCCTTTGAAACGTTTCCAAAACGCGCGTCATCCTGACAATCCTGTGGTCTTCGCCTCCTGGCGCTTCCTGACCCCTCGTCCTGAGTCCTCATCCTTTTCAGCATCCCCGCCGTTGTGTATTACTTTACCCTGTTGACAAAAATCGACAACCAGTCTGGCCGTTAAAATTCCACTTTTCAGATTTCTCTATTCTTGTAATCTATTTATTTTCAGTAGGTTATAATTTATTAGTCTTATTTTTCTCAGGCATGTCCTATACGAAGAATAGCCAATGTCTCACAAAGTGCATGGTTTTTACTTACAGAACCGGCGTGCGGTAAAAACAGCCTTTTTCTGCTGTTCAGGTATAATCCCTGCCATAGCCTGTTTTAACGGAGACGACCGTCTTGACCAACTGGAATTATCAACTGACGCACTTTGTCACTAGCGCGCCAGATATCCGCCATCTTCCTGCCGATACCGGTATTGAAGTGGCATTCGCCGGCCGCTCCAATGCGGGAAAATCCAGCGCGCTGAATACGCTGACCAACCAGAAAAGCCTGGCGCGGACCTCCAAAACTCCCGGACGTACACAGCTGATTAACCTGTTCGAAGTCGCCGAAGGCAAACGCCTGGTCGACCTTCCCGGCTACGGTTATGCGCAAGTCCCGGAAGAGATGAAGATCAAGTGGCAGCGCGCGCTGGGAGAATACCTGGAAAAACGCCTGTGCCTGAAGGGCCTGGTGGTCCTGATGGACATTCGCCACCCGCTTAAGGATCTCGATCAGCAGATGATCCAATGGGCGGTAGAAAGCGATATTCAGGTACTGGTGCTGCTGACCAAAGCCGATAAGCTCGCCAGCGGCGCGCGTAAAGCGCAAGTGAATATGGTGCGTGAAGCAGTCCTGGCCTTCAATGGCGATGTTCAGGTTGAACCCTTCTCTTCGCTGAAAAAATCTGGCGTGGATAAGCTGCGACAGAAGCTGGATAGCTGGTTTAACGAAATCCCGCCGCAGGAAGCAGAGAGCGCCGTAGACGAGTAATCGTCACCAACAGCCGGATAAGAGCGTGCCGCGCCTTGTCCGGGTTCCTCTCCAGCGTCAAGCACAAGCGCGTCCTTCTTTTTGCCACTTTTCTTTCGCGCAATAAAAAACGCCCCGGTCATAAATGACCGGGGCGGCTAAAATATTCAGCCAAATCCGATTACGTGAAGTAAAAGGTCTGAAAGATAGAACATCTTACCTCTGTACCCTACGCGAATAACTTTACTCTTCTTTCGCTCACGGATAAAGCATTTTTTGTAGTTTTTTTTCACTATTTACATAGCAAATTCAAATGATCCTCACAAAACTCTATAAGTTATGTTGCTTACTTACAGAAAATCGCGTTGTGCTTTGTATACTTAGTGCGCTTGATCCCAGTTTTCTCCGCTGCCCACTTCCACCAGCAACGGTACCGCCAGCGTAGTGCTGTTCTCCATCAGTTCGTGGATCTTTTTCGATACGGCATCGAGCTCATCCTTATGCACTTCAAAGACCAGTTCATCGTGAACCTGCATGATCATTCGCACGCGAGGTTTCTCGCTCCGCAGCCATTCATCAACGGCAATCATCGCCCGCTTGATGATATCCGCAGCCGTCCCCTGCATTGGGGCGTTAATCGCCGCACGTTCCGCACCGGCACGACGAGCGCCATTGCTGGACTTGATATCCGGCAAATAGAGTCGACGGCCATCCAGCGTTTCAACATACCCTTGCTCCTTCGCCTGTGCGCGGGTGCGCTCCATATACTCCAGGACGCCCGGATAACGCTCGAAATAAAGATCCATGTACTTCTGCGCTTCTTTACGCGGGATGTTCAGCTGGCGGGCCAGGCCAAAGGCGCTCATGCCATAGATCAGACCGAAGTTGATAGCTTTCGCACTGCGCCGCTGTTCGCTGCTGACGCTGTCCAGCGGTAAGCCAAACACTTCAGCCGCCGTCGCCCGGTGAATATCCTTCCCTTCCGCGAAGGCGGTCAGCAGTCCTTTATCCCGCGACAGGTGCGCCATAATGCGCAGCTCGATTTGCGAGTAGTCCGCCGAGACAATAACGTAATCTTCTGGCGCGATAAACGCCTGGCGAATACGGCGCCCTTCTTCGTTACGCACCGGAATGTTTTGCAGGTTTGGATCGGTAGACGACAAACGGCCGGTGGCGGTAACCGCCTGATGATAGGAGGTATGTACGCGGCCCGTTTTGGGATTAATCATCAGCGGCAGCTTATCGGTATAGGTCGACTTCAGCTTCGCCAACCCACGGTACTCCAGAATCACTTTCGGCAACGGATAATCGAGCGCCAGCTCTTCCAGTACCTCTTCAGAGGTGGACGGCGCACCGCCCGGCGTCTTCTTCAGCGGCTTGATACCCTGTTTTTCAAACAGGATCGTTTGCAGCTGTTTGGTGGAGGAGAGATTAAACGCTTCCCCGGCGATCTCATGCGCCCGCTGCTCCAGCTCAACCAGGCGCTGGGCTATTTCCTGCGAGTGCGCATGCAGCACGGCGGGGTCGATTTTAACGCCGTTGCGCTCAACGCGTGACAGCACCGGCACCAGCGGCATTTCAATGTGCTGGAAGATATTCAGCGGACCTTCATGCTGCTGCAGCTTCGGCCACATTTTCAAATGCAACTGAAGCGTGACGTCGGCGTCTTCCGCCGCGTAGCGACCCGCCTCTTCCAGCGCAATCTGGTTAAAGGTGAGCTGACTCTTACCCTTACCAGCGATCTCTTCGAAGGTAATCGTTTTATGTTTCAGCCAGCGGTCGGAAAGACTGTCCATATCATGGCGGCCCGCCACGCTGTCGAGAATGTAAGATTCCAGCATGGTATCGAACGCAATCCCGCGCAGCTCAATGTCGTAATTAGCCAAAATGCCGCGATCGTATTTGAGATTTTGCCCAACCTTGAGCAGCTTCTCATCCTCCAGCAGCGGTTTAAGCAGCGCCAGCACGCGCTCGCGCGGGATCTGATCCGGCGCATCCAGGTAATCATGCGCTACCGGGACATAGGCGGCCACGCCCGGCTCAACAGCGAATGAAAGGCCGACCATGTTGGCGGAGATGTTATCCAGGCTGTCGGTTTCCGTATCAAAGGCAAAGAGCGGCGCTTGCTTCAGCTTATCGATCCAGGTGAGCAGCGTAGCCTCATCAAGGATGGTGACATAGTGCTCTGCTGAAAGTGCAGTAGCGGCCTCAACCTCTGCTTCCGCTTCTGCCGCTGCTGCAGGCACTGCAGGTTTCGCAGCCGGTTTGCCCCCCTTAGCCTGCAGCCATTTTCCGGCTTCAACGTCGGTGGTCCAGCGCTTAAACTCATACTGTCTGAACAGCGCCAGCAGATCGTCTGCCGCCGGCGGCTGCACCTCCAGCTCTTCGCACTTGAGCTCCAGCTCGACGTCGGTTTTGATGGTCGCCAGCTGATAAGAGAGATAAGCCACCTCCTTGTTCTGCTCCAGCTTCGCCGCCATCGTTTTCGCGCCGCGGAAGCTCAGTTCAGCGATCTTCTCCGGTTCCGCATACAGCGTATCGAGGCCGCCGAGGCCTTGCAGCAGCGCCTGGGCGGTCTTTTCGCCCACGCCCGGCACGCCAGGAATGTTATCTGAGGAGTCGCCCATCAGCGCCAGGAAATCAATAATCAGCTCTGGCGGGACGCCGTACTTGGTAACCACCTCATCCGGCCCGAGGATAGTGTTGGTCATGGTATTGATCAGGGTGATCCCCGGCGTCACCAGCTGGGCCATGTCTTTATCGCCGGTACTGATCAGCACCGGACGTCCAGCCCTTTCCGCTTCCCGCGCCAGGGTGCCAATCACATCGTCAGCTTCGACGCCCGGGACCGCCATCAGCGGCAGCCCCATCGCTTTCACCATCTTATGCAACGGCTCAATCTGCGCGCGCAGATCGTCCGGCATCGGCGGGCGGTGAGATTTGTAATGTTCGAACAATTCATCACGGAAGGTTTTCCCTTTCGCATCAAAGACCACGACGGCATGAGTCGGTTGATACTGCAGAATCAAACTGCGCAGCATATTCAGTACGCCGTACATAGCCCCGGTGGGCTCCCCTGCGCTGTTAGTCAGCGGCGGAAACGCATGATACGCCCGATAAAGATAGGAGGAGCCGTCAACGAGGATGAGAGGGTTTTCTGGGATCTGAACCATAATTTCCGTGCCTGTTTATCAGATTATGGATAAAGGATGCCACAGACGGGCATGAAATCCTGAATTTTTCCCGCATTTCGCGGAAAAGATTCAACGATCGTCGCGATCGCGCGACAACTTAGCTTGTGGATAACTTTGTGCATAGTTTTACAACGTCAGCTTATCCGCCCCTGAAAATAAATGAATAAATAGTATTAGCCATTATTTATCAATAACTTAAAAGAAGATCAACGATTCTGGCATGAATTTGATGACCTAATCTTCCATGTGGATAGAAGATCCTTGTTTTTTTCTGTTCTGGTAAGACCCGTCATTTGCCGCGTTTTCTGGTAAAATCAGCCTCTTGCGCAGCTTAAAGGCGCTCTTTGTCAGCCTAACTTTCTGAATAAACTAACTATGTCGAGATTACTCGCTGCGATAACACTTCCGCTGAGTATCGCCTTAACCATCTTAGTCACCGTTATCTGCTCTGTACCGATCATCGTCGCCGGGCTGATTAAACTGCTGGTCCCCATTCCAGCGGTATGGCGCTCTATATCCGTTTTTTGCAATTTTATGATGTACTGCTGGTGCGAGGGGCTGGCGCTGCTGTTGCATCTCAATCCCTGGCTAAAATGGGACGTCCAGGGTCTGGAAGGCCTGAACAAAAAGAACTGGTATCTGCTGATCAGCAACCACCACAGCTGGGCAGATATCGTGGTGCTATGCGTGCTGTTCCGCAAGCATATTCCGATGAATAAGTACTTCCTTAAACAACAGCTGGCGTGGGTACCGTTCATAGGCCTCGCCTGCTGGGCGCTGGATATGCCTTTTATGCGCCGCTATTCGCGCAGCTATCTTATTCGTCACCCGGAACGCCGCGGTAAAGATGTCGAAACCACCCGCCGTTCATGTGAGAAATTCCGCTCGCACCCAACGACAATCGTCAATTTCGTGGAAGGCTCGCGTTTTACCGACGTAAAAAAGCGCGAGACGCGCTCCCCTTACGACAATCTTTTACCACCGAAAGCGGCGGGTATTGCCATGGCGCTCAATGTTCTCGGCTCGCAGTTCGATAAACTGCTGAACGTTACGCTGTGCTACCCGGAAAATCATGCAAGGCCGTTTTACGACATGCTAAGTGGCCGACTGACGCGCATTGTGGTTCGTATCAATCTGGTACCGATTGGCGAAGAGCTACACGGCGATTACGTCAACGATAAGAACTTTAAGCGTGGTTTCCAGCGCTGGCTGAATGGGCTATGGGAAGAGAAAGACCGTCAGTTAACTGACATCATGCGGGACAAAGCAAGGAAGTCACGGCAAAGTAGATAAAAAAAAGCCGGTCAGTGACCGGCTTTTTTTTATTTCTTCTCAACCAGCTGCTTCACGGTATCCGCATACTGAGCGACGAAGACATCCATATTGCTGGTGTCCATCCCCTGCGGGTTCAGCTGGTACTTACCATTGACGTACATAGCCGGTACCCCCTGCAGCTGCAGATCGGCTGCCGCTTTCTCCTGCTGAGCGACCAGAGATTTCACCACGAAGCTGTTCCATGCGGCATCGTAGTCTTCCCCTTTCACGCCAGCGTCGACGAACACTTTACGAATGTCAGCCAGGCTCTGTACGGTCTGGTTTTTCTGCACCGCTTCGAACATCGGCGCCGTAATTTTATCTTCAACGCCCAGCGCGATGGCCACAGCCCATGCCTGCGTCAGCTCCTTGCCCAGCGGCCCCAGGAACTCGACATGGTATTTGGTCATTTTGGTGCCTTCTGGCAGTTTCTGGCGCACGCTGTCAGAGACATGCAGCACTTCTTCAAACTGATAGCAGTGCGGGCAGTAGAATGAGAAGAATTCGAGCACCTGCGGCTCGCCAGCAACCGGCTTATCAAGGGTGATGTACTGCTTGCCGTCGGTGATCTGGGCAGCGGATGCACTAAAAGCCAGAATCATACCAGCCAGCGCCAGCCAAACTTTTTTCATGATTTACTCTCTCCTGGATATATCACATTAATACATTGGCGTTAACTGAAGCGGGGGTTCCTGTAGAACCTTCACCTGCTCGAGAAAAGTAGACGTCTGCCCTCGCCAGTAATCCTCCCCGGTTAACCAGGGAAAATTAACCGGAAATGCCGGATCGTCCCAGCGTCTGAGCAACCACGCCAGATAATAAACCAGTCGCATGGCGCGTAAAGGTTCAATAAGCGCGATTTCATCGCTGTTAAAGGGGCTGAATTCCTCATAGGCCTCGACGATGGTCTCCAACTGCATACGCTGTTCAGCCTTATCGCCGTTGAGCAGCATCCACAGATCCTGAATCGCCGGGCCGGTTCGCGCATCGTCTAAATCAACAAACAGCGGCCCATCGCGCCAGAGGATATTGCCTGCATGGCAGTCACCATGCAGGCGCAAAGTAGTCCCGCCACCGTGCCATTGCGTCATGACGGCAGCGATGAGTTTATCGGTCGCCTTCAGGAAATCGGCCTTCAGGCCTGAGGGGATAAGCGTCGACTGTTCAAATACCTGGCGTGGTTCCAGCAGATATTCCTGCACGCCAATCTCCGGACGCGCAGAAAAGCGCTGTTTGCGCCCGGTCTGGTGCAGGCGCCCCAGATAACGGCCAACCCACTCCATCTGATCAAGGTTATCCGCCTCGAACTGTCGGCCGCCAAGGCTTGGGAAAACGGCAAAATAAAACCCCTGGTGCTGATGAAGCGTACTGTCGTTAAATAACAGCGGCGCCGCAACGGGCACTTCATCTTCTACAAGCTGAAGCGCAAACTTGTGTTCTTCAAGGATTTGTGCTGCCGACCAGCGCTCAGGACGATAGAACTTCACCACATAACGATGACGCTCTTCGTCCTGGAACTGATAAACGCGGTTCTCATAGCTGTTCAGCGGGGTAAGACCGGAGTCCACCCGCATACCCAGATCGAATAACCCATCGATAATGGTATCCGGGCGAAGCGTCTGAAAAGTAAAAGCCTTATCGTGCATCCTGACATCCGATAATCGTACGAATAGTTCAGGATATCATCTCATTGCGCTTTACGCGGCAGCGCTTACAACCTTTTACTCTTTTATTACGCCGCGGGCGCGCAGCAGCGCGGTTTTAAAGTCTTCTTCATAATCCTTCTGAATACCCGGGATGACAGCATCTTTTGAAGAATCACGCATCTTCAGGTGATAGATCAGAATATCGTCGGAAAGATCGCTCAGTTCGCCATCATAGCCAGCCTCTTTCGCCAGTTTCTGCAAAAATTGCATCAGGTTCAGTTCTGGCTCTTTCTGCCAGGCGGGCTGGAGGAGTTCAATTACTTCATTCAGACGTTTACATTTCATGGTCATGCTCCTTACTCTTGATAGGGACAAGTTAACAGGGTCAATCCCACAATGAAAGAGGCGATATTCATATGCAAAGCGAGGCGATAACCGGCGTCGTGCTGGCGGGCGGCAGGGCCACGCGAATGGGCGGCATTGATAAAGGATTACAGTTGCTCAATGGACGTCCTCTCTGGCGACACGTCGCGGAGGCATTAGCTCCACAGGTCGATGAGTTAGTCATTAGCGCCAATCGTCATCTTGAACAGTGGCGTGCCAGCGGATATCCGGTCTTTCGAGACATACAGGAGGGTTATCAGGGGCCGCTGGCCGGAATGCTTGCTGTGATGCAGCAGGTCGCGAGCCCATGGTTTGTTTTTTGCCCCTGCGACACGCCGTTCATTCCGTCCTTTTTGGTGGAGCGCTTTATCCAGCAGAGAGGGGACGCACCGGTCGTTTGGGCCCATGACGGCGAACGGGATCATCCTGCCGTTGCATTAGTTCATCGTCAAATCATTCCGGAACTGGAGGCTTATCTGGCACATGGAGAGCGCAGGGTGATGGTTTTTATGCGACAAATGGGTGGGCGCCCGGTGAATTTCAGCGATGTGAAAACTGCTTTCATTAATGTAAATACGCTCGAAGATTTGCAGCAGATGCAGGAGCCATCATGATCCCATTACTGGCGATCGCCGCATGGAGCGGTACCGGAAAAACAACATTATTAAAGCGTCTTATCCCTGAGCTTTGCGCTCTAGGATTAAGCCCGGGACTGATAAAGCACACCCATCATGATATGGACGTGGATAAGCCGGGCAAAGATAGCTATGAACTGCGTAAGGCGGGCGCTGCGCAAACTATTGTCGCCAGCGAACAGCGGTGGGCATTGATGACCGAGACGCCAGAGAAGCCGGAATTAGATCTCACGTGGCTGGTCAGTCGAATGGATGCCAGCAAACTGGACCTGGTTTTAGTGGAGGGGTTCAAACATGAACCCGTGCCGAAGATCCTGCTTTTTCGGCAAAACAGCGGCCATCGTGTAGAAGAGCTGGTAATTGATGAGCATACCATCGCCGTGGCCAGCGATGTATCGATCGCGACCTCACTTCCGTTGCTGGATTTAAATAATATTCCGCAGATTGCGTCATTTATTGTCGGCTGGTTAGCGAAGCAGTAGCAGGTATTCAGGCGATTTTTTTCCCAAAGGCGGTGCTGCGCCCCCCTGGCCGGGCGACCGGGGCGTAGCCCCATGTCGGATCAGTAGCCCCGGTAAGCGCAGCGCCACCGGGGGGCATACCCCACACAGCAAAAAACCCCGCACCTTTCGGGACGGGGTTCTTGTTAA
>NZ_JBEAJG010000033.1:0-172566 GCF_040065235.1 Klebsiella sp. GB_Kp047 | reverse complement strand
ACCGGCTGGCGGCGGCGGAAAAAGAGAAGCAGACCGCCCTCGACCAGATCAAAGCACTTAACGCCGACAAACAGCCGTTGGTCAACCGGCTGGCGGCGGCGGAAAAAGAGAAGCAGACCGCCCTCGACCAGATCAAAGCCCTTAACGCCGATAAGCAGTCGCTGGCTAACCGGCTCGCCGCAGCGGAGAAAGCGCCATCGAGCCGCGCCGATGCCGCCGTGGCGGCAAAAGATGAGCCCCCCGAGATGGCGGCCATAGTGGCGGCCTATCGCCTGCAGGCGGACAAAGATAACGCCCAGCTGCGGATGAAAGAGGATGAAATCCAGCTGCTGCGGACGCAGCTGACGGTCCCGCCGAGAAATACCACCGGCAAAACCGCCGCCAAACTCAGCGCGCCAGGTGAACAGCAGGCTTACGCCATCGGCGCCTCGATGGGTACAGAGGCGCTTAATGTCCTCACGACTCGTCGCACTCAGGGGGTTAACGTCGACGCTGGCCTGGTGCTGCAGGGCATCGAAGATGCTTTCAGCGGCCAGCTTCGCCTCGGCGAACAGGAGCGTAACAAAGCGCTGTTTGACATTTCACAGCAGGTTTTCCAGAACCTGAATAAAATCGAGCAGAAAAACATCAGCGCCGGTCAGAAATACCAGCAGGCGTTTGCGCGCAAAAAAGGTGTGGTCTTCAAAGAGGGCGTCTACAGCCGTATCGATTACCCGGGTAAAGGAAAAATTAGCGGCAACGATCTGGTGACCGTGGTGATCAAAGAGATGCTGACGGACGGAACGGTGATCAATGATATGGAGACGAAAGATCAGGCGCTTACCCAGAAACTGGATGCCTATCCCCCGGTATTTCGCGGGCCGCTGAAGCGCCTGCAGAACCACGGCTCCGTGACGCTGGTCGTCCCGCCCGACAAAGCCTATGGCAGTAAAGGGTTGCCACCGAAGATCCCCCCAGGCGCCACCATGGTCTATTCCGTGCGGATAGTGGATAGCCAACCCGCGCCGGCAAAATAGCCCTGTCTCCCCACCGCCCTCTCCGGGCGGTGCTGTTATTCCTGCCGCATTGCTGCAATAACCGCCGTGCATCCTCATCTATAGTTGTCTATGATGTTGCACTCGTTTTACGGGTGTAACAGATGTTAACGAAGGAGGAGCCTCACCGTGGCCGATAATCCACTGTGGCATGAAACGCTGCATGACCATTTTGGTCAGTACTTTAGCGTTGATAACGTGCTGTACCACGAAAAAACCGATCATCAGGATCTGATCATCTTTGACAACCGCGCCTTTGGCCGGGTGATGGCGCTGGATGGCGTCGTGCAAACCACCGAACGCGATGAGTTTATCTATCACGAAATGATGACCCACGTGCCGCTGCTGGCTCACGGCAACGCCAAGCATGTCCTGATCATCGGCGGCGGCGATGGCGCGATGCTGCGCGAAGTCTCTCGTCATCGCAGCATCGAAAGCATCACCATGGTGGAAATCGACGCCGGGGTGGTCTCATTCTGCCGCCAGTACCTGCCCAACCATAGCGCCGGCGCCTATGACGATCCGCGCTTTACGCTGGTAATTGATGATGGCGTCAATTTTGTTAACCAGACGACGCAAACGTTTGATGTGATCATTTCGGACTGTACCGACCCTATTGGCCCGGGGGAAAGCCTCTTCACCTCGGCTTTTTATGAAGGCTGCAAACGCTGCCTGAATCCGGGAGGGATTTTCGTTGCGCAGAACGGCGTCTGCTTCCTGCAGCAGGATGAAGCGGTCGGTAGCCATCGCAAACTGAGCCACTATTTTCGCGACGTCAGCTTCTACCAGGCGGCGATTCCGACCTATTACGGCGGGATCATGACCTTTGCCTGGGCGAGCGACAACGAGGCGCTGCGCCATCTTTCCAGCGAAATCATTCAGGCGCGCTTTCACAAAGCCAACCTGACCTGCCGTTACTACAATCCGGCAATCCATACGGCGGCCTTCGCCTTACCACAATATCTGCATGATGCTCTGTCCGCACCGTGAAGCGAAATAAGGGGGTGAACTAAATTGAAAAAATTGAAGCTGCACGGCTTTAACAACCTGACCAAAAGCCTGAGTTTTTGTATCTACGATATCTGTTACGCCAAAACGGCAGAAGAGCGCGACGGCTACATCGCCTATATCGACGAACTCTATAACGCCAATCGCCTGACAGAGATCCTGACCGAAACCTGCTCTATTATTGGCGCTAATATCCTGAATATCGCCCGCCAGGATTATGAACCCCAGGGCGCCAGCGTGACCATTCTGGTTAGCGAAGAGCCCGTCGACCCGCGGCTTATCGACCAGACCGAACACCCCGGCCCGCTACCTGAAACCGTGGTCGCCCATCTCGATAAAAGCCATATCTGCGTGCATACCTATCCGGAGAGCCACCCGGAAGGCGGTCTGTGCACCTTCCGCGCCGATATCGAAGTCTCTACCTGCGGGGTTATTTCACCGCTCAAAGCGCTGAACTATCTGATCCACCAGCTGGAATCGGACATTGTAACCATTGACTACCGCGTGCGCGGCTTTACCCGCGACATCAATGGGATGAAGCATTTTATCGATCATGAAATCAACTCAATTCAGAACTTTATGTCTGACGATATGAAGTCGCTGTATGACATGGTCGACGTCAACGTTTATCAGGAAAATATCTTCCATACCAAAATGTTGCTCAAGGAGTTCGACCTTAAGCACTACATGTTCCATACCCGACCGGAAGAGTTGACCGCTGAAGAGCGCAAGGTCATTACCGACCTGCTGTGGAAAGAGATGCGCGAGATTTACTACGGCCGCAATATTCCTGCCGTGTAATGCCTCAAATGCCCGGCGGCGCTTGTGCTTGCCGGGCCTGGGTTCTGCGCCGGCTGGTAGCCGGGGCAAGGTACTCGTCGCGACCCGGGGATGTGCCCGGCGCACGCGACGCTTAGCAAGGCTACGCTTTTCCGCAGCCCGGCGCAAAATAAGTCATCAACGCTGCTGCATAAACTCACGATAGGCGGCAACTACCTGCAGGAAATCCTCAATGCCGCACAGAGAGAGGCTTTCTTCATCGTAGTAGCTCATCCCCTCCTCGATTTCGTCGCCGGAAAATTCCAGCTGATTGGCGCGGATCATCACCTCTTCACCATCCAGCCACAGCGTATATTCATGTCCGGCACGCTGCCAGGAACGTTCACTGCCTTTCACGGTGCGCGCAGCCTGCTCCACTTCGTCAAGCAGAGCAAGATTGTCTTTCACCTCCTCGTTGAACCAGTGGCCAATCGCCTCGTGATCCATCGACATTCGCACCTTTACCACTCCGGTAATATCGCGCAGAAATTCGTAGTCCATAGTCTTTTCCTCTGCAAGGGCAATGCGTCACCGCTGCACTGTACCCATGGAGTAATTATCGCAGCAGACCGAAAGAAAAAAAGCGTAACAGGCAGGAGGTTTGGAAATAAAAATGCCCGGTGATGCAATGTTCACCGGGCATTGAGGAGTTTGTAGCCAAACGGTCAGCCAGGCTGACCGAATGGTTTTACACCGCGGTCTGGAAGATCACGCCGTCAGCTTTTTCAGTGTACTGATCCAGCTGGTTGAAGTTCAGATAGCGATAGGTATCTTCCGCTGTCTTATCCACCTGCGCCACGAAGGTCTGGTACTCTTCCGGCGTCGGCAGTTTACCGAGCAGAGAAGCTACCGCCGCCAGTTCGGCAGAGGCCAGATAGACGTTAGCGCCGGTACCTAAACGGTTCGGGAAGTTACGGGTAGAGGTGGAAACCACCGTCGCGCCGTCGGCCACGCGCGCCTGGTTACCCATACACAGGGAACAGCCAGGGATTTCGATACGCGCCCCGCTCTTACCAAATACGCTGTAGTAACCTTCTTCGGTCAGCTGCGCGGCGTCCATACGGGTTGGCGGCGCCACCCACAGGCGAGTCGGCAGCTGGCCTTTGTGGCTGTCCAGCAACTTACCGGCGGCACGGAAGTGGCCGATGTTGGTCATGCAGGAGCCGATGAACACTTCGTCGATCTTCTCGCCCTGCACATCAGACAGCAGGCGGGCATCGTCCGGATCGTTCGGCGCGCACAGGATCGGCTCTTTGATATCCGCCAAATCGATGTCGATCACTGCCGCGTATTCCGCGTCAGCATCGGCTTCCAGCAGCTGCGGATCCGCCAGCCATTTTTCCATACCCTGAATACGACGCTCCAGAGTGCGGCGATCGCCGTAGCCTTCGGCAATCATCCACTTCAGCAGGACGATGTTGGAGTTCAGATACTCAACGATCGGCTCTTTGTTCAGCTTGATGGTGCAACCTGCAGCAGAACGTTCAGCAGAGGCATCGGTCAGCTCGAACGCCTGCTCCACTTTCAGATCCGGCAGACCTTCAATCTCAAGGATGCGGCCAGAGAAGATGTTTTTCTTACCTTTCTTCTCAACGGTCAGCAGGCCCTGCTTGATGGCGTACAGCGGGATAGCGTGAACCAGGTCGCGCAGCGTGATCCCCGGCTGCATTTTACCTTTGAAACGCACCAGCACCGATTCCGGCATATCCAGCGGCATCACGCCGGTCGCGGCGGCGAAGGCCACCAGACCAGAGCCCGCCGGGAAGGAGATCCCGATGGGGAAACGGGTATGGGAGTCGCCGCCGGTACCCACGGTATCCGGCAGCAGCATGCGGTTTAGCCAGGAGTGGATAACGCCATCGCCCGGACGCAGCGAGACGCCGCCGCGGTTCATAATGAAGTCCGGCAGAGTATGGTGCGTGGTGACGTCAACCGGCTTCGGATAGGCCGCGGTGTGGCAGAAGGACTGCATCACCAGGTCAGCGGAGAAGCCCAGGCACGCCAGGTCTTTCAGTTCATCACGGGTCATTGGACCGGTGGTGTCCTGAGAACCGACGGAGGTCATTTTCGGCTCGCAGTAGGCGCCCGGACGGATACCGGCAACGCCGCAGGCGCGGCCAACCATTTTCTGCGCCAGAGAGAAGCCGCGGGTGCTTTCCGCCACGTCTTTCGCCTGACGGAAGACATCGCTGTGCGGCAGACCCAGCGCTTCGCGCGCTTTGGTAGTCAAACCGCGACCAATGATCAGCGGGATACGGCCGCCGGCGCGCACTTCGTCGATCAGCACATCGGTTTTCAGCTCGAAGCTGGCCAGCAGTTCGTTGGTTTCGTGGTTACGCACTTCGCCTTTGAACGGGTAAACGTCAATCACGTCGCCCATGTTCAGGTTTGACACATCCACTTCGATAGGCAGCGCGCCTGCATCTTCCATGGTGTTGAAGAAGATTGGCGCGATTTTGCCGCCAAGGCACAGGCCGCCGCCACGCTTGTTCGGCACGTTCGGGATATCGTCGCCCATAAACCACAGCACCGAGTTGGTGGCCGATTTACGTGAAGAGCCGGTCCCGACCACGTCGCCAACGTAGGCCAGCGGGTAGCCTTTCTGCTGCAGGGCTTCGATCTGTTTGATCGGGCCAACCACGCCCGGCTGATCCGGTTCAATGCCTTCGCGGGCGTTTTTCAGCATCGCCAGGGCGTGCAGCGGGATATCCGGACGCGACCAGGCATCCGGCGCCGGAGACAGGTCATCGGTGTTCGTTTCGCCAGTCACCTTGAAAACGGTAACGGTGATTTTTTCTGCCAGCTGCGGGCGGTTCAGGAACCACTCAGCGTCGGCCCAGGATTGCATGACCTGTTTTGCGTGCTCGTTACCTGCTTTCGCTTTCTCTTCCACGTCGTAGAAGTTATCGAACATCAGCAGGGTATGGGAGAGCGCTTTCGCGGCGATCGGCGCCAGTTTCGCGTCGTCCAGGGCATCGATCAGCGGGTGGATATTGTAACCGCCCTGCATGGTGCCCAGCAGTTCAACGGCTTTTTCAGGGGTAACCAGGGGGGAGGACGCTTCGCCTTTGGCGATCGCGGCAAGGAATCCAGCTTTAACATAGGCGGCTTCGTCAACGCCCGGCGGTACACGATTAATCAGCAGGTCTAACAGGAATTCTTCTTCGCCCGCAGGCGGGTTTTTCAGCAGTTCTACCAGCGCGGCCATTTGGGTTGCATCTAAGGGTTTGGCAACAATCCCCATGGCGGCACGCTCAGCTACGTGCTTACGGTATTCTTCTAGCACGACGGTTCTCCTCGCTTCTCATTGTCATAATGCGGCCTACACGTCTTCAATCAATCTGCTTCGGTATTGGCAGTTTGCCGCCTTGACGCATCTTGAAGGATTTAGTGGCTGGGCGATTTTCTTCACGCTCCTGTGAGACAGCAGTTTGTAGGGTAAATGCCCGATACCGCGTCGGCAGCATAGCAGGATTTTTGAAAGGTGTTAATCTGTTTACAAAAAAGCAACATTAAAATTTAGCTGAATCGTTAAGGGCAGGATATTGCAGGCTTTCTGTTCAAATCCCGCGACAAAAATTCCTTTCCACGTACAACGCCATGGGCCGATCCCAACAATCATCAATAAAAAGCCATACCGCTTACTTATACTCAGCAAACGCGCCGTTTTCGCCGATACTTTAGCGAGATGGGTTACTTTTTGGGTCAGGAGCTTCTATGTCACTGCCATTCAAACCCCATATTATCGCCCTGCTCTGTAGCGCTGGTTTACTCGCGGCGGCGGGAACACTCTATGTGCAAAGCCGTACTCCAGAGACGGTCACTGAGCCGACGGCGCAGGCTGCGCCGGCACCCACTCCAGCCACACAGCCAGTCGCCGCGCAGCCGGTAGCCACCACCTACACCCAGGCGCAGATTGATCAGTGGGTTGCCCCCATCGCGCTCTATCCGGACAGTCTGCTGTCGCAGGTGCTGATGGCCTCCACCTACCCGGACAACGTCATGCAGGCCGTGCAGTGGTCCCAGGATAACCCCTCCATGAAAGGGGATGCCGCCGTTCAGGCTGTTGCCAGCCAGCCGTGGGATCCCAGCGTTAAATCGCTTGTCGCTTTCCCGGCCCTGCTGGCGATGATGGGCGAGAATCCGCCCTGGGTGGAAAATCTCGGTAATGCGTTTTTGGCCCAGCCGCATGATGTGATGGACTCGGTGCAGCGTCTGCGTGCCATCGCCCAGCAGACAGGGACGCTGAAATCTACGCCGCAGCAAAAAGTGATTGTCGCCGCAGCGGCGCCTGCGCCGGCCTCCACCTCGAAAAGCAGCACGGTAACAACGTCAACGACCAGCGCGACGGCGCCCGCACCGACGCAGGTCATAAAAATAGAACCGACCGATCCACAGGTGGTCTATGTTCCCAACTACAACCCCTCCACCGTCTATGGTACCTGGCCGAACAGCGCCTATCCTCCGGTCTATCTGCCGCCGCCTCCCGGGGAGCAGTTTACCGATAGCTTCGTCAAAGGCTTCGGTTACAGCCTGGGCGTGGCGACCACCTGGGCGCTGTTCAGCAGCATCGACTGGGATGATGATGATGATGACCACCACCATCACGATGACGACTACCACCGCGGCGATTACTCGCATAACGGCGATAACATCAATATCAATGTGAATAACTTTAACCGCATTACCGGACAAAACCTGCCGGGCGACCGCGTAAACTGGCAGCACAACCCCGCCTATCGCGGTCACGTGCCATACCCCAATAATACCGTCGCCCAGCGCTTTCATCAGACCAACGTATCCGGCGGACTGAGCGCGACCCAGCATGCGCCGGTCGATCGTGAGGCGCAGCGCCAGGCGGCGATGACCCAGCTTCAGCAGCGCAGCGCGCCGACCGCCACGGCGGGCAACCTGGCGGCAAACACCGCCTCGCGCGATGCCCAGCGTCAGGCGGCCTCGGCGCAGTTGAAACAAGCCACCCAGCGCAGCAACTACCGCGGTTACGACAGCGAGCCGACATCGACCCAGCAGCGTCGAGACGCGGCGAAAGCGCAGTTGAAAAACCCGACGCCGCAGCAACAGCAGCGTAGGGAAACCATTAAGAGCCGCGAGCAGAATACTACACCGCAGCAGCAACAGCGCCGGCAGCAGCTCCAGTCTGCCACGCCAGCCCAGCGTCAGCAGACGGTCAGTCATCTGCGCGCCAGCGCCCTTAGCGGCAACGAAAGCCGCGCCCCCTCCTGGCAAGCGCAGCAGGAACGGGGACGGCAGAGTCGTCAGTTTTCCAGCGTAAATCGCGAGCAGCGCGACGGCGCCAGAGAGCGTCTTTCTGAACACCATGAACTACGCCGCCGCTGAGGATGAGCAGAATGAGAAACCCATTACCAATTGCCCTGTTCACGTTAATGCTGTCGCCGCTTGCCGCCTTCGCCCAGCAGCAGTATGCCACCCCCGAGCAGGCCGCAAGCGCGCTGGCCGAGGCGATCGGCCAGCAAAATGATGCGGCGCTGAGTGAAGTACTTGGCGATAACTGGCAGCATTTTTTACCCCCCGACGGGATCGACCCCACTGCCGTCGACCGCTTCCAGCGCGACTGGCAGGTGAAACATGTGATTGTGCAGCAGGGTGAAAAAGCCTGGCTCGACGTCGGTAGCGAAGCATGGCGGCTGCCAGTCCCCATCGTCAAAGCATCCCAGGGCTGGCGCTTTGATATGGCCGCTGGTGAAGAAGAGATCCTCACCCGCGCTATCGGCCGTAATGAACTGTCGGCGATAGCCGCCATGCATGCCTACGTTGACGCCCAGCAGGATTACTATCAACTGAACCACCGCTGGGCGCAGAAAATCATCAGTAGCGAAGGCAAAAAAGATGGTCTGTACTGGCCCACCTCGCCGGGCGAAGCGCCAAGTCCGCTTGGGCCAGCCTTTAGCCCGACGGTTCCCGGCAGCGGCTACCATGGCTACCGCTTCCGCATTATCACCGGTAGAGATGAGCAGAGCGTCGCCTTGCTGGCGTGGCCGGTGGCGTGGGGGGAAACCGGCGTGATGAGCTTTATGATCGATCAGCACGATACCGTTTATCAGGCCAATCTCGGTGAAGAGAGCGCGGCAAAGGCCCAGGCGATAACGCGCTTTGCCCCCGACGCTGACGCCGGCTGGCAGGTGGTCAACCCATAAAAAACGCCCGGTTACGTACACGCAACCGGGCGTTTTCATTCACTTAGCCCTGGTGGGGCATCAGCGACGGATCGCCGGCAATGGCTGGTTTCGTACTGGACAATGCCGATTCGTCAGCGCTGATGCTGCCGGAATTCGCCGCCCATACTCCTTCACTGGTCTTGGTCACTTGCTGATGCTGAGCATTCAGATCCTGGCCCATCGCCGCAATATGGGTCGTTTCCGTACCACCGCTGTTATCCGCCCACGGAATCGTGGCGTCAGCCGCGCAGGCGACACCGGATAAGCACGCTGCTGCGACCAGCGCTGTGGTTAAAAAGCGTTTCATCACACACCTCATTGATATCGTTAACTACCTATAAGTTTACATAGTGACTATTTACAAAGTATGTATGAGGTGTAGCGGTTTATGAATAGCGACATAGTTCTAAACATCAGGCATAAAAAAAGCGGCTCCGGGAGCCGCTTATGCTTTTTGCCTGAAAGAAAAAGTTACTTTTTCTTCGCTTTGGCGTTCGGCAGGTCGGTGATGCTGCCTTCGAAAACTTCTGCCGCCAGGCCAACAGACTCGTGCAGAGTCGGGTGAGCGTGGATAGTCAGCGCGATGTCTTCAGCGTCACAGCCCATCTCGATAGCCAGGCCGATCTCACCCAGCAGCTCGCCGCCGTTGGTGCCGACAATCGCGCCACCGATAACACGGTGGGTCTCTTTGTCGAAGATCAGTTTGGTCATGCCGTCTGCGCAGTCGGAAGCGATAGCACGGCCGGAAGCAGCCCACGGGAAGGTGGCGGTTTCGTAGCTGATGCCTTTCTCTTTCGCTTCTTTCTCGGTCAGACCCACCCATGCCACTTCTGGCTCGGTGTAGGCGATCGATGGGATCACTTTCGGATCGAAGTAGTGCTTCAGGCCGGAGATAACTTCTGCGGCAACGTGACCTTCGTGGACGCCTTTGTGCGCCAGCATCGGCTGACCGACGATATCGCCGATAGCAAAGATGTGCGGCACGTTGGTGCGCATTTGTTTGTCAACGCGGATGAAGCCACGATCGTCAACTTCCACGCCCGCTTTGCCTGCGTCGAGGTTTTTACCGTTCGGTACGCGGCCGATAGCCACCAGCACGGCGTCGTAACGCTGTGCTTCCGCCGGCGCTTTTTTGCCTTCCATGGAAACATAAATACCGTCTTCTTTTGCTTCAACGGCAGTCACTTTGGTTTCCAGCATCAGGTTGAATTTCTTGCTGATGCGTTTGGTGAAGACTTTCACCACATCTTTATCGGCAGCCGGGATGACCTGGTCGAACATTTCAACCACGTCGATCTCTGAACCCAGCGCATGGTATACGGTACCCATTTCCAGACCGATGATACCGCCGCCCATGACCAGCATGCGTTTCGGCACAGATTTCAGCTCCAGGGCGTCGGTGGAGTCCCATACGCGCGGATCTTCATGCGGAATAAATGGCAGTTGAATCGGACGGGAGCCCGCCGCGATGATGGCGTTGTCGAAGTTGATCACGGTTTTGCCGTTTTCGCCTTCCACTTCCAGGGTGTTAGCGCCGGTGAATTTACCCAGACCGTTAACCACCTTCACTTTACGCCCTTTGGCCATGCCAGCCAGACCACCGGTCAGCTGAGTGATGACTTTTTCTTTCCAGGTGCGGATCTTGTCAATGTCAGTTTTCGGTTCGCCGAAAACGATGCCGTGTTCGGCCAGCGCTTTCGCTTCTTCGATAACTTTTGCCACGTGCAGCAGCGCTTTAGAAGGGATACAACCCACGTTCAGGCACACCCCACCGAGGGTGCTGTAACGTTCTACGATGACGGTTTCCAGACCTAAATCAGCGCAACGGAAGGCTGCAGAGTAGCCTGCAGGACCTGCCCCAAGTACCACGACCTGAGTTTTGATTTCAGTACTCATCATGACCTCTGTAATTTATATCCGGCGGGTCTGACGCTATTATTTTTACGCCCAAGTCCACCGGGACGTTCTATCCGCGTGTATTTTACAAAATTGTTAACAATTTTTAAACAACAAACGGCAAACGATTTTGTCCTTTGTTGCTGATAATCCCAAACAGCCTGAGGTTATCAGAAAAAAGCCGGCCGTCAGGCCGGCTTTTTCAATTACATCACCAGGCGGCGAATGTCGCTCAGGGTGTTGTTGATGATGGTAATGAAGCGGGCACCATCAGCACCGTCGATGACGCGGTGGTCGAAGGACAGAGAGATCGGCAGCATCAGACGCGGCACGAACTCTTTACCATTCCATACCGGCTCCATCGCGGACTTAGACACGCCGAGGATGGCCACTTCCGGCGCATTAACAATCGGCGCGAAGTGGGTGGTACCCAGGCCGCCGATGCTGGAGATGGTGAAGCAACCGCCCTGCATTTCGCCCGCCGTCAGTTTGCCATCGCGCGCTTTCTTCGAGATGGTGGTCAGTTCACGAGACAGCTCGGTGATGCTCTTCTTGTTCACGTCTTTAAAGACCGGAACCACCAGACCGTTCGGGGTATCTACCGCCACACCGATGTTGATGTATTTCTTCAGCGTCAGACGCTGACCATCTTCGGAGAGCGAGCTGTTGAAGCGCGGCATCTGCTCAAGCGCAGCGGCCACGGCTTTCATGATGAAGACAACCGGGGTGAATTTCACGTCCAGTTTACGCTTCTCAGCTTCGGCGTTCTGCTGCTTACGGAACGCTTCCAGATCGGTGATATCGGTTTTATCGAAGTGCGTAACGTGCGGGATCATGACCCAGTTACGGCTCAGGTTGGCACCAGAAATTTTCTGGATACGGCCCAGCTCCACTTCTTCGATTTCGCCGAACTTGCTGAAGTCAACCTTCGGCCATGGCAGCATGCCCGGGATACCGCCGCCAGCGGCAGCCGCCGGTGCGGATTCAGCACGCTTAACAGCGTCTTTCACGTAAGCCTGAACGTCTTCGCGCAGGATACGACCTTTACGGCCGGTGCCTTTCACTTTCGCCAGGTTAACGCCGAACTCGCGCGCCAGACGGCGAATCAGCGGAGTGGCGTGGACGTAAGCGTCGTTTTCAGCGAATTCGGTTTTACCTTCCGCTTTCGCAGCCGGTGCCGCGGCAGGCTTAGCGGCCTGAGCCGGAGCTGCAGCCGGTGCCGGCGCAGCCGCCTGAGCCGGTGCGGCGGCAGGCGCAGCGCCTTCCACTTCGAAGACCATGATCAGGGAGCCGGTTTTGACTTTATCGCCGGTGCTGATTTTGATCTCTTTGACGGTGCCCGCGAACGGCGCCGGCACTTCCATAGACGCTTTGTCGCCTTCGACGGTGATCAGGGACTGCTCAGCAGCCACTTTATCGCCGACTTTTACCATCACTTCGGTCACTTCAACTTCGTCGCCGCCGATGTCCGGTACGTTAACGTCTTTCGCACCGCCAGCCGCAGCTGGAGCAGCCGCCGCCGGAGCAGCAGCCTGAGCAGGTGCGGCAGCAGGCGCAGCGCCCGCCACTTCGAAGATCATGATCAGGGAGCCGGTGGACACTTTATCGCCGGTGTTGATCTTGATCTCTTTCACGGTACCCGCGAACGGCGCCGGCACTTCCATCGAGGCTTTATCGCCTTCGACGGTGATCAGAGACTGCTCAGCCGCAACGGTATCGCCCACTTTCACCAGAATTTCAGTGACTTCAACTTCGTCACCGCCGATGTCCGGCACGTTCACTTCTTTCTCTGCCGCGGCAGCTGCTGGAGCAGCGGCGGCCGGAGCGGCTTCTTTCTTCTCTTCCTGCGCAGGTGCAGCGGCTGCTGCACCCTCGGCGGAATCGAAAATCATAATCAGTTTGCCAGTCTCGGTTTTATCGCCGACGGAGACTTTAATCTCTTTCACGACGCCAGCCTGCGGAGACGGGACTTCCATAGAGGCTTTATCGCCTTCTACGGTGATCAGCGACTGTTCAGCTTCAACTTTGTCGCCCACTTTGACCAGAATCTCGGTGATTTCAACTTCATCAGCCCCGATGTCCGGTACTTTGATTTCGATAGCCATTATTCTTTTACCTCTTACGCCAGACGCGGGTTAACTTTTTCTGCATCGATGTTGAATTTGGTAATTGCGTCCGCAACCACTTTCTTATCGATTTCACCACGTTTAGCCAGTTCGCCCAGCGCTGCAACGACCACATAGGAAGCATCGACTTCGAAGTGGTGACGCAGGTTTTCACGGCTGTCGGAACGACCGAAGCCATCGGTACCCAGTACGCGGTAATCGTCAGCCGGTACGTAGGTACGAACCTGCTCGGCGAACAGTTTCATATAGTCAGTGGATGCCACTGCCGGAGCGTCGTTCATCACCTGAGCGATGTACGGCACGCGCGGGGTTTCCAGCGGGTGCAGCATGTTCCAGCGTTCGCAATCCTGGCCATCACGCGCCAGTTCGGTGAAGGAGGTGACGCTGTACACGTCAGAGCCCACGCCGTAGTCTTTCGCCAGGATCTGCGCTGCTTCACGGACGTGACGCAGGATAGAACCGGAGCCCAGCAGCTGAACTTTACCTTTGCTACCTTCGATGGTTTCGAGTTTGTAGATACCTTTGCGGATACCTTCCTCGGCGCCTTCCGGCATGGCCGGCATGTGGTAGTTTTCGTTCAGGGTAGTGATGTAGTAGTAAACGTTCTCTTGTTTCTCACCGTACATACGCTCCAGGCCGTCATGCATGATGACCGCCACTTCGTAGGCGTAGGACGGATCGTAAGAGATACAGTTCGGGATAGTCAGAGACTGAATATGGCTGTGGCCATCTTCGTGCTGCAGACCTTCGCCGTTCAGCGTCGTACGACCGGAAGTACCCCCGATCAGGAAGCCGCGAGCCTGCTGGTCGCCTGCCTGCCAGCACAGGTCGCCGATACGCTGGAACCCGAACATCGAGTAGTAGATGTAGAACGGGATCATCGGCAGGTTGTTGGTGCTGTAAGAGGTCGCCGCAGCCAGCCAGGATGCGCCTGCGCCCAGCTCGTTGATCCCTTCCTGCAGGATCTGACCTTTCTCGTCTTCTTTGTAGTATGCAACCTGCTCACGGTCCTGCGGGGTGTACTGCTGGCCGTTCGGGCTGTAGATACCGATCTGACGGAACAGACCTTCCATACCGAAAGTACGCGCTTCGTCGGCGATGATCGGCACGAGGCGGTCTTTGATGGATTTGTTCTTCAGCATCACGTTCAGGGCACGAACGAACGCGATAGTGGTAGAGATCTCTTTATTCTGCTCTTCCAGCAGCGGGCGGAAATCTTCCAGCGTCGGCAGCTCCAGCTTCTCAGTGAAGTTCGGCTGACGGCTCGGCAGATAGCCGTGCAGTTTCTGACGCTGAGCGTGCAGATAGGTGTGCTCTTCGGAACCTTCCGGGAAGGTGACGTACGGCAGTTTTTCCAGATCGGCATCGGCAACCGGCACGTTGAAACGATCGCGGACGTAGCGAACGCCGTCCATGTTCATTTTCTTAACCTGGTGAGCGATGTTCTTACCTTCAGCAGTGTCACCCATGCCGTAACCTTTGATGGTATGGGCGAGGATAACGGTCGCTTTGCCTTTGGTTTCCTGCGCTTTTTTCAGAGCAGCATAAACTTTCTTCGGATCGTGGCCACCGCGGTTCAGGGCCCAAATCTGCTCGTCAGTCCAGTCGGCAACCAGCGCAGCGGTCTCCGGATATTTACCGAAGAAGTGCTCGCGCACATAAGCGCCGTCTTTGGATTTGAAGGTCTGGTAATCGCCGTCAACGGTTTCTTCCATCAGCTGAATCAGCTTACCGCTGGTGTCTTTACGCAGCAGCTCATCCCAACGACCGCCCCAGATAACCTTGATAACGTTCCAGCCAGCGCCCGCGAAGATGCCTTCCAGTTCGTTAATGATTTTGCCGTTACCGGTGACCGGGCCGTCAAGACGCTGCAGGTTACAGTTGATAACGAACACCAGGTTGTCGAGCTTCTCACGGGTGGCGATGGTGATCGCGCCTTTAGATTCCGGCTCGTCCATCTCACCGTCGCCCAGGAACGCGTAAACGGTTTGTTTGGAGGTGTCTTTCAGACCACGGTGTTCCAGGTATTTCAGGAATTTAGCCTGATAAATCGCCCCGATTGGGCCCAGGCCCATAGAAACGGTCGGGAACTGCCAGAATTCCGGCATCAGTTTCGGGTGCGGATAAGAGGACAGACCTTTACCGTGAACTTCCTGACGGAAGTTGTTCATCTGCTCTTCAGTCAGACGACCTTCCAGGAACGCACGCGCATAAACGCCCGGAGAGATGTGACCCTGGAAGTACACCAGGTCGCCGCCATCCTGCTCATTGCGTGCGCGGAAGAAGTGGTTAAAGCACACTTCGTAGAAGGTTGCGGAAGACTGGAAAGAAGCCATGTGGCCGCCCAGTTCGAGATCTTTTTTCGATGCGCGCAGAACGGTCATGATGGCGTTCCAGCGGATCGCAGAACGGATACGACGTTCCAGATCCAGATTACCCGGATATTCCGGCTCATCTTCAACGGCAATAGTGTTGACGTAACCGCCGGTCGATGCGCCAGCAGCCACTTTCACCCCGCCTTTGCGGGCTTCAGAAAGGAGTTGGTCAATAAGATACTGAGCGCGCTCAACACCTTCTTCACGGATGACCGATTCGATCGCCTGTAGCCAGTCGCGAGTTTCGATCGGATCCACGTCATTTGGTAAACGTTCTGACATGGGGGGTATTCCTTATCTATCTAATCGTTGATTAATCTGGAACCTGTCCCATTGAACTCTTCGTTCTTCACCGTTGAACAACCAAAAATTCAATAAGACAGGTTCTGCGTTTAGTTGCCGCGCTCTAAAAATGGCGCTTAAGAACCGGAGTTCTCGTCCTTTCGTTGCTGTAAACGACGCAGCGAGCGTTCTCTACGACTCTGCTCACGGCTACGGTCCAGCAAAATTTCCTCAATGAACGCCAGGTGACGGTGCGACGCCTCACGCGCCTGCTCCGGCTCCCCGGCCATTATCGCCTCGAAAATGCGAGTGCGATGGTTGCTGACCAACGGGAGCATTTCCCGGCGGGCATACAGCAATTCAAAGTTCTGACGCACGTTTTGCGCCAGCATCGGCTCCATACACCTTAGCAGATGAAGCAAAACCACATTGTGTGCCGCCTCGGTGACGGCGATTTGGTACTGGACGACGGCGCCGGACTCAGCGTCCAGATCGCCCGACTGCTGAGCCCGCTCAATAGCCTGATGCAGCTCGCGGATACGGTCGCGATCTTCATCATTGCTGCGCAGCGCCGCGTAATAAGCCGCAATGCCTTCCAGCGCGTGACGGGTCTCAAGCAGATCGAATTGGGATTCAGGGTGATCGGACAGCAGCTCGACCAGCGGATCGCTGAAGCTCTGCCACAGGCGGCTCTGAACAAACGTTCCACCTCCCTGACGACGAAGCAACAGGCCCTTGGCTTCGAGGCGTTGAATCGCCTCACGCAGCGAGGGGCGGGAAACGTCGAACTGTTTAGCCAGTTCGCGTTCAGGCGGGAGTTTTTCACCGGGGCGCAAGGTCCCCTCAAGGATCAGAAACTCCAGCTGCTGCTCTATCACATCGGATAATTTTGGTTGGCGGATTTTGCTGTAGGCCATATTCCCTGTCTCTGCCATTAGCCCGGAGTAAATTGGTCTTACCAATTTAAAGTTCGTAGCGCTAAAGTAACAAAGTATTCACCTTCTGTCCATACAGGTTTTGATTGAAATCAGTAAACGACGGACATTTTAACAACCTTACAGAAATAACATTTCAGAAATGTAACCTTGCACAAATGTTACGTTTACTCATAAAGAGGTAGCATTAACTTAATGGAAACGAAAAATTACGCTATCTGAACCGATTCAACGACCCAATAAATGAATACAAAGACAATACAATTGAATAAATAATCACAAAGAAGCAATGCATCGGAATAATACAGAATGTGTCTATTGATGTCTTTTTAGACACATGGTCATCATCCCTTCATAAAGCAGGTGCATTCAAACGCGCTTACCACTATTCTCCCTGAGACGAAAGGCCTTTTTCTGAATTACCGCACCGCCTTCCGTAAACAAAACAATACAGAAACGGAAGTCGCTAAATACACAAACACAACAATATGTGCGCGCCATCACTCAGGTAAAAAGTGGGCCACTTCGCCCAAATTTTCGCTGGCTATGCTTTCTGGCAGGGACAGCAGTGAAGCAGCAACCTGACGGATGACGTACACAAAAAATAATCACACACGAGGTTTCATATGGAAGGTCAACAGCACGGCGATCGGCTGAAGCGCGGCCTGAAAAACCGCCACATCCAGCTCATCGCGCTGGGCGGGGCTATCGGCACCGGCCTGTTTCTGGGGAGCGCGTCCGTCATTCAGTCCGCCGGCCCGGGTATCATTCTTGGTTACGCGATTGCCGGTTTTATCGCCTTTCTGATCATGCGTCAGCTGGGCGAAATGGTGGTGGAAGAGCCGGTAGCCGGTTCGTTTAGCCACTTTGCTTATAAATACTGGGGCGGCTTTGCCGGCTTCGCCTCCGGCTGGAACTACTGGGTGCTGTATGTCCTGGTGGCCATGGCGGAACTCACTGCCGTCGGCAAATATATCCAGTTCTGGTGGCCGGAAATCCCAACCTGGGCCTCAGCGGCGGTCTTCTTCATCGCCATCAACGCCATTAACCTGACCAACGTGAAAGTGTTCGGGGAAATGGAGTTCTGGTTTGCCATTATCAAAGTGGTCGCCGTTGTGGCGATGATTTTGTTCGGCGGCTGGCTGCTGTTCAGCGGTAACGGCGGCCCGCAGGCGACAGTACGTAACCTCTGGGATCAAGGCGGGTTCCTGCCGCACGGCTTTACCGGACTGGTAATGATGATGGCGATCATCATGTTCTCCTTCGGCGGTCTGGAGCTGGTGGGTATCACCGCGGCGGAAGCGGATAACCCGGAGCAAAGCATCCCGAAAGCCACTAACCAGGTTATCTACCGTATCCTGATCTTCTATGTTGGCTCGCTGGCGGTCCTGCTCTCGCTGCTGCCGTGGACGCGTGTGACTGCGGACACCAGTCCGTTCGTCCTGATTTTCCATGAGCTTGGCGATACGCTGGTGGCAAACGCCCTCAACGTAGTGGTGCTGACGGCGGCCCTGTCGGTGTATAACAGCTGCGTCTACTGCAACAGCCGTATGCTGTTCGGTCTTGCCCAGCAGGGGAACGCACCGAAAGCGCTGCTCAGCGTCGACAAACGCGGCGTGCCGGTGAATACCATTCTCGTCTCCGCCGTGGTCACCGCCCTGTGTGTGCTGATCAACTACCTGGCGCCGGAATCCGCATTTGGCCTGCTGATGGCGCTGGTAGTCTCCGCCCTGGTGATCAACTGGGCGATGATCAGCCTCGCGCATATCAAATTCCGTCGCGCCAAACAGCAGCAGGGGGTCACCACTCGCTTCCCCGCCCTCTTCTACCCGCTGGGTAACTGGGTGTGCCTGCTGTTTATGGCCGCGGTGCTGGTAATTATGCTGATGACCCCGGGGATGGCGATTTCCGTTTGGCTGATCCCGGTATGGATCGCCGTGCTGGGCGTGGGCTATCTGTTTAAACAGAAAGCCGCCGCCACCATAAAAGCACAATAATACATCTCATCAATAATTCTCTTTGCTCTGCGCCCCCTCCCTGAATGACGGGCGCAGAGCATTGTTATCTGCTTCACACTTTCCCCTCCATAGCTTTTTTATCCATATCGTCAACGCGTTCCTGCAACGTAATTCTCTCGATAGCAGCCAATAATTCTCTCCATACTGCAACGGAGAGACCGCACATGGCAGACAATAGACTTTCAATAAAAGAAAAGATTGGTTATGGGATGGGGGATGCCGGATGCAATATCATCTTTGGCGCCATCATGCTGTTTGTTAACTATTTTTATACCGATATTTTCGGTCTGGCGCCGGCGCTGGTGGGCGTACTGCTGCTGTCGGTGCGCGTCATCGATGCGGTGACCGACCCGATCATGGGCGCCCTCGCCGACCGCACCCGCAGTAAATATGGCCGCTTTCGTCCATGGCTGCTGTGGATTGCTTTCCCCTACGCCCTGTTCAGCGTCCTGATGTTCACCACTCCTGAGTGGACCTATAACAGCAAAGTCATCTATGCGTTTGTCACCTACTTTCTGCTGTCGATTACCTATACCGCGATTAACATCCCCTACTGCTCGCTGGGAACGGTGATGACCGCCGATCCGAAAGAGCGCGTTGCCTGCCAGTCTTATCGTTTCGTGATGGTGGGTATCGCCACGCTGTTGCTGTCATTAACGCTGCTGCCAATGGCCGACTGGTTCGGCGGCGCCGATAAAGCGAAGGGCTATCAGATGGCGATGACCGTGCTGGCCTTCATCGGCATGTGTATGTTCCTGTTCTGCTTCGCTACCGTACGCGAACGCATCCACCCGGCGGTACAGACCAATGATGAACTGAAAAAAGATCTCAAAGATGTGTGGAAAAATGACCAGTGGGTACGCATCCTGTTGCTCACGCTGTGCAACGTCTGTCCGGGCTTTATCCGCATGGCCGCCACCATGTACTACGTCACCTGGGTAATGGGGCAAAGCACCCATTTTGCCACTCTGTTTATCAGCCTCGGCGTGGTCGGGATGATGATTGGCAGCATGCTGGCAAAAGTCCTCACCGACCGCTGGTGCAAACTGCAGGTCTTCTTCTGGACCAATATCGTGCTGGCGATCTTCTCCTGCGCCTTCTATTTCTTTAATCCGCACGCCACCACGCTGATTATGGTGCTCTACTTCCTGCTCAACATCCTGCATCAGATTCCCTCCCCGCTGCACTGGTCGCTGATGTCCGATGTTGACGACTACGGCGAGTGGAAAACCGGCAAGCGCATCACCGGCATTAGCTTCTCCGGCAATCTGTTCTTCCTCAAAGTCGGCCTGGCGGTCGCCGGGGCGATGGTCGGATTCCTGTTGTCATGGTACGGCTACGACGCTGGCGCCAAAGCGCAAAGCGCCTCCGCCCTCAACGGCATCGTGCTGCTGTTCTCGGTTATCCCCGGCGTTGGCTACCTGATCACCGCCGGCGTGGTGCGCCTGCTGAAAGTTGACCGCATCCTGATGCGCCAGATCCAGAGCGATTTAGAGAAGCGCCGCAGCAACTACAGCGAGCTGAATGAATACCAGGAACTGAAAACCAGTGAACACGTAAGGAAAGCCTGATGAACAACTGGCCCAACCCCTTTATTGAACAGCGCGCAGATCCCTTTATTCTGCGCCACCTTAATCACTACTACTTTATTGCCTCGGTGCCGGAATACGACCGGCTGGAGATCCGGCGCGCGGCGACCCTTGAAGGATTACGCGATGCGGAGCCGGTAGTGGTCTGGCGCGCACCGCAAAGCGGGCCGATGAGCCAGCTGATTTGGGCGCCGGAGCTACATGAGATAGACGGCAAGTGGTATATCTATTTTGCCGCCACCCATACCCACGATCTGGATGCGCTGGGCATGTTCCAGCATCGTATGTTCGTTATCGAGTGCGCCGACAACGATCCGCTGACCGGCCGCTGGCAGGAAAAAGGCCAGGTGGTCACCCCTTTCGATACCTTCGCCCTCGATGCCACCACCTTTATCCATCAGGGCAAACGCTGGTACCTGTGGGCGCAAAAATCGCCGCATATCGAGGGCAACTCAAACCTGTATCTCGCTGAAATGGCCAACCCGTGGACGCTAAAAGGCGAGCCGGTCATGCTGAGCAAGCCGGAGTTCGACTGGGAGTGTCGGGGATTTAAGGTCAATGAAGGACCCGCGGTGCTGGTGCATGGCGATAAGCTGTTCATCAGCTATTCCGCCAGCGCCACCGACGAAAACTACTGCATGGGGTTGCTCTGGATTGACCGGCAGGCCGATCCGCTGCAGCCGGCAAACTGGCATAAAGCCCCGCAGCCGGTGTTCCGGACCAGCTATGAAAACCGCCAGTATGGCCCGGGCCATAATAGTTTTACCCAAACGCCGGCGGGGGAAGATGTGCTGGTCTACCACGCGCGGAATTACACCGAGATTGAAGGCGACCCGCTGTATGACCCCAATCGTCATACCCGGCTAAAACTCGTCAGCTGGAGAGAGGACGGCATGCCCGACTTCGGCATCCCACCGGCGGATACGCTGTAGCGGTTCGGTATGCGTCCCGCTGGCGCGGATTCTCCAGGCCGGGTCAGGCGAAACCACCGCCCGGCAACATGCCAGGTACGGCGTCTGATATAGAACCCGGCGCCGCTGTTGCTTGTCGGGCCTGTGCAGTGTGGGTCTCCAGGCCGGATAAGCGCAACGCCATCCGGCAATTAACGCCCCAGATGTGAGGGTATCGTGGCAGGTAGAGTACGAGCGCAGGCCGTTACACCAGGGTGCCGTAAATCGTCAGCAGCGCCATGATCACCACCACCACCAGCGAGGTTTTCTTGGCCATCGACACCGCGGCCTTCGGGGTCTCAACTTTATCCACGTGCGGTTCACGAGCCAGGGAATACTGCGCCAGGCGGGTCAATACCTGATACTGCGACGAATGGCGGTCGCCTAACGATGCAAACCACGCCGGGAGCGCTTTCTCTCCATGCCCCACCAGAGCATAGACAACCCCCACCAGACGCACCGGCAGCCAGTCCACAATATGCAGGATACCATCGATTCCGGACTGCAAACGATGATGCGGCGTCTGGTAGCGCGCCAGCCACGTCTGCCAGGCACGCAGGACGCTATAGGCGATAAGCGTCAGCGGCCCCCACGCCCCACCGACCACAAACCAGAAGAGTGGCGCCAGGTAGTAACGATAGTTAATCCATAGCAGCGCATTTTGCAGTTCGCTAAGGTACTCGCGCTCATCACAGCCCGGGGGGACGCCGTGTATCAACGTCAGCTCGCTGGCCATCGCATCGCAGGCGCGGCTGTCATTGCGCGACGCCGCTTTCAGATAGGCATGATAGTGCAGCCGAACCTTACCGGCGCCGATGCACAGCAGGCCTAGCAAAATCCAGAACACCAGCAGCGGTACGTTGAACAGCTGCCCCTGCAGCAAGCGCTGAATAATGTAGACCACCGCGACGGCGACCAGGGTCATCAGCAGCGTTCCCGGCAACGAGAAATGTTTTATCCGGCGGAACGCCACCTCCAGCCGATGATCAAGCTGCCAGTGTTCGCCCAGTTTAAACAGGCGTTCAGCGATAAGCACCAGCAACGTAGTAAACAGCGTCATGAGGTCTCCTTTTCGGACGGCGCGCTGAGCAGCGCACGAAATTTTTTCCAGTCAAAGGCCGGTCCCGGGTCCGTCTTGCGCACGGGCGCGATATCGCTATGGCCCATGATGTTTGCGGCGATGGCAGGATAAATCGTGATAAGCAGATCCGTCACCGCCGCCAGCTGCTGGTACTGCGCATCGGTATACGCCAGGGTATCCGTGCCTTCCAGCTCTATACCGATGGAAAAGTCATTGCAGCGTTCACGCCCCTGATAGCTGGAGACACCCGCATGCCATGCACGCTTATCGAAAGGCACATACTGCACGATTTCACCATCACGGCGAATCAGACAATGCGCCGAAACGCGCAGATGAGCGATCTCGGCAAAGAAAGGATGCGCGTGAGGATCCAGGGTGCCGGTGAACAGCGCGTCAATCCATGGACCACCAAATTCACCTGGCGGCAGGCTGATATTATGCACCACCAATAAGGAAGGGGCCTCTTCATCCGGACGGCAGTCATGGTGCGGCGAGGGAACCCGCCGCGCGCCGACCAGCCATCCCTCGTTCAACTGCATGCGGGATCTCCTTTCGCGAACTCATGCTTCCGGGCCACACGCCGGCCCAAAGGATGAAGTGTGTATGGTACTGAAACGTCGTTCAGGTTAGCATGTTTCCCACTTCTGAATCTTATCTATCTGGAGCTTTATCATGTCGCCTCGTCGTTACAACCCCGACCGCCGCCGTGACGTGCTGCTGGAACGTATTAATCTCGATATTACCGATGCTGTCGCACACTCCCTGCGGGAAGATTTGGGCGGCGAAGTCGACGCCAGCAACGATATTAGCGCACAATTATTGCCGCAGGATGCACGCTCCCATGCGGTGGTCATTACCCGCGAAGATGGCGTCTTCTGTGGTAAACGCTGGGTGGAAGAGGTCTTCATTCAGCTCGCCGGTGACGACGTGAATATCACCTGGCACGTCGCCGATGGCGATGCGGTCAAAGCCGATCAACCCCTGTTCGAGCTGGAAGGCCCATCGCGCATTCTGCTCACTGGCGAACGTACGGCGCTGAACTTTGTGCAAACCCTCTCCGGCGTCGCCAGCGTTGTCCGCCGCTATGTCGACCTGCTGGCGGGCACCAAAACCCAACTCCTGGATACGCGCAAAACGCTGCCAGGGCTGCGAACCGCTTTGAAATACGCGGTTCTCTGCGGCGGCGGCGCCAACCACCGCCTTGGGCTGTTCGACGCTTTCCTGATTAAAGAAAACCACATCATCGCCTCCGGCTCGATCCGTCAGGCGGTGGAAAAGGCGTTCTGGCTGCATCCTGATGTGCCGGTGGAAGTGGAAGTGGAAACGCTGGATGAGCTGGAGCAGGCGTTAAAAGCCGGGGCCGATATCATTATGCTCGATAACTTCACCACCGACCTGATGCGCGAGGCGGTGAAAATCACCGCTGGCCAGGCGGCGCTCGAGGTCTCCGGCAACGTCACCTTTGACACCATCCGCGAATTTGCCGACACCGGGGTCGACTATATCTCCGTCGGGGCCCTGACCAAACATGTGCAGGCGCTCGACCTGTCGATGCGTTTTCGCTGAAGATTGGGCCTTCACGTTTCCGGCGTGAAGGCCTGAATTTGCGACCCGACTCGCAGCCGCTCTTGCTCACCATGCAATCCCGCTAAAAACCCTGGAACCCGGTTTCCCGGATCGTTTTCGTCTCCTCGCCTGTCCCCCTGAATCCCGTCACAGTGCTTCTGTCACAACAAGGAGCGACTTATGGATAAACAACGAGGTTTTACCCTGATTGAACTGATGGTGGTCATCGGCATCATCGCCATTCTCAGCGCCATCGGCATCCCGGCCTACCAGAACTACCTGCGTAAAGCCGCCCTCACCGATCTGCTGCAGACCTTTGTCCCCTACCGGACGGCAATTGAACTTTGCGCGCTCGATCATGGCGGCCTGACGACATGCGACGGCGGCAGCAATGGCATCCCCTCGCCAACCACCACGCGCTACCTCTCCGCCATGAGCGTGGCAAAAGGGGTCGTTACCCTCACCGGCCAGGAAAGTCTCAACGGACTGGGCGTCACCCTAACCCCGACCTGGGATAACGCCGAGGGCGTCACCGGCTGGCAGCGGGTCTGCACTATCACCGACAACAGCGCGCTTCAGCAGGCCTGCGAAGACGTCTTCCGCGTGAAGTGAGGGCGACAACATGAAAACAGAACAGCTGATCCCTCTCTGTCGTCGCCATCACGCCCTGCTGCTGCACAGCGATGAGCAGACGATATCCATTGCGGTGGTCGATACCCCGCCGACGGAGCTAATGGAGGCGCTACGTTTCGCGACGCAAAAACGGATCGATATTGAATGCTGGAGCCAGGAGCAGATGGATAAGCGCCTGCAAGTCCAGGAAAAGCAGGCGCTGCTGGCGCAAAATGCAGGCCCGGAAAACATCGCCGAACGGGTCAATCAGATCCTCGAGCAGGCCCTGCGTCAGCGGGCCTCCGATATTCATATCGAACCCACGGAAACGCACTTACGGATCCGCCTGCGTGTCGATGGCGTGCTACACGCCCTGCCGCTGCTGGCGCCCGAGCTGGCCGCGCCGGTTATCGCACGACTCAAAGTGATGGCCAGTCTCGATATCGCCGAGCATCGTTTGCCGCAGGATGGTCAGTTCGCGCTGAACCTCGCCGGACGGCAGCTCTCCTTTCGCATCGCCACTCTGCCCTGCCGCTATGGCGAGAAAATTGTCCTGCGCCTTCTGCATCAGGTTGACCAGGCGCTGGATCTGGAGGCGCTCGGCCTCTCATCCTCTCAGCTGGCGGCCTTCCGCCAGGCGCTGAATCAGCCGCAGGGGCTGCTGCTGGTCACTGGCCCAACCGGAAGCGGGAAAACGGTAACCCTCTACAGCGCCCTGCAGGCGCGAAACCGGGAGCAAGTGAACATCTGTAGCGTCGAGGATCCTCTGGAGATCCCCATCGCCGGGATGAACCAGACGCAAATCAACCCGCGCGCCGGGCTGACCTTTCACAGCGTACTGCGCGCCCTGTTACGTCAGGACCCGGATATTGTGATGGTGGGTGAAATCCGCGATGCCGAAACCGCTGAAATCGCGCTGAAAGCCGCCCAAACGGGTCATCTGGTGCTCTCTACTCTGCACACCAATTCCACCAGCGAAACCCTTACCCGCCTGCAGCAAATGGGCATCGCCCGCTGGATGATCTCCTCTGCGCTCTCGCTGGTTATCGCCCAGCGTCTGGTTCGCAAGCTGTGCCCCCACTGCCGGCGCAATGCCGGCAGTGCCGCCGACCTGCCGCACAGTCTGTGGCCCCGCTCGCTGCCGCGCTGGCAGGCCGCGGGCTGCGAACACTGTTATCACGGGTATCACGGCAGGCTGGCGCTGTTCGAGGTCTTGCCTGTCACTCCGGGGCTACGTCAGGGGATAGTCCAGGGGCTCAACGCCATTGAGATCGAATCTCTGGCGCGAGCCGCGGGCATGATGACGCTCTTCGAAAGCGGATGTCAGGCTATCGAACAGGGCTTGACCAGCCTCGAAGAGGTGGTGCGGGTGCTGGGGATCCCCCATGGCGACTAAGCGTCTCTGGCGCTGGCGAGGCGTCGATGCGCAAGGCGCTCCTTGTCAGGGGATGCTATGGCAAGCCAGTCGTCCGGAGGTGCTGCATCACCTCCAGCAGCAGCGCATCCTGCCGCTGGCTATACGCCGCTGTACGGTGAAGCAAAGCCTGTGGCACCCGCGCTACAGCAGCGAAACCATCCGCCAGTTGGCAACCCTGCTGCAGGCCGGGCTACCGTTGGCGGAAGGGTTATCGCTTCTGGCGCAGCAGCAACCGCATGGGCAGTGGCAGGCGCTGCTTGAGGCGCTGGGCCGCGAACTGGCCCAGGGCGTGACTTTCTCTGCCGCACTGGCGCAGTGGCCGCAGGCTTTTCCGCCACTGTATCTGGCGATGATTAGCACTGGCGAACTGACGGGCAAGCTCGATATTTGCTGCCAGCAGCTGGCCAACCAGCAGCAGGAGCAGCAGCGGCTCGCCGGCAAGGTCAAGAAGGCGCTGCGCTACCCGCTGATCGTGCTCACACTGGCGCTGCTGGTGGTGCTGGGGATGCTCTATTTTGTCCTTCCTGAATTCACTGCCATCTACCAGACGTTCAATACGCCGCTGCCGTTATTAACGCGAATGGTTATTGCGGCAGGGGACATGCTGAACCGCGGCTGGCCGTTACTGCTGGCCTTTCTGCTGAGCCCGCTGCTGCTCAACCAGCTGGTCCGGCAGCGCGCCGACTGGCTGCTGCGTCGCCAGCAACTGCTTAACGCGCTCCCTCTCATCGGCCCCCTGATCGGCGGCCAACAGCTGAGCCTGATATTCACCGTTCTGGCGTTAACCCAAAGTGCCGGTATCAGCTTTCTACAGGGGCTGCAAAGCGTTGAAGAGACCCTGTCGTGCCCGCTGTGGCGCCAGCGCCTGGCGCAGGCCCGCGCGCTGATCGTTCAGGGGGATCCGATCTGGCAGGCGTTAAGCCGCTGCGGCGGTTTTACACCGCTGTGTCTGCAGCTCATCCGCACGGGGGAAAGCGCGGGGGCACTGGATCAGATGCTGGAAAACCTGGCGCATCATCATCGTGAGCAGACCCATCAGCGAGCCGACAGTCTGGCTGCGCATCTGGAACCCCTGATGCTGGTGATAACCGGCTCGCTGGTCGGGCTCCTGGTGGTGGCGATGTATTTGCCCGTTTTTCATCTGGGCGATGCCATTGGCGGGGCGGGAGGATAAGCAACGCTGGCACCGCGCAGGCGCCAGCGCAGCCGGTTACAGGCTATTGAATACCCGGTTCTCTTGTTCCTGAACGCGGATAAAGGTGGTGCGTTTGGTCAGCTCTTTCAGTCGCGAGGCGCCAACGTAGGTGCAGGCAGAGCGCAGGCCGCCGAGAATGTCGCGCGCGGTATTGTCCACCGGGCCACGCAGCGGCAGCTTAACGGTTTTCCCTTCCGCCGCGCGGTATTTCGCGACACCGCCCACATGGCGGGTCATCGCCGATTCGGAGCTCATACCGTAAAACAGCATGAATTTTTCACCGTTCTCTTCAACCACAGTACCGCCGCTCTCTTCGTGGCCCGCCAGCATACCGCCGAGCATCACGAAATCAGCGCCGCCGCCGAAGGCTTTCGCCACATCGCCCGGCATGGTGCAACCGCCGTCGCTGATGATCTGGCCGCCAAGGCCATGTGCGGCATCAGCACACTCGATCACGGCGGAGAGCTGCGGGTAGCCGACACCGGTTTTGACGCGGGTGGTGCAGACGGAGCCCGGGCCAATGCCAACTTTGACGATATCGGCGCCGGAGAGGATTAGCTCTTCACACATTTCACCGGTGACCACGTTCCCGGCAATAATGGTTTTTTGCGGCCAGGCTTCGCGCGCCTTCGCCACAAACTGGACGAAGTGTTCAGAGTAGCCATTGGCGACGTCAATGCACACAAAGTTCAACTGTGGGTTCTGAGAGATGATCTGTTGCGTTTTATCAAAATCCGCATCGGAAGTACCGGTGGAAACCATCACATGCTTGAGAACGTCTGCGGATACGCTCTGGACAAACGCCTGCCATTCTTCCGCGGTGTAGTGCTTGTGTACTGCCGTCAGAATGCCAAAAGTGGCCAGCGCTTTCGCCATGCTGAAGGTGCCGACGGTGTCCATGTTAGCCGCAATAATCGGCACACCGGACCAGGTCAGGCCTGAATGTTTAAAGGTGAATTCACGTTCCAGCTCAACATCAGAACGGCTTTTGAGGGTAGAGCGTTTCGGGCGGATAAGAACGTCTTTGAAACCAAGCTTCAGATCTTCTTCAATACGCATGTGCGAATTCCTGGGGTTAATGGCATTAATGTGAGAGCACAACTCCAGTGACGTTATCATACGCACGAATCAGGCCCGCGCAAGACTGCGATTTTCACTTTTTTTACGCTACAATCGTATAAATTTACCTGGTGAATGGAGAAAAAAGCGCTTATATCTCCACCCGCCAGCGCATTATTTTTAACCATTTGATTTGCTTGATTAAAAGAAACAGAATAGCGGACGGCGCTCCCGGCTGGCACGGTGCCATCACGACAAGATCGCTGTCGCCTCTCCGGCATACTGCCCGTCCTCGCTGTCTGAATACCAAAAATACGAGCAATCCGTTTCAGGGTCAGAAGATATGGGGTACACAGTCGCGTTAACAGGCGGGATTGGCAGCGGTAAAAGTACGGTCGCCGACGCCTTCGCGCAGCTCGGGATTAAGGTTATCGATGCCGATGTTATCGCCCGCCAGGTGGTCGAACCTGGCACCCCGGCGCTCCAGGCCATTGCTGACCACTTCGGGCCACAGATGATTGCCCCCGACGGCACGCTAAACCGCCGTCTGCTGCGGGAAAAAATTTTTGCTCAGGTGGAGGAAAAAGCCTGGCTCAACGCGCTGTTGCATCCGCTGATTCAGCAGGAAACGCGCCGCCAGATGCAGGCCGCCACCTCCCCTTATCTCCTCTGGGTCGTACCTTTGCTGGTCGAAAACCGCCTGTCCAGCCAGGCCGATCGCGTACTGGTCGTCGATGTGCCAAAAGAGACGCAAATCGAACGCACCATGCTGCGCGATAAGGTCAGCCGCGAACATGCTGAACATATTCTTGCCGCCCAGGCCACGCGCGAGCAGCGCCTGGCCATCGCGGACGATGTTATTGAAAACACTGGCACTCCGGATGCAGTGGCATCGGATGTTGCCCGCCTGCACGAAAAGTACTTAACGCTGGCATTGCAGGCCGCCTCACAGGAAAACTCGTAATGCATACCCCCGTTCTGTTTGAACATCCTCTTAATGAGAAAATGCGCACCTGGCTGCGCATCGAATTTCTGATCCAGCAAATGGCTTTCCATCCGATGATTGCCAGCCATGCCGATGCGCTCCATTTTTTCCGTAACGCCGGCGATCTGCTGGATGTCCTGGAGCGCGGCGAGGTGCGTACCGATCTGGTCAAAGAGCTGGAGCGCCAGCAGCGTAAGCTCCAGTCCTGGGCAGAAGTGCCGGGAGTCGATCAGGAGCGCATTAACGCGCTGCGCCAGCAGCTCAAGCAGTCTTCCAGCACCCTGATGGCCGCGCCGCGCATTGGTCAGTTTCTGCGTGAAGATCGCCTGATTGCGCTAGTGCGCCAGCGCCTGAGTATCCCTGGCGGCTGCTGCAGCTTCGATTTACCGACCCTGCATATCTGGCTCCATATGCCACAGGCGCATCGTGACGAGCAGGTGGCCAGCTGGCTTGCCAGCCTCGATCCTTTGGTCCAGTCCCTGAGCCTGATCCTCGATCTGATCCGTAACTCCGGGCAGTTTCGCAAACAGACCAGCCTCAATGGCTTTTATCAGGACAATGGCGAAGATGCCGATCTGCTGCGCCTGCGTCTCGATCTGGCCCACCAGCTTTATCCGCAGATCTCCGGCCATAAGAGCCGTTTCGCCATCCGCTTCCTGCCGCTGGACAGTGAGTATGGGATCGTGCCGGAGCGCTTTGATTTTGAACTGGCCTGCTGTTAAGGAGATAACATGTCAGAAGAGACTATCGTCAATTGTCCGACCTGCGGCAAAAATGTGGTTTGGGGCGAACAAAACCCCTATCGTCCGTTCTGCAGCAAGCGCTGCCAGCTGATCGATTTGGGAGAATGGGCAGCAGAGGAGAAGCGCATCCCCAGCGCGGGCGATCTCTCCGATAGCGATGACTGGAGCGAGCAGCAGCCCTGATTTGACGGCACGCTAACCCAACGCCAGTTGGGTTAGCCTCCCAACCTGGGGTTCAGCCCTGGGCGATAAGTTTGCGGATAACCGGTTCATTCGCCGGGGGAAACGCTTCCGGATCCAGCGCCTGCCGCGTCATCCACTGTCCCGGCTGCCCCTCTTTACCCCAGGGCTCGCCTTCCCAGCTTTCCACGAGGAAAAACCACAGCGTAATGTGGCGATCGGGGAAGTGATACTCCAGCTTATCAAATAGTGAAAAGGTAGTGGCCGTAATTCCCACCTCTTCCTGCAGCTCGCGGATCAACGCCTGCTCCGGCGTTTCATCAGATTCAATCTTCCCGCCCGGGAACTCCAGCTTATTCGCCATATGGGCATCGGCGGCGCGCTGGGTAATAAAGATGTCGCCTTCTGGATTGCGAATTATCCCTACGGCGATTTGCAGTTTTTTCATTGAATCAGCTCCATAAAAAAGGCGCAGAACTCTGCGCCTTTGTTTTTTTATCAGCCCTTAGCTCAGACGGCCATGGCACTGTTTGTATTTTTTACCGGAACCGCACGGGCACGGATCGTTACGCCCCACTTTACGTTCGCCGGTTTGTGCCGCCAGATCCTGTGCAGCGGCTTCATCATCGCTCTGATGGCTGAGCTGCTGCATCTGCGCCAGGCGCTCGGCCTCTTCACGACGTTGCTGCTCCATCGCCTCGACTTCTTCCGGCATCCGCACCTGCACTTTGCTCAGGGTGCTGATCACTTCATACTTCAGTGACTCCAGCATCGCGGCAAACATAGAGAACGATTCGCGCTTGTACTCCTGCTTCGGATCTTTCTGCGCATAGCCGCGCAGGTGGATACCCTGGCGCAGGTAGTCCATCGCCGCCAGATGTTCTTTCCACAGTGAATCCAGAGTCTGGAGCATCACGCCTTTCTCGAAGTGGCGCATCATTTCAGCGCCGACCACTTCTTCTTTACGCTGGTAGGTCTCTACCGCGCTCTGCAGAATACGTTCGCGCAGGGTCTCTTCATGCAGCTCCGGCTCTTTATCCAGCCACTCTTTGATTGGCAGGTCGAGGTCGAAGTCGTTTTTCAGACGCTCCTGCAGGCCTTCGATATCCCACATCTCCTCCAGCGACTGCGGCGGAATATGGGCATCGATAGTCGCCTTAAACACGTCTTCGCGGATGCTGTTGATGGTTTCGCTGACGTCAGACACGTCCAGCAGTTCGTTACGCTGGGTGTAAATCGCCCGGCGCTGGTCGTTGGCCACATCATCATATTCCAGCAACTGCTTACGAATATCGAAGTTACGGCTCTCGACTTTACGCTGCGCGTTGGCGATAGCCTTGGTGACCCACGGGTGCTCAATGGCTTCGCCGGGTTTCATCCCCAGTTTACGCATCATGCCGGAAACGCGATCGGAGGCGAAGATACGCATCAGGGCGTCTTCCATCGACAGGTAGAAGCGGGAAGAACCGGCATCCCCCTGACGACCGGCACGGCCGCGCAGCTGGTTATCGATACGGCGTGATTCATGACGCTCGGTACCGATAATGTGCAGGCCGCCTGCGGCCAGTACCGCATCGTGGCGCACCTGCCAGTCGGCTTTGATTTTTTCAATCTGCTCAGGCGTTGGATTTTCCAGCGCCGCGACTTCCGCCTGCCAGCTACCGCCGAGCATAATATCGGTACCACGGCCCGCCATGTTGGTAGCGATGGTCACCGCGGAAGGATAGCCTGCCTGAGCGACGATATCCGCTTCGCTGGCATGGAACTTGGCGTTCAGAACGTTGTGCTTAATGCCGGCTTTGGTCAGCTCACGGGAAACCACTTCCGATTTCTCGATCGAGATTGTTCCCACTAACACCGGCTGACCGGCTGCGGTACGGGTTTTGATATCTTCGATAATCGCCTGAATTTTTTCCGCTTCGGTCATATAGACCAGATCCGCCATGTCTTTACGGATCATCGGACGGTTGGTCGGCACGACCACGGTATCCAGCTTATAGATAGAGCTGAATTCAAAGGCTTCGGTATCGGCGGTACCGGTCATCCCCGCCAGTTTCTCATACAGACGGAAATAGTTCTGGAAGGTGATAGAGGCCAGAGTCTGGTTCTCGTTCTGGATCTCCACGCCCTCTTTGGCCTCAACGGCCTGGTGCAGACCATCGGACCAGCGGCGGCCCTGCATTGTACGACCAGTGTGCTCATCGACTATAATAACTTCGCCATCTTTAACAATGTAGTCAACGTCGCGGGTGAACAGCGCATGGGCGCGCAGCGCGGCGGTGACGTGGTGCATCAGCATAATGTTGGTCGGGGAGTACAGGGACTCACCTTCATCCATAATGCCTTCCTGTACCAGCAGCTCTTCAATCAGCACCAGACCACGTTCGGTCAGGTTAACCTGACGCGCTTTTTCATCCACCGAGAAGTGGCCTTCGCCGGTGAAGGTGTCCGAATCTTCTTTTTCCTGACGGATCAGGTGCGGAATGATCTTGTTGACCTTACGGTACATTTCAGAGCTGTCTTCCGCCGGGCCGGAAATGATCAGCGGCGTACGCGCCTCATCGATCAGGATGGAGTCCACCTCATCCACCAGCGCATAGTGCAGTTTACGCTGAACGCGCTCTTCCGGGCTGAAGGCCATGTTGTCGCGCAGGTAGTCGAAGCCGTATTCGTTGTTGGTGCCATAGGTGATATCGGCAGCGTAGGCTTCACGCTTCGCCGGCGCCGGCAGGCCGGACATGTTGATGCCAACCGTCATGCCCAGGAATTCAAACAGCGGGCGGTTATTTTCGGCGTCACGCTGCGCCAGATAGTCGTTGACGGTCACCACGTGAACGCCTTTGCCGGTCAGCGCATTGAGGTAGGCCGGCAGGGTCGCGGTCAGGGTTTTACCTTCACCGGTACGCATCTCGGCGATGCAGCGATCGTTAAGCACCATACCGCCCAGCAGCTGGACGTCGAAGTGGCGCATGCCGAACACACGCTTACTGGCTTCGCGAACGACGGCGAACGCTTCAGGGATCAGGTTTTCCAGCACTTCGCCTTTTTCCAGGCGCGCGCGGAATTCAGCGGTTTTCGCTTTCAGCTCGTCATCAGAGAGTTTTTCCATCGCCGGTTCCATACCGTTGATGATATTGACGACTTTGCGCATACGACGCAGCGTACGGTCGTTACGGCTGCCGAAAACCTTAGTTAACATTTTAATAAGCATAATAAAATCTCAAACGCCCCGCGGTGCGGAGTCACAAAAAATAGGATGGTCCGTGGTTATTTTCAGCTGAGACGTTGAGGGCCTGCGCGGATCCCCGCTACCTGGCTTATCCAGGCGCTGACGCGGAAGGCAGAATATGAGGAAGGGATATACGCCGCCTGGCGGATCACTACCGGCGGCGTACTGTCCTGCGTCAGCAGCGCGCTGAGCGTGTCGAGCAGCGCCAGATGCTGCGCCTGCAGCGGAGACGCTTCTTCCGCCACCGGCAACGCCTGCGGCGCCATGGCGAAAGAGAGATGACGAATAACGGTGCGAATGGCATGCTGATGCCAGTAGTCGACGGTAAAGTTGGGCCGGCGATTCGTCTCCAGCAGCGCCAGCTGGGAGAAATTAACTTTACTCGGGTTGTGGTTGCTGGCGGTCGCCTTTGCTGGCGTCGCGGTCTCATGGCCGTTGCTAAGCGCAGGCAGGCCGAGGCTGGCCGCGACCATCCCCAACAGGAGATGCGGCCAAAAATACCGTCTGCCAAACTGTCGCCAGCGCGTCAGCAATCCACTCACGTTCATTACCTTTCTTTGGTATACCCGTCGTCGTTCAGGCTGTCTCTTTATTGACGTTTTTCGCAGGACAACCTGATGTCCACGGGGTAAAGCAACCCGGAGAAATAATTTTGCGCTCAAATACTAACATTAATAGCGCGCTGAGGCAGCATGAATGAAGGCTGTTGCCCGGGGAAAACGCTTAATAAAGCAGCGAACGCGCGCTAATTATTACCCAGCGATCGCAGCGAAAAATAACGGGAAGAGGCTATAAAAGAAAAACGACTGGTTCCCTGGTCGGAGAGAGTACCAGGTTACCAGTCGAATTTACTGAATGGTCAGGCTTACGCCAGAACCATCGACGGTGCGCGGAACGCCATTGGCAATTTTGCGTCGTCTTCGAAGGTCACATACTCCCAGGCTTCCTGTTTTGCCAGAACAGCCTGCAGCAGTTTGTTGTTCAACGCGTGACCCGATTTGTACGCCGTGAATGCGCCGATAATGTTGTGACCACACATAAACAGGTCACCGATCGCATCCAGCATTTTGTGGCGAACAAATTCGTCTTCAAAGCGCAGACCGTCTTCGTTCAGTACGCGATAATCGTCAACAACGATGGCACAATCGAAGCTGCCGCCCAGGCACAGGCCACGGGACTGCAGATATTCGATATCGCGCATGAAACCGAAGGTACGCGCACGGCTAATCTGACGCATGAACGCATCGGCCGAGAAGTTCAGCGTATAGCGCTGGGTGCTGGCATCAATCGCCGGATGGTTAAAATCGATGGTGAAGTCCAGCGAAAAACCATTGTACGGTTTGAATTCAGCCCATTTGTCGCCATCTTCGACGCGAACCGTCTCTTTGATACGTACAAATTTCTTGGCGCAGTTCAGTTCATCGATGCCGGCGTCCAGCAACAGATAAACGAACGGAGCCGCACTGCCGTCCATAATCGGGATTTCCGGTGCATCGACTTCAACAATAATGTTGTCGATACCCAGGCCAGCCAATGCGGCGTTCAGGTGTTCAACCGTAGAAATCCGCACGTCATGCTCATTAACCAGGCAAGTACAGAGCATGGTATCACGCACAGATTTGGCATCAGCCGGAAAATCTACCGGTGGATTCAAGTCGGTGCGACGATAGATGACCCCGGTATTTGCCGGCGCAGGGCGTAACGTCAGTGTGACTTTCTTGCCGGTATGCAAACCGACACCAGTCGCCTGAACGATACGTTTAAGAGTCCTTTGTTTGATCATCGTATAATCTCGCCAATTTACCTATCCAACCGAAGTGTACACCACTATCGGGAGGCCAGTTTAGCACAAAGAGCGCAGATGCCCAACTTCCAGTCGATTCTTAATCGGCTTGCTTACGCAGGAAGGCTGGGATATCCAGATAATCCGGCTCTTTCGCGGTTTGCGGCGTATTGTCGTTCACCACTTTTGCCGCCGGCTTCTGCTCTTGCGTCAGCGGGGACATACCGTGCTGCTGGTAGCGATCCATCACCGGCTGCTGAACCTGTTTGTTGGTCACCAGGGTAATTTCCGGACGCTTGTCCATGCCGATACCGGTCGCCACTACGGTGACGCGCAGTTCGTCGTTCATATCCGGGTCCAGAGAGGTACCGATAACCACGGTGGCGTTATCCGAGGCAAATGCGCGGATAGTGTTACCCACGGTTTCGAACTCATCCAGACGCAGGTCGAAGCCCGCGGTGATGTTAACCAGCACGCCGCGCGCACCGGACAGGTCGATATCTTCCAGCAGCGGAGAAGAGATGGCCATTTCAGCCGCTTCTTCCGCACGGTCTTCACCGCTCGCCACGCCGGAGCCCATCATCGCGTAGCCCATTTCAGACATCACGGTACGGACGTCCGCGAAGTCAACGTTCATCAGACCCGGACGGGTGATCAGTTCAGCGATACCCTGCACCGCGCCTTTGAGGACGTCGTTTGCCGCGCCGAACGCGTCAAGCAGAGAAATACCGCGGCCAAGTACTTTCAGCAGCTTGTCGTTTGGGATGGTGATCAGTGAGTCAACGTGCTTGGACAGCTCGGTGATCCCCTGCTCAGCAAACGCCATGCGCTTCTTACCTTCAAAATTAAACGGCTTAGTGACCACCGCAACGGTGAGGATCCCCAGATCCTTAGCCACTTCGGCAACAACAGGCGCCGCGCCGGTACCGGTACCGCCGCCCATGCCTGCCGCGATGAACACCATGTCTGCGCCATCAAGGGCCGCACGCAGCGCTTCACGGTCTTCGTCCGCCGCATTACGGCCGACTTCCGGGTTCGCGCCAGCGCCCAGACCTTTGGTAATACCGCTACCGATCTGGATAGTCTGGCCAACAGCCGTTTTACGCAGCGCCTGCGCATCGGTGTTCACCGCGAAGAATTCAACACCCTCAATGCGCTCGCGCACCATGTGTTCAACGGCATTACCGCCGCCGCCACCGACGCCGATGACTTTAATCACCGCGTCGTTGGTCAGTTCCATAGGTTCAAACATAGTTTCTCTCCGTCTTGTGCCTGTCGCCTGAGAACGCTAATTGTCTGCGTTCTCTTAAAAAATTAAAACTCTTTTCGCAGCCAGCTGTTGAGTCGCTTAATCCACGAGCCCACCGACGCCGTCACGCGTTTTTCGACTTCCGCTTCACCACTCAGATGTGACTCTTTTCCGTAGTGCAGCAGCCCCACCGCCGTCGAATAATACGGCTCCTGGGCATAGTCCGTTAAACCGGTGATGTTCAGCGGCGCGCCAATGCGCACCTGGGTATGGAACACGCGCTGCGCACAGGCCGCCAGACCTTCAATTTGCGCCGCGCCGCCGGTTAACACAATCCCCGCCGCCAGATGGTGTTTCACCCCCTGCTGGCGGAGCTGTTCCTGCAGCTGCAGGATCTCTTCATTGACCAGATTAAGCAGTTCGGTATAGCGCGGTTCAATCACCTCAGCCAGCGTCTGACGCTGCAGGCTACGCGGCGGCCGTCCGCCTACGCTCGGTACTTCGACGTTTTCGTCTTTACCGACGATGGAACCCAATGCGCAACCGTGACGAACCTTGATGGCTTCGGCGTCGCTCGGCGGCGTCCCGAAGGCATAGGCGATATCGCTGGTCACCACGTTGCCCGCGTACGGGATCACTTTGGTGTGACGCAGCGCGCCGCCGGTATAGACGGCGATATCCATTGTACCACCACCAATATCCACCACGCAGACGCCCAGCTCACGTTCGTCTTCTGTTAATACGGAATAACTGGCCGCTAAACCGGCGAAAATAAGTTGGTCAACTTTCAGACCACAACGTTCCACCGCTTTAACAATGTTTTTCGCCATATCGTTATGGCAGGTAATCAGATGCACCTTCGCCTGCATGCGCACGCCGGACAGCCCAACCGGGTTTTTAATCCCTTCCTGGTAGTCAATGGCGTATTCCTGCGGAATCACGTGCAGGACGCGATGCTCATCGCGGACGCGAACCGACTTCGCGGTATGGACCACGTTTTCGACGTCGTCCAGCGTCACTTCTTCTTCCGAAATCGGTACCATCCCGATTTCATTCTGACAGCTTATATGTTTACCCGAAAGAGCCAAATAAACTGATGAAATCTGGCAATCCGCCATCAGTTCGGCCTGGTCGATGGCGCGCTGTACGCATTTCACCACCGACTCGAGGTCGTTCACACCGCCTTTATCCATACCACGCGATGGGCAACTGCCCACGCCGATGATATTAATCATGCCGTCGGGCAGAACTTCCCCTACTAAAGCGGCCACCTTGGCGGTGCCAATCTCCAGTCCAACTACCAGTTTTCTGTCCGTCGCCTTGATCATTGTTGTTCTGCCTGTGCCTGATTCTGTTGTTGATTAGTTTCCTCTGCGGGAGCAGGTACCCAGCCCACTGCCGCACCCGAGTCATAACGCAAATCAACGTAGCTAATCCGTTTGCCGTCGGTCTGCGCCTGCTGCTGAAGAACCGGGTAGAGTTCCATAAAGCGCTGAAGCCGTTTCATGGTGTCGCCACGACCAAGGTTGAGCTTAATGTCATTATTAAGCGTCAACTGCCAGGAGCGACGGGCGGTCATCGCCGCCACTTTCAACGTGAATTTATCCTTTGCCAGCACCTGCCCCATGTCACGATACCCTTGCAGCACTTCGTTCTCGCTGCCTTCCGGGCCGTATAACATCGGTAAATTCTGTTTGCTGGTGCGATCCGCCGGCACGCTGAAGGCATTTCCCTCTGCATCCACCATATGTTGATCATTCCAGCGCGCAATCGGCACATATTCAACCAGATGAATCTTCAATTCATCGGGCCACTGCTTTCGGACGCTCGCCTGCTTAATCCACGGCAGACGTTCAATCTGACTCTGAATGATGTTCACGTCCTGAGTCATAAAGGTGCCCGGCGAACCCAGCGCCAGGATCGCCTGGCGGATGTCATCATTGCGCGTATAGTGACGCTCGCCGGTCACCACCATCTTCGACAGCGGTAAACGCTGCGCGTCCTCCATCCAGCCAAGAACCATCCACCCGCTGACCAGCACGGTAAACAGCACCGCCAGCAGGAAAACGATCCCTGCCAGCCGCGTTCCATTACTCCGACGCGAAGAAGAAACGTCCTCTTCATGGTTCCGCGTATTCAGCGCAGCCTGCGACATATCACCCCGCCAGGTCCAGAATTCGTACAACAAGCTGGGAGAAGCTCATTCCTGCCTGACGCGCCGCCATCGGTACAAGGCTATGGCTGGTCATGCCCGGAGAAGTATTCGCTTCCAGCAGATAAAACTGGCCATCGCTGTCCAGCATGACGTCAATACGGCCCCAACCTTTGCAACCCAGAACATTCCAGGCTTTAAGCACCAAGCTTTGAATGGCTGACTCACGCGCTGGATCCTCCAATCCTGGGCAGAAATATTGCGTCTCATCAGAGAGATACTTCGCCTCATAATCATAGAAGGTTCCAGCCGTCTGGATACGTATTGACGGTAAAATTTCTTCACCGACGATGGCGACGGTAAATTCCGGCCCACTGAGCCATTTTTCGACTAAAACTTCATCATCATGCTGAAAAGCCAACGCCAGTGCACTCGCTAAATCACAGCTTTCGCTGACTTTCGACATCCCAACGCTGGAGCCTTCGCGGCTGGGCTTGATGATGAGCGGCAGACCCAGCGCCGCAATCTGCTGTTCGACATCAGCAGACAATCCGGCGCTAAACTGGGCGCGGGTCAGCGCCACCCACGGCGCGACCGGTAATCCGGCCCCCTGCCACAGCCATTTGCTGCGCAGTTTATCCATTGAAATCGCCGAAGCCATCACGCCGCTGCCGGTATAAGGCAGCTGGATCAGATCCAGCACCCCCTGCAGCGTGCCATCTTCCCCGCCGCGACCGTGGAGGGCAATAAACGCTTTCTTAAAGCCCAGCTTTTTCAACTGGGTAATATCGACATCGCGCGGGTCAACCGGATGGGCATCCACCCCGGCTTCACGCAGCCCGGCCAGCACCGCGGCGCCTGAATTCAGCGACACTTCACGTTCAGCGGAGGTTCCACCGAAAAGCACCGCGATTTTATCAGCCATGGCGCTCCTCCTCCGTTTTTTGCGGGATCAGTTTGATTTCAGCCAGGTGACGGGCGATTTTTCCAATGTTTCCGGCCCCCTGCACCAGCACTAAATCGTTGCCGGTCAGCACCGACGCCAGCATCGCCGCGGCCTGCGTCGGGTCGGACACCAGAATCGGGTCAACTTTACCGCGACCACGGATTGTACGGCACAGCGAGCGGCTGTCGGCACCCGGGATCGGCGCTTCGCCTGCCGGGTAGACATCGAGCATCAGCAGCGCATCGACCTGGGTCAGCACGTTGGCGAAATCATCGTACAGATCGCGAGTACGGGTATAACGGTGCGGCTGGAATACCATGACCAGATTTTTATCCGGCCAGCCGGCACGCGCCGCTTTGATAGTGGCGTCGACTTCCGTCGGGTGGTGGCCATAGTCATCGATCAGCATCGCGCTGCCCGCTTTGCCGTTGACTTCCGTCAGCGAATATTCGCCAAGGAAGTCGAAACGACGGCCGGTACCCTGGAAGCTTTCCAGCGCGCGCAGGATAGCCTGATCGTCAATCCCCTCTTCCGTCGCCACGGCGACCGCCGCCGCCGCGTTCAGCGCGTTATGGCGTCCCGGGGCATTGAGCGTCACCTGCAGCAGTTCTTTATCCTGACGCACCAGGCGGAAATGCCCCTGCGCTCCAACCTGACGGTAGTCTTCTACGCGGACGTCGGCGTCGTCGCTAAAACCGTAGGTGGTGATCTGCCGGCCGACGCGCGGCAGCAGTTCTCGGATCACCGGGTCATCCACACACATCACCGCGCGTCCGTAGAACGGCAGGTTGTGCAGGAAGTTAATAAAGGTCTGCTTCAGATTCTCGAAGTCGCCATGGTAGGTGTCCATGTGGTCGGCTTCGATGTTGGTAACAATGGCCACCATCGGCTGCAGGTGCAGGAACGATGCATCGCTCTCATCCGCTTCCGCAATCAGGTAACGGCTATGGCCGAGGCGCGCATGGACGCCCGCCGCTTTCACCAACCCGCCGTTGACGAAAGTCGGGTCCAGCCCGGCTTCGGCGTAAATACTGGATACCATCGCGGTGGTGGTGGTTTTGCCATGGGTCCCGGCAATGGCGATCCCGTGACGGAAGCGCATCAGCTCCGCCAGCATTTCCGCACGACGGATCACCGGGATACGCGCCTCGTGCGCGGCGACGATTTCCGGGTTATCGGCGGAAATCGCGCTGGAAACTACGACCACGCTGGCATCGCGCACGTTTTCCGGGCGATGGTTGAAATAAATGGTGGCGCCAAGCTGCGACAGCTGCTGGGTCACCGGATTCGGCGCCAGGTCGGAGCCGCTGATCTGATAACCTTCGTTAGCCAACACTTCGGCAATACCGCCCATACCGGCACCGCCGATGCCGACAAAGTGAATGTGCCGGACGCGACGCATCTCGGGCACTATGGAACGCAGTTTTGCCAAATCTTGTGTATTCATTCTTTACGCCATCAACTTCTGTATTCGGGCGGTGAAAATCACCGCAATTAGCGCGCCAAAGCTACGGCGCTGACCTCTTCTGCTACCCGCTCGGTAGCGTCCGGAATCGAAGCGCCACGCGCTCGTTCCGCCATATCCAGCAAGGTTTCCCGATCCCAGCTCGCCAGAGTAGAGGCTACCGCCTCAACCGTGAACGCCGGCTGTTCGAGAATTTTCGCCGCGCCGGCTTTCTCCAGCGGCAGCGCATTCCAGTACTGCTGACGATCTTTGTGCTGGAACGGTACAAACAGCGCCGGTAAGCCCGCAGCCGCGATTTCGCTAACCGTCAGGGCGCCGGAACGGCATACCACAACATCTGCCCAGGCATACGCCGCGGCCATATCATCAATAAATTCCGTCACTTTATGCTGCGGCTGCCCCGCGGCGGCATAGGCCTGCTGTACGGTTTGCTGGCCGCCTTTACCGCTCTGATGCCAGATGGTCACCGTATCGCCGAGCTTCGCCGCCACCTGCGGCATGGTCTGGTTCAGGACGCGCGCGCCCTGAGAGCCACCGACCACCAGCACGCGAATCGGCCCCTGACGGCCTACCAGACGCTGCCCCGGCAGCGGCAGCGCCAGCACATCGGTGCGCACCGGATTCCCGACGACGTCCGCATGCGGAAAGGCGCCGGGAAACGCCTGCATCACTTTCTTCGCAATCTTCGCCAGCCATTTGTTGGTCAGGCCGGCAATGCCGTTTTGTTCGTGGAGGACCACCGGGATCCCCAGCGACCACGCCGCCAGGCCGCCAGGCCCGGACACATAGCCGCCCATGCCCAGCACCACGTCCGGCTGGAAACGCTTCATGATCGCCCGCGCCTGACGCCAGGCGTTGAAGATCCGCACCGGCGCCAGCAGCTGTGCTTTAATCCCTTTGCCACGCAGGCCGGAGATACGGATAAAATCAATCTCGATGCCGTTTTTCGGCACTAAATCCGCTTCCATACGATCGGCGGTACCCAGCCAGCGAACCTGCCAGCCCTGGTCCATTAGATAGTGCGCGACCGCCAGTCCCGGGAACACATGCCCGCCGGTACCGCCCGCCATCACCATCAACCGCTTTTCCTGACCGCTCATCGAACACCCCGTGTAAACGCCTGGGCTTTTTCCAGACGCGTTTCATAATCAATTCGCAACAACAACATGATGGCCGTCGACATAATCAGCAGACTGGAACCACCATAACTGATCAGCGGCAGCGTCAAACCTTTCGTCGGCAGCATCCCCGCCGCCGCCCCGACGTTAACTAACGCCTGGAAGCTAAACCAGATACCAATCGCACAGGCGAGGAAGCCGGAGAAGCGATGATCGATCTCCAGCGCTTTTCGGCCAATCGACATGGCGCGGAAAGCGACGAAGAATACCATTAAAAGCGCCAGTACCACACCGATATAACCGAGTTCTTCGCCGATGATGGCGAAGATAAAGTCAGTGTGCGCTTCCGGCAAATACTCCAGTTTTTGCACCGAGTTGCCGAGTCCCTGCCCCCACATCTCGCCGCGGCCAAAGGCCATCAGCGACTGGGTCAGCTGATAGCCGCTGCCGAACGGGTCTTCCCACGGGTTCCAGAAGGAGGTCACGCGGCGAATACGGTACGGTTCGGCGAGGATCAACAGGACCACCGCCGAGATGCCCATGCCGATAATAGCGATGAACTGCCACAGCTTGGCGCCGGCGAGGAACAGCATCGCCAGCGTGGTGACGAACAGCACCACCACCGTACCGAGGTCAGGCTGCGCCAGCAGCAGGATCGCCAGCACGAAAATCACGCCCATCGGTTTTAAGAAGCCGCGCAGATTGTTGCGCACTTCGTCGGCTTTGCGCACCAGATAGTTGGCGATGTAGCAGAACAGCGACAGCTTGGTGAACTCCGCCGGCTGGATGCGCAGCGGACCGAGGGCGATCCAGCGCGATGCGCCGTTTACCGAGCTACCCACCACCAGCACGATCAGCAGCATGACGATCGAGGCGATCAGCATCGCGGTACTGTGGCGCTGCCAGAAATCCATCGGCAGGCGCAGCGTCACCAGCGCGAGGACAAAGGCCAGCACAATGTACAGGCCGTCACGCTTGGCGAAGAGGAAAGGATCGTTCGCCAGGCGCTGTCCCACCGGCATTGACGCCGAGGTCACCATAATAAAGCCGATCGCCGCCAGGCCGAAGGTCAGCCACAGCAGCATCCGGTCATACATCACCAGACTGTCGTTATCTTTTGGGCGCGAGCCCATCACCCAGCCTTTCAGCGCGGCGAACAGCCAGGCGAAGATAAACATCCCCGGCAGTCGCGGCAGTCTCAACCGAGGCAAGCTCAGCTGCGGCATTCTCAGGCGTGGGAGAGAGAAACGCATCAACCTAACTCCTTCGCCAGGCGGGCAAACATCTCGCCCCGTTGTTCAAAGTTCTTAAACTGATCCAGGCTGGCGCAGGCTGGCGACAGGAGAACCATATCGCCCGCCTTCACCAGGGGCGCTATCTGACGCATCGCCTGCTCCATGGTTTCAGTTTGTACCGCCACCTCAGGACGCAGCTCGGCGAGCTCGGCGCCGTCGCGACCAAAGCAGTACAGACGGATACGATCGCCGCCAAGGTAGCGCTTCAGCGGAGTGAAATCAGCGGACTTGCCGTCGCCGCCCAGCAGCAGATACAGCGTGCCATCAAGCTGCAGGCCGTTCAGCGCCGCCTCGGTACTGCCGACGTTGGTTGCCTTCGAGTCGTTAATCCAGCGCACGCCGTTGTGATCCAACACCAGCTGGAAGCGATGCGCCAGGCCAGTAAAGGTGGTCAGCGCCTTCAGGCTGCTCGCACGCGGCAGACCCGCGGCATCGGCCAGCGCCAGCGCCGCCAGGGCGTTGCTGTAGTTATGCTGACCCGTGATAGACATCTCTTTCACATTGAGGACTTTCTCACCTTTTACGCGCAGCCAGGTCTCGCCCTGCTGACGGTTAAGGTGATAGTCACCGACGTCGATACCAAAGCTGATGCAGCGATCGTCCGCGCCGCGTACCGGCATGGTGAGCGCATCGTCCGCGTTGACCACGCAGGTCTTCGCATTCTCGTAAATCCGCAGCTTCGCCGCGCGATACTGCTGCAGCCCCAGCGGGTAGCGGTCCATATGGTCCTCAGTCACGTTGAGGATGGTTGCCGCCACCGCCTGCAGGCTGGAGGTGGTTTCCAGCTGGAAGCTGGAGAGCTCCAGTACATACAGCTCACGATCGGTATCCAGCAGCATCAGCGCCGGCAGGCCGATATTGCCGCCCACGCCGACGTTAATCCCGGCCGCTTTCGCCATCTCGCCCACCAGGGTGGTGACGGTGCTTTTGCCATTCGAGCCGGTAATGGCGATGATCGGCGCCTGCGCTTCGCGGCAGAACAGTTCGATATCGCCAACGATCTCTACGCCAGCATCTGCCGCCGCACTCAACGAAGGATGGGCCAGCGCGATGCCAGGACTGGCGACAATCAGATCCGCCGCCAGCAGCCAGGTATCATTGAGGCCGCCGACATGGCATTCGACCGATTCAGGCAATTTATCCAGCCCAGGAGGCGCGACGCGGGTGTCCATCACGCGCGGGGTTACGCCGCGCGCCATGAAAAAGTCCACGCATGACAGGCCGGTCATGCCCAGCCCAATAATGACGACTTTTTTACCCTGATAATCTGCCATGATTAACGTACCTTCAGCGTCGCCAGGCCAATCAGCACCAGCATCAGCGAAATAATCCAGAAGCGCACGATAACGCGCGGCTCCGGCCAGCCTTTCAGTTCATAGTGGTGGTGGATCGGCGCCATGCGGAAGATACGCTGACCGCGCAGCTTAAAGGAGCCAACCTGCAGGATCACCGACAGGGTCTCCACCACGAAAACGCCGCCCATAATCACCAGCAGGAATTCCTGACGCAGCAGCACGGCGATAATACCCAGCGCGCCACCGAGCGCCAGCGAACCGACGTCGCCCATAAAGACCTGCGCCGGGTAGGTGTTAAACCACAGAAAGCCTAGCCCCGCGCCGACGATCGCCGTACAGACGATCACCAGTTCGCCGGCGTGGCGCAGATAAGGAATGTGCAGGTAGTTGGCGAAATTCATGTTACCGGTCGCCCACGCCACCAGCGCAAAACCCGCCGCGACGAAGACGGTGGGCATGATCGCCAGGCCGTCGAGACCGTCGGTCAGGTTAACCGCGTTGCCAGTGCCGACGATCACGAAGTAGGCCAGCAGGATATAGAACAGCCCCAGCTGCGGCATGACGTCTTTAAAGAACGGCACCACCAGCTCGGTCGCCGGGGTGTCTTTCCCCGCCAGATACAGGGCAAAGGCTACCCCAAGGGCAATCACCGACATCCAGAAGTACTTCCAGCGGGCGATCAGACCTTTGGTGTCTTTGCGCACCACTTTACGGTAATCATCAACGAAGCCGATGATGCCGTAGCCGATCAGCACCGTCAGCACGCACCAGACGTACGGGTTGGACGGGTAAGCCCACAGCAGCACCGACACAGTGATCGCGGTGAGGATCATGATCCCCCCCATGGTCGGGGTACCGCGCTTACTGAAATGAGACTCCGGACCGTCGTTACGAACCACCTGGCCGAAGGAGAGTTTTTGCAGACGGGCGATCATGCGCGGGCCCATCCACAGAGAGATGAACAGCGCGGTCAGCAGGCTGACGATGGCGCGAAACGTCAGATACGAAAAGACGTTAAAGCCGGAATAATATTTGACCAAATGTTCGGCCAGCCATACTAACATGTCCCAGTCTCCTGTAATGCGCGTACTACCTCTTCCATGGCGGCACTACGTGAACCCTTCACTAAAATGGTCATTATCTTATGCTCAGCCAGCAGCTCGCGCAGGCGAGCCACCACGGCGGCTTTATCGTTAAAATGTTCGCCCACGCCGCTGGCGCGGCTGATATCCGCGCTCAAGGCGCCGACGCTGAGAACGCGATCCAGCCCTGCCGCTTTCGCCGCTTCGCCGACTTCACGGTGGCAAGCCGCGCTTTCCGCGCCAAGTTCGGCCATATCGCCGACCACCATCGTCTGGAAGCCGGGCATCTCTGACAGGACCTGCACCGCCGCGGTCATCGAACCGACGTTAGCGTTATAGGAGTCATCCAGCAGCAGCTGGCTCTCGGTCAGGCGGATCGGGAACAGACGTCCCGGAACGGCCTGCAGCTGCGCCAGACCGGCTTTCACCGCCGCCAGATCGGCGCCTACCGCCATCGCCAGCGAGGTCGCCGCCAGCGCGTTAGCGATGTTGTGGCGTCCCGGCAGCGGCAGCAGTACATCAACGTTACCGGTTGGAGTCTGCAGCGTAAATTCGGTGCCGTGGCTGGTGATCTGCACGTTAGTCGCAGTGAAATCGCTGTTGGCCGCATTCGGTGAGAAGCGCCACACTTTGCGATCGCCAATCACTGCCTGCCAGTTCAGCCAGTCGTTGTTGTCGGCATTGAGAATGGCGATGCCGTTTTCCGGCAGACCGGTATAGATTTCGCCCTTCGCCTTCGCCACGCCCGCCAGCGAGCCGAAACCTTCAAGGTGCGCGGCGGCAAGGTTGTTGACCAGAGCCGCTTCAGGACGCGTCAGGCTGACGGTCCAGGCGATTTCGCCCTGGTGGTTGGCGCCGAGCTCAATCACCGCGTACTGATGTTCTTTGGTCAGACGCAGCAGAGTCATCGGTACGCCGATATCGTTGTTCAGGTTGCCGGCGGTATACAGCGTGTTGCCGCACTGGCTGAGGATCGCCGCGGTCATCTCTTTGACCGAGGTTTTACCTGACGAGCCGGTTAGGGCGACGACGCGGGTCGGCACCTGCTGACGGACCCAGGCGGCTAACTCGCCGAAAGCCTGCCGGGTATCTTTCACGATCACCTGCGGGAGATCGCAGGCCAGCGGACGGCTCACCAGCAGCGCGCCGGCGCCTGCCGCTTTCGCCTGTTCGGCAAAATCATGGGCGTCGAAACGCTCGCCTTTTAGCGCCACAAACAGGCAGCCCGCTGTGACTTTACGGGTGTCGGTGGTCACCTCGTCGATAGCGATATCGCTACCCTGCCGTTCGCCATGGGCGATCGCGGCGAGCTGGCTTAACGTAAAGCGAATCATGCTACCGCTCCCAGCAGACGCGCAACGGTGACGCGGTCGGAATAATCCAGACGACGGTTACCGACGATCTGGTAATCTTCATGGCCTTTACCCGCCACCAGCACCACGTCGTTCTCCTGCGCCTGCATCACGGCGTTGGTCACCGCTTCCGCACGGCCTTCCATCACTTTTGCATGACCTGCATCGAGCATGCCGGCCAGAATATCGTTGATAATCGCCCGCGGTTCTTCGGTACGCGGGTTGTCGTCAGTGACGACCACGATATCGGCGAACTCTTCTGCAATCGCCCCCATCAGCGGACGCTTGCCTTTGTCACGGTCGCCGCCGCAGCCGAAGACGCACCACAGCTTGCCGCTGCAGTGCAGGCGCGCGGCCTGCAGTGCTTTTTCCAGTGCGTCAGGGGTATGGGCATAATCCACCACCACCGCCGGTTTACCGGGCGCGCTGAACACTTCCATACGGCCGCATACCGGCTGTAAACGCGCCGCAGTTTTCAGCAGATCGGCCAGCGGATAGCCCAGCGCCAGCAGCGTGGCCAGCGCCAACAGGAGGTTGCTAACGTTAAAGGCGCCCATCAGGCGGCTTTCGATTTCACCGTTGCCCCAGCTGGAGTCAAACTGGATGGTGGCGCCGCTGTCGTGATAGTTGACCGCGGTGGCCTTCAGCCAGCGGCCGTGGCAGTTCGGATTGATATGATCTTCCATCGACACCGCCACCGCGTCCGGCAGCTTCGCCAGCCAGCGACGACCGACTTCATCGTCAGCGTTGACGATGGCCTGGCCGCAATGGTGGGTGGAGTACAGCAACCATTTCGCCGCTTCGTAGTGCGCCATGTCGCCATGGTAGTCGAGGTGGTCGCGGCTCAGGTTGGTAAATACCGAGGCGGCAAACTGCAGGGCCGCCACGCGGTGCTGCACCAGCCCGTGGGAAGAGACTTCCATCGCGCCGAAGGTTGCCCCCTGCTCGACCAGGCCGGAAAGCACGTGCTGAACATCGACCGCAGAACCGGTGGTGTTTTCGCTCGGCACCACTTTATCCAGCAGGCCGTTGCCGACGGTCCCCATCACCGCGCTGGTTTCGCCGAGTAGTTTCGCCCATTGCGCCAGAAGCTGGGTGGTGGTGGTTTTGCCGTTGGTACCGGTCACGCCCACCAGACGCAGCTGCTGCGACGGCTGATGATAAAAACGCCCGGCCAGCGCCGATAAGCGTTCGTTAAGCTGGCTCAGGTAGATAACCGGCACGCCGTGCATTTCACGGATCTCACCGTCTTTAGCTTCGCCCTGGGCTTCAGCAATAATGGCAGCCACACCTTGCGCTATCGCCTGCGGGATATAACGACGCCCGTCCGCCTGATGACCCTGTACCGCGATAAAGAGATCGCCGGAAGCAGCCACCCGGCTGTCCAGCGTCATCTCTCGCAGAATGCGCTCCGGTGCGTTTGGCACCCATGGAGCGAGAAGGTCGCGCAAATTACGATCTGCCACCTGTTCCCTCGCCTTGATTAATTACAAATTCACTTTTTTCGCCCGTTGCCAGCGCATCCGGCTCGATGTTCATGGTGCGCAATACGCCGCCCATGATGGCACCGAACACCGGCGCGGAAACGGCGCCACCGTAGTATTTACCTGCCTGCGGGTCGTTGATCACCACCACCAGCGCAAAGCGCGGATGGCTGGCGGGCGCAACGCCTGCGGTGTAAGCAATATATTTATTGATGTAGCGGCCATCCGGCCCCACTTTTTTCGCCGTACCGGTTTTAATCGCGATGCGATAGCCTTTGATCGCCGCCTTCACGCCGCCGCCGCCAGGCAGCGCCACGCTTTCCATCATATGAACGACGGTACGAACGAGTGATTCCGGGAAGACACGTTCGCCCGGAACCGGTGGATCAACTTTGGTAATCGACAGCGGGCGATAGATGCCGTAGCTGCCAATCGTTGCGTAGACTCGCGCTAACTGTAACGGGGTTACCATTAGCCCGTAGCCGAAAGAAAAGGTGGCCCTCTCTATGTCAGACCACCGTTGTTTTTGAGGATATAAGCCACTGCGTTCTCCGACCAACCCCAAATTGGTCGCCTTTCCAAGCCCAAAACGTGAGTAAGTATCTACTAACGCTGAGGACGGCATCGCTAACGCCAGCTTAGAAACACCGACGTTACTCGACTTCTGTAGCACCCCGGTCAGGGTCAATTCGCTGTAGCGCGCCACGTCTTTAATTTCGTGGCCGTTAATTCGATAAGGCACGGTATTGAGCACGGTATTTTCGTTGACGATACCGCGCTGCAGCGCCGTCATCACCACCATCGGCTTCACCGTCGAACCCGGTTCGAACACGTCGGTGATGGCGCGGTTACGCATGGTGTCTTTCGCCGTGCCGGCAAAGTTGTTTGGGTTGTAGGACGGGCTGTTGGCCATCGCCAGCACTTCGCCGGTGTTCACGTCCACTAACACCGCGCTGCCGGACTCGGCTTTGTTAAAGGCCACGGCGTTGTTCAGCTCACGATAGACCAGCGCCTGCAGACGCTCGTCGATGCTCAGCGCCAGGTTGTGCGCCGCCTGGCTGTCGGTGGAAGAGATGTCTTCAATTACCCGGCCATAGCGGTCTTTACGCACGATACGCTCGCCCGGCTGGCCGGTAAGCCATTTATCAAAGCTCTTTTCGACCCCTTCAATCCCCTGGCTGTCGACGTTGGTAAAGCCGATGAGGTGAGCGGTCACTTCCCCGGAAGGGTAGTAACGACGGGATTCTTCACGCAGATGAATGCCCGGCAGCTTCAGTTTTTTGATGTAGTCGGCCATGTCAGGGTTAACCTGACGCGCCAGATAGATGAAACGCATCCGCGGATTGGTATTGATGCGCGTCGCCAGCTGATCCAGCGGCATATTGAGGGCATCCGCCAGCGCCTTCCAGCGCGTATCCAGGGTTACCCCGCCGGCATCATGAAGTTCTTTTGGATCGGCCCAGATAGCCTTCACCGGCACGCTGACCGCAAGCGGACGACCGGAGCGGTCGGTAATCATCCCGCGCGCGGTGGATACTTCCTGTACGCGCAGAGAACGCATATCGCCCTGGCGCACCAGCATGTCCGGGCTGACTACCTGTAGCCAGGCAACCCGCCCCAGCAGAAAAGCCAGCGCCAGTAGAATACAGCCGCACAGCAACGCAAAACGCCAACTGATAAAGTTGGCCTGTTCTTCCTGACGTTTTGCTTTAGGCGTTTTTGGCGCTGCTTTCATCCGTCGCAATAATCCTTATTTCTGTACAACGATATTTTCTTGGGATGGATCGACGTGCTGCATCTGCAACTTCTCGGTCGCGATCCGCTCAACCCGACTGTGATCGCCGAGCGCGTTCTCTTCGAGGATCAGGTTGCGCCATTCAATGTCCAGGGCGTCGCGTTCCAGAACCAGTTGTTCACGCTGCGCGGTCAGCAGGCGCGTGTGGTGCGCGGTGGTGACCACGGTAATCGCCGTAATAATGATGCAAATGAACAGGCAGAGTGGCAGTTTCCCAAACCGCAGAAGGTCGTCCCCGATCACGCCAGGCAAAGCATGGCGCTCGTTGCTTCCAATCGACCCTTTAACCTTGCTTAAGGCCTCTGTCACTCTGCCGATCATGCGTTCGTCCTCTCTGCAATACGCAGCACTGAACTACGGGCGCGTGGATTCTCTGCCACCTCTTCTTCGCCCGGCATCAACTTGCCTAGTGCTCGTAACTCACGGCCGCCCAGTTTTTTGAGCTGCGATTCGGTCATCGGTATTCCCGCCGGAACCTGCGGACCGCGGCTTTGCTCGCGCATAAAGCGCTTTACAATGCGATCTTCCAGCGAATGAAAACTAATGATCGACAGCCGCCCGCCTGGGGCCAGCACGCTGAGCGAGCTTTTTAGCGCCTGCTCTATCTCCTCCAGTTCACTGTTTACCCAAATGCGCACCGCCTGGAAGGTACGGGTCGCGGGATGTTTGTGCTTATCTTTTACCGGCATAGCCGCGGCGATGACCTCCGCCAGCTCTTTGGTGCGAGTCATCGGTGCAATGCGATTACGTTCGACGATCGCGCGGGCGATCCGTTTGCCGAAACGCTCTTCGCCGAAGGTTTTAATCACCCAGGCGATATCCGCTTCTTCAGCGGTCTGCAACCATTCGGCCGCAGACTGACCGCGCGTCGGATCCATGCGCATATCCAGCGGTCCGTCGCGCATAAAGGAAAAACCGCGTTCCGCATCGTCAAGCTGTGGGGAAGAGACGCCGAGATCGAGCAGAATGCCGTCGATCTTACCGGTAAGATTGCGCTCGCCGACATAATCAGCAAGCTGTGAAAATGGACCATGTACGATGGAAAAGCGGGGATCATCGATGGTTTGCGCGACGGCAATCGCCTGTGGATCGCGATCGATTGCCAGCAAGCGTCCTTCCGCTCCCAGCCGGGAGAGGATCAGGCGCGAGTGACCGCCGCGACCAAAGGTACCATCAATATAGATACCGTCTGGACGAATATTGAGGCCGTTGACGGCTTCATCCAGAAGTACCGTAGTGTGTTTAAAATTTTCCATCATTTTTATAAAGACAAATCCTGCAGGCGCTCCGACAGTTCACCGGTCGCGGACTGCTCAGCGTCGATATCTTCCTTGACCCGTTGATACCAGGTCGTTTCGTCCCACAGTTCAAATTTATTAAACTGCCCGACCAGCATCACTTCTTTTGTCAGCCCGGCATGCTGCCGTAACACCGGCGCAATCAGCAAGCGACCGGCATTATCCATCTGACATTCGCTGGCATGACCCAGAAGCAAACGCTGTACGCGCCGCTCAACGGGATTCATGCTCGATAAACGCGACAATTTCTGCTCGATGACTTCCCATTCAGGCAATGGATAAAGCAGCAGGCACGGGTGATGAATGTCAATGGTGCATACCAATTGACCGGCAGCGTCCTCGATCAGCCCATCGCGATAGCGCGTTGGCACAGCCAGGCGGCCTTTGCTGTCGAGATTGACTAACGTTGCTCCACGGAACATGCCAGCCTCACCCCTTTTCGCCACTTTATCCCACAAATTCCCACCAGAAGGAGTTTACGGAGCGGAGGAAAAGCTTGTCAAGCCAGCACGAATGCCAACGGAGCTCAAAAACCCATTATTTACAGCCGACATTAGCCCTGATGAAAAAATCATCAACAGGCGAGGCAAATTAACGTTATGAATACGTGTAAGAAAATAACCAACAAACTCGTAACAGTTATAAACAACAAAATATCTTCGGCGGGAAAATATAAAGTGTCAGTTTGCGACGCGAGCGGCATTTTAGGCCATTATGCCGGCCGTTAACAGTACCTGTTGCTGCCTGAGGGGTGGACCAGGCGCGGGATAAGGCAGGGGAGAACGGTGGTGGCGAACAAAATGGGTGTTAATTCAGCAATTAACCTGGTGAATGTAACAAAATAATACAATTAAAGCCTGCACCATCATTTTTTGTGTCCTGTTTTGAGTCACAAAACGATTGCCAGGGAATAAAACAAAATAACGCGTAAAGAAGTTTAAGGATTTGTCTGAAATATATTCAGTTTTGCATTCTGGACGTCAGTTGCCTGATTTATCGCCAGCGGCCCGCTCTCTGGCAGGCCTGCCAGGAATAATCCTGGATGCTGACGATATTGCGCCCTTAACGGCGATTCAGGCTGCCGCGGCGATAAAGATTACGACGAATACGGCTGAGGCCTGGTTTCGGCTTGCGCGGTTCATCGAGGCTAGCGAGGACGATCTCGAGCACCCGCTCAGCAACATCGCGATGGCGCTGGGCCACGGCCAGTACCGGACACTGCAGGAAATCGAGCAGCTCATTATCGCCGAAGGTGGCGATCGCCAGCTCGGAAGGCAGTTTACCCTCACGGCGCAGCGTCACATCCATGACGCCCTGCAGCAGCGGGAAAGAGGTGGTAAACAGCGCCTGCGGCATCGGATGGGTTTCAAGCCATTTTTCAAACAGCTGGGCCGCCGCTTCTCGCTCATAGCTGTTGGCATAGAGATAATGCACCTCACGCGGATCGTCCTGCCAGGCTTTACGGAAGCCTTGCTCGCGCAGGAAGCTCACCGACAGTTCCGGCAGCGCGCCAAGATAAAGCACCGTTTCGCCTGGAAAAGTCCGCAGCTCGGCGGCGAGCATCTCGGCGTCATCCTGATCAGCGCCGACGACGCTGGTGAAGTGCTCGCGATCAAGGGCGCGGTCGAGGGCGACAATCGGAAACGGATCGTTAGCCCAGCGCTGGTAGAAAGGGTGCTCCGGCGGCAGCGAGGTGGAAACAATGATGGCGTCCACCTGGCGCTGTAGCAGATGCTCGATACAGCGCATTTCGTTATCGGGCTGATCCTCCGAGCAGGCAATCAGCAGCTGATAGCCGCGCTGGCGCGCCTGCCGCTCCAGATAATTTGCAATGCGGGTATAGCTGGTGTTTTCCAGATCCGGGATCACCAGACCGATAGAGCGTGTGCGTCCTGCACGCAGGCCAGCAGCGACCGCATTCGGATGATAGTTGTGCTCTCGCACGACAGCCATCACCTTTTCGACCGTCTTGTCGCTTACGCGGTACTGCTTCGCTTTGCCATTAATCACATAGCTCGCGGTGGTTCTTGAAACACCGGCCAGCCGGGCGATTTCATCCAGTTTCACAATTGCCCCTTGGGTAAGAAGTGCCAAACATAACCATTATTCAGGTATGGAACCCTTTTTATAACATCTAAACGCAGAATAGTTAGCGCAGCAACCGCTTTCGCTTACAGTTCCTACTGATTTCGCAAAAAAAAAGCCCGACAGTCGCTGCCGGGCTATTTTTGCATCAATTCCCGATCCTCAGCGCATGATTTTATCACCGCGAGACAGGCCGACCACGCCGGAGCGAGCCACTTCCACGATCCGAGCGACATCGCGCAGCGAGGCCAGGAAGGCGTCGAGCTTATCGCTGGTGCCGGCGAGCTGGACGGTATAGATAGAAGGCGTCACGTCGATAATCTGTCCACGAAAGATTTCGGTGTTGCGCTTCACTTCTTCACGGCCGTAACCGCTGGCCTGGACCTTCACCAGCATGATTTCACGTTCGACATGAGCCCCCTGCCCCAGCTCGCTGACCCGCAGGACATCCACCAGCTTGTGCAGTTGCTTTTCAATCTGCTCGATCGCTTTTTCATCGCCCACGGTCTGGATGGTCATCCTGGAGAGGGTCGGATCGTCTGTCGGCGCGACAGTCAGGCTTTCTATATTATAGCCGCGCTGGGAAAAGAGGCCGATAACGCGGGACAATGCGCCCGATTCGTTTTCCAGTAATACCGATAATATCCGGCGCATAATCAGGTCCTCTCCGTTTTGCTCAACCACATTTCATCCATGCCGCCGCCGCGGATCTGCATGGGGTACACATGCTCACTGCCGTCGACGGTGACATCGACAAACACCAGCCGGCGCTGTCGCACCTGCTCCAGGGCTTCAGCAAGCTTCGTCTCCAGTTCCTGTGGCTCACTGATGCGGATGCCAACGTGGCCATAGGCTTCCGCCAGACGCACAAAGTCCGGCAGCGACTCCATATAGGACTGCGAGTGGCGCCCGGAATAGAGCATATCCTGCCACTGCTTCACCATCCCCAGATAGCGGTTGTTGAGGTTAAGCACCAGGACCGGCAGTTCATATTGCAGCGCGGTAGAAAGTTCCTGAATATTCATCTGGATACTGCCGTCACCGGTCACGCAGACGACCATTTCGTCCGGCAGAGCCATTTTGACCCCCAGCGCTGCCGGTAGGCCAAAGCCCATGGTGCCGAGACCACCGGAGTTAATCCAGCGCCGCGGTTTGTCGAAGGGGTAATAAAGGGCGGCGAACATCTGGTGCTGACCCACATCGGAAGTGACATAGGCATCGCCCTGGGTCAGTCGCCAGATCGTTTCAATCACCGCCTGCGGTTTGATCTTATCGCTCTGGTCGTCGTAGCGCAGACAATGGCGGGCGCGCCACTGCTCAATCTGTAGCCACCAGTCGCGAATATCGTCCAGCGGCTGCTGCGCCTCTTCCTGTTCCAGCAGCTCCAGCATCTGTTCCAGCACCAGCCGGGCATCGCCGACGATCGGCACATCTGCCGGCACGGTTTTCGAGATTGAGGTCGGATCGATATCAATATGCAGCACAGTCGCGTTCGGACAGTATTTGGCCAGGTTATTGGTGGTCCGATCGTCAAAGCGAACGCCGACGGCAAAAATCACGTCTGAATGGTGCATGGTCATGTTGGCTTCATAGGTGCCGTGCATGCCCAGCATCCCCAACGCCTGCGAGTGCGTCGCCGGGAAAGCGCCCAGCCCCATCAGGGAGGAGGCCACCGGCAGCTTCAGCTTTTCCACCAGTTCGCGCAGCTGTGGTTCGCATTGCGCATTGATCGCCCCGCCGCCGACGTAGACGACCGGCTTGCTCGCCGCCACCAGGGTCTGCAGGGCGCGTTTAATCTGGCCTTTATGGCCGCTGGTCGTCGGGTTATACGAGCGCATGCTGACCGCGTCTGGCCAGACGTACGGCAGTTTCTTCGCCGGATTGAGTATATCCTTCGGCAGATCGACCACCACCGGCCCGGGGCGACCGCTGGCCGCTAACCAGAAGGCTTTCTTCAGCACGCCGGGAATATCTTCGGTCTGCTTCACCAGGAAACTGTGCTTCACCACCGGGCGGGAAATCCCCACCATGTCGCACTCCTGGAAGGCATCGTAGCCGATAAGCGATGTCGCCACTTGCCCTGAGAGGATCACCAGCGGGATAGAGTCCATATAGGCCGTCGCGATACCGGTGATGGCGTTCGTCGCCCCAGGCCCTGAGGTCACCAGCACCACACCGACCTCCCCGGTCGCTCGCGCCAGACCATCCGCCATATGCACCGCCGCCTGCTCGTGGCGAACCAGCACATGATCGATACCGCCAAGGGTATGTAACGCATCATAGATATCGAGGACTGCGCCTCCGGGATAGCCGAATACTTGCTTGACGCCCTGATCGACAAGCGATTGGACGACCATCTCGGCTCCTGACAACATCTCCATGGTTTGCCTCCAGGCTTATTGTTTTACGACAGCGGAACTCAATTTCCGCGCGCTCGCACGATGCGAAGGGGTACCCCTCCGCACTGAGGTGAATGGACTGCATGCCACTACCATAACTGCTCGCCAGCAGGCAGGCAATTCGCCACGACAGGGGCTTTCTAAGTGGAATAAGAAGAAAAACAAGCGGAGAGAGGAAAATATGGTGGAATGCTTCAGAGATAAGAAAAGAGAATAGTAAATACTCGGAGAAAAGGCGCGATAGCAGGAATTGATCCATTTTTTGTTAACGGGCGGAGAGCAACTGAAAGGGTAAACAGCATAAAATTCTGCATTCTTGTAATTCAATCATATAAAAAAAGGAGCCGAAGCCCCTTTCATGATCATTGCCATCGGCTCAGCGCTGACAAATATCCACCAGCAGCTCTTCCATCCACTGATGGCCTTTATCGCGACCCGCCGCTTCGTGCCAGGAGAGATAGCAGGTCCGGCTATTCACCTTCAGCGGCAGAGGTAATATTTGCAGCGCTAACTTATCGGCAAACTCATTTGCCAGCCAGCGCGGCGCAATGGCCACCATCTGCGTTTGCGACACCACGTTTAATACGCTGACCATCGCATTACCTTGATATGCGATGCGCGCTTGTTTATCGGCGGTGTCATACCACGGCAGACTGAATGAGGCATACCGATCGAGAGCCACCGCGGCATGCTCCTCGCGATAAATATCAGCCTCCATCACCGGTCCGGAGATACGCGGATGGTTGCGGCTAGCCACCAGAACCATTTCATCTTTGAATAGCGGTACACAGGCAAATTCAGGACGACGAAACTCTTCATAACCGATCACAAATTCCGTTTCCTGATAACGTAACTGATGTTCCGTATTTTGATTAAGCGCTGATTTAAAGACTAAATGAATATTGGGCGCGATTTCGGCGACTTTATTAAAAATTACCGACGTCAGGATGTTATCCAGCGGGCTACAGACGCACAGATTGAAAACACGCTCACTGCTCAAGGGTTCAAAACCGGAGCCTGGCAATTCGTTTTGCACCAGCTGCAGCGCCTGACGCACTGAGCCAAAGAGCTGATAGGCCCGCGCCGTCGGCTGAATACCGCGGCCATAGCGCACAAACAGCTCATCATTAAACATCACTTTCAGACGTGAAACCGCGTTGCTCACCGCCGGTTGAGACATGCCGAGCGTATGGGCGGCACGGGTAATATTCTGTTCCTGCATAACCGCATCAAAAACGGTAAGCAGATTGAGATCAACCATCCGTAGTTGAGGTTTTACGACTTCCTGTCCGGGGGCTGATTTATATTCTGGACTTTCAATTAACATATCTAGTTCCGCCGTCACGATGAATTCCCTTTGCTAAACCGCTATGATTAGCGGCGAAAATATCATTTATCATGCTAATCACATTTGCAAAATAGCAAAGGTGTATTTTAGGAATATATCAAGGCTATGAGTGGCAGTGTAAATCCGGTACCGCCGGAATAGGTGAACTGCTCAAACCATACTAGTTACTTAATGATGATGAGTTTAACCATAATTCAGAAAAATAAAAACAACACCAATGATTAACTGTAACTTAAGCAATAATAAAGCATTTTATTTTCTACCCCATAAAATTAACAACCATTTATCATTGAAAAAAGAGCCGTTAAGGGGTGGAGATATTCACACGAAAAATAAATATAATCTTTTCATTTAGATAGCGATTTTTTGCCGCCTCGCTCGCGGCGCATCGTGAGCGAAGCCTTTAATGCAAAGTACATTGTCAAATGAAACATATCCCAGTGCGCTCCCGCAGGGCCAAAAAAGGATCTTCGGCAAAAAAGGGCAAACATCAGCACAATTAGCTAATTCACGCCGTGGACCAAAAACGCTTTTTCCATGCCAGGGGTTGACTTTGAAACGGCTATCCAGTAACTCTAAAAGCATAACGATTTCATCTGGAGTTTGACGCAATGATTCGCACCACTCGCATCACCAGCCTACTACTACTAAACGCATGCCATTTGCGCGGTAGGCTGTTGGGCGACGTTCAGCGTTAAGTCATCTTCCAGCAAGACTATAAAACCCGCGCCTTGGCGCGGGTTTTTTTATGCTCGTCAACAAGGCGCCAGGACACAGACTAAGGATCCAAACCATGAGCCAGCAAGTCATTATTTTCGATACGACCTTACGTGATGGCGAACAAGCGTTACAGGCAAGCCTGAGTGTCAAAGAGAAGCTGCAGATCGCTCTGGCCCTCGAGCGCATGGGTGTTGACGTGATGGAAGTCGGTTTCCCGGTTTCTTCTCCGGGCGATTTTGAATCCGTGCAGACCATCGCGCGCACCATCAAAAACAGCCGCGTATGCGCTCTGGCGCGTTGCGTTGAGAAAGATATCGACGTGGCGGCGGAATCCTTAAAGGTGGCCGAAGCGTTCCGTATCCACACCTTCATCGCCACCTCGCCGATGCATATCGCCACCAAACTGCGCAGCACCCTGGATGAAGTCATTGAGCGAGCGGTTTATATGGTGAAGCGGGCGCGCAATTACACTAACGATGTCGAATTCTCCTGTGAAGACGCCGGCCGTACGCCAATAGCTGACCTGGCTCGCGTCGTGGAAGCAGCGATTAACGCTGGCGCCACCACCATAAATATTCCGGATACCGTCGGCTACACCATGCCGTTCGAGTACGCCAACATTATCAGCGGCCTGTATGAGCGCGTACCGAATATCGACAAAGCCATTATCTCCGTTCACACCCATGATGACCTGGGCATTGCCGTCGGCAACGCCCTCGCCGCGGTCCACGCCGGAGCTCGCCAGGTAGAAGGCGCGATGAACGGTATCGGCGAGCGCGCCGGCAACTGCGCGCTGGAAGAGGTCATCATGGCGATTAAAGTGCGCAAAGACATCATGAACGTGCACACCAATATCAACCACCATGAAATCTGGCGCACCAGCCAGACCGTCAGCCAGATCTGCAACATGCCGATCCCGGCGAACAAAGCCATCGTCGGCACCGGCGCCTTCGCCCACTCCTCCGGTATCCACCAGGACGGCGTGCTGAAGAACCGCGAAAACTACGAGATCATGACCCCGGAATCCATCGGTCTGAACCAGGTGCAGTTGAACCTGACCTCCCGTTCCGGCCGCGCGGCGGTGAAACACCGGATGGAAGAGATGGGCTACCAGGAGAGCGATTACAACCTGGATCATCTGTATGACGCGTTCCTGAAGCTGGCGGACAAAAAAGGACAGGTCTTCGATTACGATCTGGAAGCGCTGGCCTTTATCAACAAGCAGCAGGAAGAGCCAGAGCATTTCCGCCTGGATTACTTCAACGTTCAGTCCGGCTCCAGCGATATCGCCACCGCCTCGATCAAACTGGTCTGCGGGGATGAGATCAAAACTGAAGCCGCCAACGGCAACGGTCCGGTCGATGCTATCTACCAGGCGATTAACCGCGTCACCAATTACAACATTGAATTAGTGAAATATGGCTTAAGCGCGAAAGGCCACGGCAAAGACGCCCTGGGCCAGGTGGATATCGTCGTTGACTACAACGGCCGCCGTTTCCACGGCGTTGGTCTGGCAACGGATATCGTAGAGTCGTCAGCCAAAGCGATGGTTCATGTGCTGAACAACATCTGGCGCGCCGCCGAAGTCGAAAAAGAATTGCAACGCAAAGCTCAGAATAAAGAGAACAATAAGGAAACCGTGTAATGTCGAAGAATTACCATATTGCCGTTTTGCCGGGTGATGGCATTGGCCCGGAAGTGATGAACCAGGCGATGAAAGTACTGGAAGCCGTGCGCCAACGTTTTGCCATGCACATTACCACCAGCCAGTACGACGTCGGCGGCGCGGCCATCGACCGCCAGGGAACTCCCCTGCCGCAGGCGACGGTCGCCGGATGCGAGCAGGCGGACGCGATCCTGTTCGGCTCCGTTGGCGGCCCGAAGTGGGAACACCTGCCGCCCGCAGAACAGCCAGAGCGCGGCGCCCTGCTGCCGCTGCGTAAACACTTCAAACTGTTCAGCAACCTGCGCCCGGCCAAACTGTATCAGGGGCTGGAAGAGTTCTGCCCGCTGCGCGCCGACATCGCCGCCAACGGCTTCGACATTCTCTGCGTTCGCGAACTGACCGGCGGCATCTACTTCGGCCAGCCGAAAGGCCGCGAAGGCAGCGGTCAGCATGAGAAAGCTTTTGATACCGAGGTGTATCACCGCTTTGAAATCGAACGTATCGCGCGCATCGCTTTTGAATCTGCCCGTAAACGTCGTCACAAAGTGACCTCCATCGATAAAGCCAACGTTCTGCAGTCCTCTATTCTGTGGCGCGAAATCGTCAGTGAGATCGGCAAAGAGTATCCGGACGTTGAGCTGGCGCATATGTATATCGATAACGCCACCATGCAGCTGATTAAAGATCCGTCTCAGTTCGACGTGCTGCTGTGCTCCAACCTGTTCGGCGACATCCTCTCCGACGAGTGCGCAATGATCACCGGCTCGATGGGTATGCTGCCGTCCGCCAGCCTTAACGAACAAGGTTTCGGCCTGTACGAGCCTGCAGGCGGCTCGGCGCCGGATATCGCTGGCAAAAATATCGCTAACCCGATCGCGCAGATCCTCTCCCTGGCGCTGCTGCTGCGCTATAGCCTTGACGCTAACGAGGCGGCGAGCGCAATTGAAAGCGCGATTAACCGCGCTCTGGAGGAAGGGGTTCGTACCGGCGACTTAGCGCGCGGCACGGCGGCGGTCAGCACTGATGAAATGGGCGATATCATTGCCCGCTATGTCGCAGAAGGGGTGTAATCATGGCGAAGACGTTATACGAAAAATTGTTTGATGCGCACGTGGTGTATGAGGCGCAAAACGAAACCCCGCTGTTGTATATCGACCGCCATCTGGTGCATGAAGTTACCTCCCCGCAGGCCTTTGACGGCCTGCGCGCCCACGGCCGCCAGGTGCGCCAGCCGGGTAAAACCTTCGCCACCATGGATCACAACGTCTCGACGCAGACCAAAGACATTAACGCGTCCGGCGAGATGGCCCGCATTCAGATGCAGGAGCTGATTAAGAACTGTAAAGAGTTCGGCGTTGAGCTGTACGACCTGAATCACCCGTACCAGGGCATCGTTCACGTAATGGGCCCGGAACAAGGGGTGACCTTGCCGGGGATGACCATTGTATGCGGCGACTCCCATACCGCCACCCACGGCGCGTTCGGCGCGCTGGCCTTCGGCATCGGCACTTCCGAAGTGGAACATGTGCTGGCGACCCAGACCCTGAAACAGGGTCGTGCGAAAACCATGAAAATCGAAGTGCAAGGCAAAGCGGCGCCGGGCATCACCGCCAAAGATATCGTGTTGGCGATCATTGGTAAAACCGGCAGCGCCGGCGGCACCGGCCACGTGGTGGAATTCTGCGGCGAAGCGATCCGCGATCTGAGCATGGAAGGTCGCATGACCCTGTGCAACATGGCGATCGAGATGGGCGCCAAAGCGGGCCTGGTCGCGCCGGATGAAACCACCTTCAATTACGTACGCGGCCGTCTGCACGCGCCGAAAGGCAAAGATTTTGACGATGCGGTGGCGTACTGGAAAACCCTGAAAACCGACGACGGCGCCACATTTGACACCGTGGTGACGCTGCAGGCGGCTGAGATTGCTCCGCAGGTGACCTGGGGCACCAACCCAGGCCAGGTGATTTCGGTCACCGATAATATCCCCGATCCTGCGTCATTCAGCGACCCGGTGGAACGCGCCAGCGCTGAGAAAGCGCTGGCCTATATGGGACTGAAATCCGGCATCCCGCTGACGGAAGTGGCTATCGATAAAGTGTTCATCGGCTCCTGTACCAACTCGCGTATCGAAGATTTGCGCGCCGCGGCGGAAATCGCCAAAGGGCGTAAAGTGGCGCCGGGCGTCCAGGCGTTGGTGGTACCAGGTTCCGGTCCGGTGAAAGCGCAAGCGGAAGCGGAAGGCCTGGATAAGATCTTTATCGAAGCCGGCTTTGAGTGGCGCTTACCGGGCTGCTCGATGTGTCTGGCGATGAACAACGACCGCCTGAACCCGGGCGAGCGCTGCGCCTCCACCAGCAACCGTAATTTTGAAGGCCGTCAGGGCCGCGGCGGACGCACGCACCTGGTGAGCCCGGCAATGGCCGCGGCGGCGGCTGTGACCGGCCATTTCGCCGATATCCGTAATCTGAAGTAAGGAGACCATCATGGCAGAGAAATTTACCCAACATACCGGCCTGGTGGTTCCGCTGGATGCTGCAAACGTCGATACCGACGCGATTATTCCCAAGCAGTTTCTGCAGAAAGTGACCCGCACCGGCTTTGGCGCGCACCTGTTCAACGACTGGCGCTTCCTCGATGATAAAGGTCAACAGCCGAACCCGGAGTTCGTGCTGAACTTTCCTGAGTACAAAGGCGCCTCTATCCTGCTGGCGCGGGAAAACTTCGGCTGCGGCTCCTCCCGCGAGCATGCGCCGTGGGCGCTGACCGATTACGGTTTTAAAGTCGTTATCGCCCCAAGCTTTGCCGATATTTTCTACGGCAACAGCTTCAACAACCAGCTGCTGCCGGTGACGCTGAGCGATGAGCAGGTCGACGAGCTGTTCAGACTGGTGCAGGCCAACCCGGGCATTACGTTTGAAGTGGACCTGGAAGCGCAGGTGGTGAAAGCGGGGGATAAAACCTACAGCTTTAAGATCGACGATTTCCGTCGCCACTGCATGCTTAATGGCCTGGATAGCATCGGCCTGACGCTGCAACATGAAGCGGCGATTTCCGACTATGAGCACAAGCTGCCGGCGTTTATGAATTAAGCTTCGCGCCCGGTCATTTGACCGGGCTTTTTAATTTATTGCGGCAGAAAATTGAGATCTCACGCACAAAAAACAATATTAATTCTTCGAACGTCAGCCCATGACGTTGGCCTGCCCCACGCGATAAAGACGAATGATTTCGCTTTCTTCCCCCTGACCTGCGCGGTTTATGTATTAACCCTTCACTGCAAGTAAAAATAAGGTATGAGTGTTTAATATAAAAATATAACAATGTGAAAGAAGCGTTAATCTCATAGAGACCCCCTATAGCTCACAGCAAAAAAAAGCATTATTTTTCAATTTTTCCCCTCGCTATCTTTTCCCACAGAGAAATATTAACTAAGGACACGCCCGGGCCCCCGCATAGCGGCCTCCCGGCCTCCTGTGGAGAGAAGAGATGAGCCACTATCCGCACCTTTTCAGTCCGTTGACCATCAACGGCATGACGCTAAAAAACCGCATTATTATGCCCCCGATGGGCACCAATATGGCTACGCTCAATGGCGAGGTCTCGCAGGAACAGCTGGAATACTACGAACTGCGGGCCAAAGGCGGAACCGGTCTTATCACCATCGAAAACATCTGTATTGATTTCCCTTTCGCTTCCAACGGCACCACCCAGCTGCGGATCGATAACGATCAATATATCCCGCGGCTGTTTAAATTAACCGAGACCCTGCATAAACACGGCGCCTGCGTATCCATTCAGTTAAATCACGCTGGCGCTTCCGCTTATGCCTACCGCCTCGAGGGTCAGACACCGCTCTCCTCCTCGACGACGCCCTCGAAAAAGCACGGTAATATTCCGCGGCCAATGACCCATGAGGAAATTTATCACGCGGTGGAAAAATTCGGGGACGCCGCAGAGCGCGTTCGTCGCGCGGGTTTTGACTGCGTCGAAATTCATGCCGGCCACTCCTATTTAATTAGCCAGTTTTTATCGCCGTTATTTAACAAACGCACCGATGAATTTGGCGGCAGCGTCGAAAACCGCACTCGAATATTAGGTCTGATTGTCGATAAAGTTCGCGCCTGCGTCGGGCCACGTTTTCCGGTCAGCCTGCGCATCAGCGCCGACGACTTCCTCAAAGGCGGCAATACCCTCGAAGATTCCTTGCGCATCCTTGAGCTCTGTCAGGAGAAGGTCGATATCATCAACGTCTCGGCGGCGCAGAACGACAACCTGAATCTGCAAATCGACCAGATGTCGCTGGAGGATGGCTGGAAGCGTTACCTCTCCCGCGCGGTGCGCGATAAATTCCATAAGCCCACGGTCATCGCCGGCAATATCCGTACCCCGCAGGTGGCCGAGGATATCCTCGCCAGCGGCGATGCCGATCTCATTGCCATTGGTCGCGGTCTGATTGCCGAGCCGGAGTGGGTGCAGAAGGTGCAAAGCGGTAAAGAGCGCCTGATGCGCAAATGCATCTCCTGCAACATCGGCTGCGCCGACCATCGCATCGCCCGCTCGCGCCCGCTGCGCTGTTCAATTAACCCGGACATCATTCACGGCGATGCCTACAAAACGCGGCGCGTTAATCGCGAAACGAACGTGGTCGTCATCGGCGCCGGCACTGCCGGGATGGAGGCCGCCTGCACGGCGGCGGAAGTCGGTTGCCACACCTGGCTGCTGGAGGCGAAAAATCACGTCGGCGGTCTCGCCAGCGATATCGCCCGTCTGCCGGAGAAAAAACGCATCGCGGATTTCCCGCAGTTTATGAAAAACCGCATCGCCGCGCTGGACAACCTGATGCTGCAGGTCGGCAAACGGGCAGACGTGGCCTCGGTTTCCGCCCTGCGTCCACATCTGATCGTCAATGCCACCGGCTCAACCCCCCTGCTGCCGCCCATTGCTGGACTGCGGGAGAATATTGACGCCGCGGAAGGCAAAGTCTTCTCCATTACCGGCATGATCGACAATCTGGCGAAATTTACCCATGTCGAGGGCAAACGCATCGCCGTTGTCGGCGCGGGCGCCGTTGGCCTCGACGTCATCGAATACTTTACCGCTCGCGGCGCGCAGGCGGTCTTAATCGAAATGCAGGACGCCGCCGGTCGCGATCTCGACATCATTACCAAGAATGCCATGTTGACCATGCTCGACGAGCACCAGGTCGAACAGCACATGAATACGCAACTGATGGCGGTGGCTGCCGACCATTTCCAGGTGAAAAATACACAGCACACCTTCGATATCCCCTTCGACTACGGCTTTGTCTGTCTGGGGATGCGCGCCAACCGGACGGGTCTCGACGAGATCGAACGCTGGGCCAATGCCAATAACGTCAAAATCATGAATATCGGCGACAGCGTGATAGCGCGACGCATTATCGACGGCATCCGCGAAGGCCGCAACGTGCTGGACACCCTCGAAGACATGGGTGCGCTGGGCAGCCGCGAAGCACAACGAATTCCCTTTCTAACTTATTGAGGATTTTTGTCATGGCAGAACGTATTACTGGACACACTGAGCTGATTGGTCTGATCGCCACCCCGATTCGCCACAGCATGTCGCCCACCATGCACAACGAGGCTTTCGCCCATCTCGGGCTGGACTACGTCTACCTGGCTTTTGAAGTCGGTAATCAGGAGCTGAAAGACGTTGTCCAGGGCTTCCGGGCTTTGAAGCTGCGCGGCTTTAATGTCTCTATGCCGAACAAAACCGAGATTTGCCAGTATCTCGATAAGCTGTCGCCGGCGGCGCAGCTGGTCGGGGCGGTGAATACCGTGGTCAATGACGACGGCGTCCTGACCGGGCATATCACCGACGGCACCGGCTATATGCGCGCCCTTAGCGAAGCGGGTATCGATATCATTGGCAAGAAGATGACCGTGCTCGGTGCCGGCGGCGCGGCGACCGCACTCTGCGTCCAGGCGGCACTGGATGGCGTGAAGGCGATCTCCATCTTCAACCGTCGCGATAAATTCTTCGCCAACGCCGAAGAAACGGTCGCCAAGATCCGCAACAACACGCGCTGTGAGATCCATCTGTTCGATCTTGACGATCATGACAAACTGCGTGCCGAAATCGATAGCAGCGTGATCCTGACCAATGCCACCGGGGTCGGCATGAAGCCGTTCGAAGGCCAGATGCTGCTGCCGGACGACAGCTTCCTGCGTCCGGATCTGATCGTCTCCGACGTCGTATACAACCCGCGCAAAACCCACCTGCTGGAAGTGGCTGAGAAAAAAGGCTGCCGCACGCTAAACGGCCTCGGGATGATGCTGTGGCAAGGCGCGCGCGCGTTCGAAATCTGGACGGGTAAACAGATGCCGGTTGATTACATCAAAAGCATCCTGTTCTAAGGGGCAAGCGATGAAAAATAAATACGTCCCTACCGCGGCAGGGCTGTACCTCAACTACCTGATCCACGGCATGGGGGTGCTGTTAATCACCCTCAACATGGCCCATCTTCAGGAACAGTGGGGAACAGATAAAGCCGGCGTATCGATCGTTATCTCCTCGTTAGGTATTGGTAAGTTAGCGACCATCGTGACCGGATTTCTCTCGGATCGCTTCGGTCGCAAGCCCTTTATCTATCTGGGGATCCTGAGCTACCTGATCTTTTTCGTCGGCATTCTGCTGACCAAAAATATCTATCTGGCCTATGTCTTCGGCATTATGGCGGGCCTGGCGAACAGCTTCCTCGACTCCGGCACCTATCCGGCGCTGATGGAATCTTTCCCGCACTCCGCCAGCCGGGCCAACGTGCTGATCAAAGCCTTCGTTTCCGCCGGGCAGTTCCTGCTGCCGTTCATTATCAGCTTCCTGATCTGGGCGAATCTATGGTTCGGCTGGTCGTTCGTGATTGCGGCGGCGCTCTTTGTACTGAGCGGGATTTACCTGCTTAAAATGCCATTCCCTGACAGCCAGGCAGCGAAAAAAGAGGAATCTCCTGAGCCACAGGCGGAAACGTTCGCCCGTCCGCAGGCCAACAAACTGGATATGATGATCTTCACGCTGTACGGCTATATCGGCATGGCGACGTTCTATCTGGTCAGCCAGTGGCTGGCGCAGTACGGCCAGTTCGTGGTCGGGCTGCCCTATGCCTCGGCGATTAAGCTGCTCAGCATCTATACCGTTGGGTCGTTGGTCTGCGTCTTCGTGACTGCTGCCTTCGTCAAAGAGGTGTTCAGCTCTGCCGTCGCCATGATCATCTATACTGGCCTGTCGATGGTCTCGCTGCTGCTGGTGTGCCTGTTCCCGACGCCGATGATGGTTACCGGCTTCGCCTTTGTCATCGGCTTTGCCGCCGCGGGCGGAGTGCTACAGCTGGGAGCGACGATCATGGCGATGAGCTTCCCGAACGGGAAAGGCAAGGCAACCGGGATCTTCTACACCGCCGGCAGTATCGCCAGCTTCACGATCCCGCTGATCACCGCCAAACTTTCGCAGATCAGTATTGCCAGCATTATGTGGTTTGATTTTGCGATCGCCGTGATCGGCTTTGTGATCGCCCTGTACATCGGCTATCGTCAACTGCAGGCTCGGGCGGCGCAAAAAGTATCACCCACCGCAGTCACCGCCTGAGGTTCAACGCGAATAATAATGGATGCCTACATGACAAATGCAGTTACCGTAAAGAACATCACCTTCCAGGAAGGGGAAACCTTAATTTGTGTACCGCTGATCGGCAAAACGCTGGATGAAATACTGGGTAACGCCCACGGCCTGGTCGACGCCGGCGCCGATATCATCGAATGGCGCGTTGATCACTTTACGCAGGTCAGAGAGATGGCCCAGGTGATGGCCGCGCTGGCGGAAATCCGTGGTGCGCTGAAAGCCCTGCCGTTGCTGTTCACCTTCCGCAGCAAGAAAGAAGGCGGCGAGACCGAGCTCAGCGACGATGCCTACTTCGCGCTCAACCGCGAAGCGGCGAGCAGTGGACTGGTTGATGTCATCGATGTCGAGCTGTTCAATGATGAAGCGAAGATCCGCGCGCTGGTTGACGATGCGCATGCCGCGGGCGTCAAAGTGATCATGAGTAACCATGATTTTCATAAAACCCCCGCCCAGGAAGATATCATCTATCGCCTGCGCCGCATGCAGGATCTGGGTGCCGATCTGCCGAAGATCGCGGTGATGCCGCAATCGCCGCAGGACGTTCTGACCCTGCTCGCCGCCACGCTGACCATGAAAGAGAAGTATGCCACCCGCCCGCTGATCACCATGTCGATGGGAAAATCAGGCGGCGTCAGCCGGGTGACCGGGCGTCTTTTTGGCTCAGCCATGACCTTCGGTACCGTGGGTCAAGCTTCCGCGCCGGGACAGATCGCCATCAATAAGCTGCGTGAAGTGATGGATATTCTCTCCTGATAACCCCTTAGCCCGGAGGACCACTCCGGGCTATTCGCTAACAGATCTTCTGGCTGTCGTGGATGACCACATTTTTAAACGACTGCAGCGCCGGGGAAAGTCCCCGGTCTTTCATGGTCGCCAGATAGATATAGCGCGGAGGGAGGGTGTTTTTAATCTTCAGGATATGGACGTTGTAATGGGAGAGCGCCGAGATCCGCGGCATGATCGCGATCCCGTAGTCAATGCTGACCAGCCCGGCCATCGCGGTATCCTCTTCCACGTAGCAGGCAATCTCCGGCACCAGCTTTTGCTGCATAAATACATTATCGATAAACGGACGTAAGCCGCTATTTTCTGAAAAATAGATATAGGGATAATGAATCGTCTCCACGAGGTCGACTTCATGTTCATACAGACGGGCCAGCGGATGATCCCTGGCGGTCACCACCACCAGCTCCTGCTGAATAACCGGAATAAAATCGATATCGGGCTCATCGGCAATATAAGAGCAGATCGCCAGATCGACTTTTCCCGCTTTCAGCTCCTGCAACAGCGTCAGCGAGGTCCCTTGAGTAAAAGAAAAAGTCACATTGTGAAACTCAGGTGAAAGAGAATATTTATTAATTAACTGCGGAACAACATATTCGCCCATCGTGTAAATAAAGGCGATACGAATGTTTTCTTTATTTTCAGCGCCGTTTTTTTGCAAAACTGTGCGGCCATTTTCCAGTGAGGCCAGGGCATCTTCGACATACGGCAGAAAACGCTTGCCGTTTTGCGTAATTTTAACGTTCCGTCCCTGTCTGGCGAACAGCGCGACCCCTAACTCCTTCTCCAGCTCTGATATCGCATGGCTTAGCGAAGGCTGAGTGATGCACAGACTGGAGGCCGCTTCGGTATAATGTTCAGTTTCAGACAGACGTTTAAAATAATAAAGTTGCTTTAGGTTCATTATTTTTGCCCGTATAATATAAGAATAAATCCACTGATGCTAATATACCATGCAAGCCACCAATAATGCGCATGAGCGGGTAAATATCGGCGGTATATCAAATATTATTTTCTGAAGCGTATGAATGTGCCACAAAGCGTTGCCATTCATAGATACTACCTATAGTTCCCGGAGATATTTTTGCATATACAAATATATGCAAAAATATTTTAAACTTTAAAGGATCTCGCTATGAGTATGTCAAACTCTCAGGAAGTCCTCACTTCCTCATCAGGGACGAAAAAAAGAAGCCGCGTTCGGATAGTTATTTTACTGCTGTTGTCCGTCGGAACGATGATCAATTATCTCGACCGCACCATCCTCGGTATCGTTGCCCCACAGTTAACCCAGGAAATTCATATCGATCCGGCGATGATGGGCATCATTTTCTCCGCCTTTGCCTGGACCTATGCCCTGGCGCAGATCCCCGGCGGCATGTTTTTAGACCGCTTCGGCAACAAACTGACCTATGCCCTGTCAATTTTCTTCTGGTCGCTGTTTACCCTGCTGCAAAGTTTCACCCTCGGGCTTAAATCTCTGCTGCTTCTGCGCCTGGGACTTGGCGTCAGTGAAGCGCCCTGCTTCCCGGCCAACAGCCGCATCGTCAGCACCTGGTTCCCGCAGCATGAGCGCGCACGGGCGACGGCAACATATACGGTTGGTGAATATATAGGACTGGCGGCCTTCTCACCGCTGTTATTTTTAATCCTCGAACATCACGGCTGGAGAACGCTTTTTTTCCTCACCGGAGGATTAGGTATTTTATTTACTTTGGTGTGGTGGCGTTTTTATCACGAACCCCATGAATCGCGCACGGCTAATCAAGCGGAGCTGGATTATATCGGCGCAAACGGTATTAACAATAAAATCCAGAACGTTCCATTTAACTGGCGTGACGCCAGGCGCCTGCTGGGCTGTCGCCAGATCCTCGGCGCCAGTCTGGGTCAGTTTGCGGGCAACACCACGTTGGTGTTTTTCCTGACGTGGTTTCCCAGCTATCTGGCCAACGAGCGCCATCTTCCCTGGCTGCACGTTGGCTTCTTCGCCACCTGGCCGTTTCTCGCCGCCGCCATCGGCATCCTCTTCGGCGGCTGGATCTCGGACCGACTGCTGAAGCGAACCGGCTCCGTCAATATCAGTCGGAAGTTACCAATAATTTCCGGATTATTACTCTCCAGCTGTATTATTGCGGCGAACTGGGTGAGCGCCAACAGCACCGTTATTATTATTATGTCAGTGGCATTTTTTGGTCAGGGAATGGTTGGTCTGGGCTGGACGTTAATTTCTGATATTGCCCCGGAAAATATGGCAGGCCTGACCGGCGGGATATTTAATTTCTGCGCTAATATGGCGTCGATTATAGCCCCACTGATAATTGGCGTGATTATCTCCGCAACGGGTAACTTCTTTTACGCACTGATCTACGTCGGCCTGACGGCGCTGATCGGCGTGATTGCCTACATTTTTATCATCGGCGACATCAAGCGAATCGAACTGAAGTAAAGACGGCGGCCCCGGCGAATTGCACGCCGGGGCGAAGAGGACGGTCAGATATCTTTCACCTTGCTGGTTAAAAACAGCGTCACCAGCGAAATCGCGGCGATCGTCCAGTAGACGCTGGCGTGGCCATAGCTCTGCGACAGCGCCCCCTGCATCACGCCGGCGAGGATCACGCCAGTGGAAATACTGTTGGTAAACAGGGTGGTCGCCGCCCCCGCGCGTCCCGGCATTAAATCCTGGAACCACAGCATGCCGATCCCGGCGATTATGCCGATAAAAATGGCGTTGAACAGCTGCAGGGCCAGCAGCGCCGTTCGGCCATGAAACAGGATCAGCCCCAGATAAAACAGCACACCGGCCGCCACCGCCGCTACCATCATTTTACGTTTACCAAAGCGCTTCACGTAGTAGCCGGCGAGGATCATCGCCGGAATTTCCAGGCCGGCGGCGGTGCCCATCAGGATCCCGGCCAGACTGTCGGGAAGCCCGAGATCGCTGCTGATCCACAGCGGCATATCAATGATATACATGGTGTTGCAGGTCCACATCAGGGTGGAGGCGATAAACAGCATCCGCACATTCTTGTCCTGCCAGCCGCCGGCCTGCGCCAGCGCCTCCGCCTCTTCCGAGGGCTGTTCCACGCGCGGAACCGAGGGCAGTTTGACCGCAATCAGCGCCAGGCTGATCGCAAAGATGCCCGCCGCAATAGAGAACATGGTGGTAAAGCCATAGTTGAGCGCCAGCATAAAGGCCAGCGGCGGGCCAATCACCCACGCCAGAGACAGCTGGGCACGCATGACCGAGCTGAACATCACCACTTCCCGCGCCGAGCTGTCGGCATATTCCCGCGCCAGGGCAAAGAGCTGCGGCATGGCGGCGTTAGCGATGGATGCCAGCATCACCCCACAGGTGATCAGCGTCAGATAGTGGCGGTTGAAGGCAAACAGCAGCGCATTGCCTACCGCCATCAGACAGCAGAACATAATTAACCGCCGCCGGTCGCCGCGGCTATCGGAGCGCTTGGCCAGTGCCAGACTCACCAGGATCCCGGCTATCGCATTCACGGTGTAGAACAGGCCCACCCAGAACGGCTGCGCCCCCACTTCGCGGCTGAGAAACAAACTCAACGTCGGCGCCTGCAATGCGCCCGCCACGCCCATCATAAAAGCAACCAGCATAAAGGCGGCATAGACGCCGTTTAGCCGTCGTCCCATCGTCATCAACCACAGCATGAAATGTCCTTAACACACGCGAAGTAAACGAAAAAAGCCAGCAGAGGCTTTCTGCTGGCGGGTGATTCTATACTCTGTGGATTTCACGTTGCAGGACAAACGGTTAACCGTTTTGCGCAGCGCTTACGCTGGCTCCGAAAGGGTGAGTCCCGTAGGGGCGATTCACGCGGCCAGAACATAGGCTCTGGGAGCATCGACAGCGATAGACCCGGGCAAGCGCGCGCACCTGCAGCTTGAAAAACGACGAGTATAACACCAATACTCAGTCACACATGATGTCTGCAAGTCAATGATCAGAGGTCTTTGACGTCACTCCCCACTGCATCAGTTCGCCCAGGATTTCCTGCTGTCGTCCTGCCATCAGGCGGGCCAGCCAGGACGCTTTCTGCGTCGCAGAAAAGTAGCGCTGGTAGAACGATTTTGCGGTAGACCTCATCATATTCACCTCCTCGCTTCATCGGGATTCATTATTGGCTTAATATGGGGAGTAATAAATTGCTGAGTTTTGCGCAGGAGTTCCCCTTTTATGTCTTCCGGCCGTCTGCAACAACAGTTCATCCGTCTATGGCAGTGCTGCGACGGCAAGTCGCAGGAGACCACCCTCAACGAACTGGCGGAAATGCTGAGCTGCTCGCGCCGCCACATGCGCACCTTGCTCAATATGATGGAGTCCCGCGGCTGGCTGACCTGGGAGGCGGAGGCTGGCCGCGGAAAACGCTCGCGGCTGACCTTTCTCTATACCGGCCTCGCCCTGCAGCAGCAGCGTGCCGAAGATCTGCTTGAACAGGATCGCATCGATCAGCTGGTGCAGCTGGTCGGCGATAAAGCCGCCGTCCGTCAGATGCTGGTCTCGCATCTCGGGCGCAGCTTCCGCCAGGGGCGGCACATCCTGCGCGTGCTCTACTACCGGCCGATGAAGAATTTACTGCCCGGCAGCGCGCTGCGACGTTCGGAAACCCATATCGCCCGGCAAATATTCAGCGCGCTGACGCGGGTAAATGAGGAAAATGGGGAACTGGAAGCTGATATTGCCCACCACTGGCAGCAGTTGACGCCCACCCACTGGCGCTTTTTCCTCCGGCCAGGCATCCATTTTCACCACGGCCGTGAGCTGGAGATGAGCGATGTGATCGCTTCTCTGCAGCGCAGCAATGCCCTGCCGCTCTATTCGCATATCGAACGCATCGAGTCGCCCACCGCCTGGACCCTGGATATTCATCTGCGCCAGCCCGACCGCTGGCTGCCCTGGCTGCTGGGCCAGGTGCCAGCGATGGTGCTGCCGCAGGAGTGGCAGACCATGAACCACTTTTCTTCGATGCCGGTCGGCACCGGCCCGTATGCCGTGGTGCGTAACAATCAGAACCAGCTCAAGATCCACGCCTTTGAGGACTATTTTGGCTACCGGGCGCTGATCGATGAGGTGAACGTCTGGGTGCTACCGGAAATTAGCGAAGAGCCCAACGGCGGCCTGACGCTGCAGGGGAATACCGAAAGCGAAAAGGCGGTGGAGAGTCGTCTGGAAGAGGGGTGCTACTATCTGCTGTTCGACTCGCGAAGCCCGCTGGGCGCCAACGACGCGGTGCGTCGCTGGTTAAGCTATCTGTTCCAGCCCGCGAACCTGCTCTACCATGCGGGCGAACACTACCAGGGCAACTGGTTTCCCGCCTACGGCCTGCTGCCGCGCTGGCATCACGCCAGCAACCACGCCAGCGACAAGCCGGCGGGGCTGGAGACGGTCACCCTCACCTATTACCGCGATCACGTCGAACACCGGGTGATCGGCGGGATCATGCGCGACCTGCTGGCCACGCATCAGGTGAAGCTGGAGATCCAGGAGCTGGAGTACGATGCCTGGCATCGCGGCGAGGTAGTCAGCGATATCTGGCTCAACAGCGTTAACTTCACCTTGCCAATCGAATTCTCGCTATTCGCCTATCTGTACGAAGTCCCGCTGATTCAGCGCTGCATCCCCATCGACTGGCAGGAAGACGCCAGCCGCTGGCGCGCGGGAGAGTTTAATCCGGCCACCTGGAGTCAGCGCCTGCTGGCCAGCCAGCATATCGTGCCGCTGATCCATCACTGGCTGATGATTCAGGGCCAGCGCAGTATGCGCGGCGTGCGGATGAACACCCTCGGCTGGTTCGATTTTAAATCCGCATGGTTTGCGCCGCCGGAGCCGTAAGCGCTTTCCGTCATCTGACAAAATCATTACACTAAGGCCGTTCTCAACGGGGTGCTAATAAACATACGCAATATCATTCAAGTTGCATCAAGGCAGCAAGCGGGTGAATCCCCTGGAGCATAGATAACTATGTGACTGGGGTGAACGCGCGAAGCTAACGCAGATGCGGCTTGAAGGATGAAGCGTATGGGCTGAGAAAATACCCGTCGAACCTGATCCGGATAACGCCGGCGAAGGGATTTGAGGCTCACTCAAAATCCTTTGCCACCCCTTTTTTCTGAGGTGCAAAGTGTTGAAAAAATTACTCCCGCTGCTGGCGCTGGTCGCCATGCCCGCTCTGGCTAAGCCTGTCCTCACCGTCTATACCTATGACTCCTTCTCTGCCGACTGGGGCCCCGGCCCGGCGGTCAAAAAAGCGTTTGAAGCGGACTGCGGCTGCGAGCTGAAGTACGTCGCGCTGGAAGATGGCGTTTCGCTGCTCAATCGTCTGCGCATGGAAGGCAAGAACAGCAAGGCTGACGTCGTGCTTGGCCTTGATAACAACCTGCTGGAAGCCGCGGCGCAGAGTAAACTGTTTGCCAAAAGCAACGTACCCGCCAGCGCGGTCAGCGTGCCGGGCGGCTGGGATAACGACATCTTTGTCCCCTACGACTACGGCTATTTCGCCTTCGTCTATGACAAAAACAAACTGGCCAACCCGCCGAAGAGCCTGAAAGAGCTGGTCGAGAGCCCGCAAAAATGGCGGGTCATCTATGAAGATCCGCGCACCAGCACCCCGGGGCTGGGGCTGCTGCTGTGGATGCAAAAGGTCTATGGCGATAAAGCGCCCGAGGCCTGGCAGAAGCTGGCGGCGAAAACCGTTACCGTCACCAAGGGCTGGAGCGAAGCCTACGGTCTGTTCCTGAAAGGGGAAAGCGACCTGGTCTTGAGCTACACCACCTCGCCGGCCTACCACATGATTGAAGAGAAGAAAGACCACTATGCGGCGGCGAACTTCGCCGAAGGCCACTATCTGCAGGTCGAAGTTGCCGCCCGCACCGCCGCCAGCAAGCAGCCGGAACTGGCGGAAAAATTCCTCAAATTCATGGTCTCGCCTGGCTTCCAGAACGCCATCCCCACCGGCAACTGGATGTATCCGGTGACCCAGGTCGCGCTGCCGGCCGGTTTTGCAAGCCTGGTAAAACCGCAGACCACGCTGACGTTTACCCCGCAGCAGGTCGCCAGCGAGCGTCAGACCTGGATTAGCGCATGGCAACGCGCCGTCAGCCGCTAAACCTGAGCGGGCTGCTGCCGGGCCTGTTCGCCGCTACGCTGCTCTGCGCCGTCGCGCTGGCGGCGTTTCTGGCGCTGTGGTTCAGCGCCCCCGGCGCGGGCTGGCGGACGGTCTTCAGCGATAGCTACCTCTGGCATGTGGTGCGCTTCTCCTTCTGGCAGGCGTCGCTGTCAGCGCTGCTCTCGGTGGGGCCGGCTATCTTTCTCGCCCGCGCGCTTTATCGGCGTCGCTTCCCCGGCCGCACGTTGCTGCTGCGTCTGTGCGCGATGACCCTGATCCTGCCGGTGCTGGTGGCGGTGTTCGGCATCCTCAGCGTCTATGGCCGCCAGGGCTGGCTGGCCTCGCTGTTTCACACTTTCGGCTGGCAGTGGGATTTCTCACCTTACGGCCTGCAGGGCATCCTGTTGGCGCACGTCTTTTTCAATATGCCGATGGCCACCCGCCTGCTGCTGCAGGCGCTGGAGAACATTCCCGGCGAGCAGCGGCAAATTGCCGCCCAGCTTGGCATGCGCGGCTATGCCTTCTTCCGCCTCGTCGAATGGCCATGGATGCGCCGGCACATTCCCGCCGTCGCCGCGCTGATTTTTATGCTCTGCTTTGCCAGCTTCGCCACCGTGCTGTCGCTGGGCGGCGGCCCGAAGGCCACCACGATTGAGCTGGCTATCTACCAGGCGCTGAGCTTTGACTACGATCCGGCGCGAGCGGCAATGCTGGCGTTGATTCAGATGCTCTGCTGCCTCGGGCTGGTGCTGCTCAGCCAGCGCCTCAGTAAAGCGGTGGCTATCGGCGTCAGCCATGTCCGCGGCTGGCGTGACCCTGACGATCGCCTGCATAGCCGGCTGAGCGATGGGTTGCTGATCGGCGCCGCCCTGCTGCTGCTGCTGCCGCCGCTGCTGGCGGTCATCGTCGACGGGGTCAACCGCAATATGCTGGACGTGCTGGCGCAGCCCGCCCTCTGGCAGGCATTAACGACTTCCCTGCGCATCGCCATCGCCGCCGGGCTGTTGAGCGTGACCCTGACAATGATGCTGCTATGGAGCAGTCGCGAGCTGCGCGCCCGCCAGCGGCCGCTGGCCGGGCAGGCGATGGAGCTGAGCGGCATGCTGATCCTTGCCATGCCGGGCATCGTGCTGGCTACCGGCTTCTTTCTGCTGCTCAATAACAGCATCGGCCTGCCGGAGTCCGCCGACGGCATCGTCATCTTTACCAACGCTCTGATGGCGATCCCCTACGCGCTTAAAGTGCTGGAAAACCCGATGCGCGACATTGCCGTCCGCTACAATATGCTGTGCCAGTCGCTGGGGATCGAAGGCCTGACGCGACTGCGGGTCATCGAACTTCGCGCGCTCCGGCGCCCCCTAGCCCAGGCGTTAGCCTTCGCCTGCGTGCTGTCGATTGGCGACTTCGGCGTGGTGGCGCTGTTCGGCAACGAGGCGTTCCGCACCCTGCCTTTCTATCTCTACCAGCAGATAGGCGCCTACCGCAGCCAGGACGGCGCCGTCACCGCTCTGCTTCTGCTGCTGCTCTGTTTCTTATTATTTACGCTGATTGAAAAACTTCCGGGGCGTGATGCTAAAACTCAATGATGTGACATGGCTGTACCAGCATCTGCCGATGCGCTTTACTCTCGACGTCGCGCGCGGCGAGCGCATCGCGGTGCTCGGCCCCAGCGGCGCCGGAAAGAGCACCCTGCTGAATCTGATCGCCGGTTTTCTGCCGCCCGCCAGCGGCAGCCTGCAGATTAACGGCGAGACGCATCACGCGACGCCGCCGGCGCAGCGTCCGGTCTCGATGCTGTTCCAGGAGAATAACCTGTTTAACCATCTGACCATTCGGCAGAATATCAGCCTCGGGATCCACCCTGGCCTGAAACTGAGCCGCGAACAGCAGCAGAAAGTCACGGCGATTGCCGTCCAGATGGGAATTGATGCCCTGCTTGACCGCCTGCCGGGAGCGCTCTCCGGCGGTCAACGGCAGCGCGCGGCGCTGGCCCGCTGTCTGGTGCGCCAGCAGCCGGTGCTGCTGCTGGATGAACCCTTCTCGGCGCTCGACCCGGCGCTGCGTCAGGAGATGCTGGCGCTGGTGGCGGATGTCTGTGAACAGCAGCAGCTCACCCTGCTGATGGTTTCGCACAGCGTGGAAGATGCCGCGCGCATCGCGCAGCGCTCGATTGTGGTCGCCGAAGGGCGCATTGTCTGGGATGGCGCTACCGCCGAGCTGTTAAGCGGCCGCAGCAGCGCCTCGCATCTGATGGGGATCAGCGCGCGATAACCTTGTGCAGGATCGCCAGATAGACCGGCATCAGCGGATGGCGGAAGACAAATGTTAACGCCGTTGCCGCCAGCGCGACCATACACGGCGCCAGCCACAGCAGACGCCCGCGCGGCAGCCAGCGGGACAGCCGATCGCCAGACGTTTTCGCGCTCCGCCACAGCCGCCAGCACAGCCACCCCGCCAGCCAGGCCAGCAGCGCCGCCCCCAGCAGCAGCCATTGAAAGCTGGCGCTGTTTTCATCGGCCGGAATATCAATCGCCGCGCCGGCGAGAATCCCCGGCAGGAAATAGAGCGGCGGCCAGAGCAGGCAGCCGATAATATTCGGGAGCACGAATTTGGCCACCGGCAGGTCGAGCATCCCGGCGACCATCGGCACCAGCGGACGCGTCGGCCCGACAAAGCGGCCAATCAGGATGGTGATCATGCTGTGCTGGTGCAGCGCATGCTCGGTTTTTTCCAGCAGGGCGCGGTTTTTCTTCATGAACGACCAGCGGTGCAGCGGCTTTTTAAAGCGCCAGCCGAGCCAGAATGAGATCCAGTCTCCCAGCAGACAGCCCACGATCCCCGCCAGCCACGCCTGCCAGAAATTAACCTCACCGCCGCCAATCAGCGCCCCAAGGCCGGCCATCATCACCGTTCCGGGTAAAATAAGCCCCACCAGCGCCAGCGACTCGAGAAAGGCCACCAGCATCACGGCTAACAACGAGTAGACCGTGGATTGGGTAATAAAGTGTTCGAGCAATGCTTGCATAATGTACCCGGTTAAAAAACGAAGCCCGGATTCTCCGAAGCCATCGCGCCGTCGTCAAGCCAACAATTGTCTTAAGAGTTTACTGGCTGTGACATTTAAGCGGGTCATCATTTCACTTTCTTTACTTTTTATTCACATCCCGCGCGGAATTCGCTCGGGCTGGCGCCGGTGCATTTTTTGAACACGCGGGAAAAATAGAGCTGATCTTCAAAGCCGACGTTGCGCCCGACGGTGGCGATCGGCATCCGCGTGGTGCTCAGCAACAGTTTGGCCTGGCTGATGCGCTGGTCTTCACGCCAGCCGAGCACGCTGATCCCCAACTGCTGGCGGAACAGGTGCGACAGACGCGAGGGCGACAGGCAGACGTGCTGGGCGACGCTGGCGATATCAAAATGGCTGTCCGCCAGATGGTCGCTGATGTACTGGCAGGCGTCGCGCACCCGGTTATCCAGCGGCGGATGCAGCGATTCGTTGATCGCCTCCATCCGCCGCAGCAGGAGCTGTTCCAGCAGATTAATCGCCAGCAGTTCGGAATAGCGCCCCGCCCCCTGTCCGGCATCGACTATCTGGCCGAACAGCTCGCCAAAGCGCGCCTGCCACTGTTCGTCCGGACGGAAAAAGCCGGTCTGGGCGAAGATGGTCGGCCAGTTGAGCCACTCGTGCCAGTAGGCGCGCGGGCGGAAGTAGACCCACTGGTGATACCACTCGCTGGCGTCGGGATGGCGGCCGTAGTGATGGATCTCCCCCGGCGGGAACAGCAGCATATCGCCCGGCCGGCAGACAAACTGCTCGCCGTGGTTGTTGATCACCCCCTCGCCGCGGATCGTCAGGTTGAGGATATAGCCTTTCATACCCAGCGGGCGGTCGATAAAAAAATCCAGGTATCCCTGCGCCTCAATCGGCGTCAGACCGGTGACCAGATGAGCGTTAAAAGAGTAGCCCGGCAGCAGCGGATCGTTTTGCGTTTCGGCCATACGCGTGGTTCTCCCCGAAGGTATTAGTGACACCAATTGTCCATATTCATCATTTTATCGCTCTCGGCCCTGTCACGACTGCGACGGCAGTGGGAATTTCGCTAAAAAGCCGCACAGCAAGCGAAAAAAGCGCCAGCGGCGTGCATTCCACCGTGATATGCCGGGTAACAAAAGTGTCTATAAATACGGCAGGAAAGTCCACATCGAATATTTGCACGGCGTCACACTTTGCGAGGTGACAGCAAAATAATCCATAAGATTAGCGAATCCGGCCTGACGGATTTTGCCGGGGATATCTACTGTTGCTGCATGAATGATTTCTGCATGGAGTAACAAGATGGCAATTGCGATTGGCCTCGACTTTGGTAGTGACTCAGTCCGCGCCCTGGCGGTGGAATGCGCCTCCGGCGCAGAACTGGCGGCAAGCGTGGAGTGGTATCCACGCTGGCGGGAAGGACAGTATTGCGATGGCGCTAACAACCGGTTCCGCCACCACCCGCGAGATTACATCGAGTCCATGGAAGCGGCGCTGAAAAGCGTACTTGCCTCCCTGAGCGCCGAACAGCGCGCCGACGTCGTGGGCATTGGCGTCGACAGCACCGGCTCAACCCCGGCTCCCGTTGATGCCGAGGGCAACGTGCTGGCGCTGCGCGAAGAATTCGCTGACAACCCTAACGCCATGTTTGTCCTGTGGAAGGATCACACCGCGGTCGAGGAAGCCGAGGCGATCACCCGCCTGTGCCACCAGCCGGGCAAAGAGGATTACTCGCGCTATATTGGCGGGATCTACTCCAGCGAATGGTTCTGGGCCAAAATCCTCCACGTCACCCGGGAAGATAGCGCCGTCGCCCAGGCAGCCGCCTCGTGGGTGGAGCTTTGCGACTGGGTACCCGCCCTGCTCTCCGGCACCACCCGTCCGCAGGATCTGCGCCGCGGCCGCTGCAGCGCCGGGCATAAATCCCTGTGGCATGAAAGCTGGGGCGGTCTGCCGCCGGCCAGCTTCTTCGATGAGCTTGATCCCATCATTAACCAGCATCTGGCCTGGCCGCTGTTCACCGATACCTGGACGGCCGATGTGCCGGTCAGCACGCTGAGCGCAGAGTGGGCCCAGCGCCTGGGCCTGTCGCAGACCGTGGCCATCTCCGGCGGCGCCTTCGACTGCCATATGGGCGCCGTGGGCGCCGGCGCGCAGCCTAACGCGCTGGTGAAAGTCATCGGCACCTCCACCTGCGACATTCTGATTGCCGATAAAGAGAGCGTCGGCGACCGCACGGTCAAAGGCATCTGCGGCCAGGTCGACGGCAGCGTAGTCCCGCACTTTATCGGTATGGAGGCAGGCCAGTCCGCCTTCGGCGATATTTACGCCTGGTTCGGTCGCATTCTCGGCTGGCCGCTGGAGCAGCTAGCCCAGCAGCAGCCAGCGTTGCGGGAGCAAATCAAAGCCAGCCAAAAACAGTTACTGCCGGCGCTCACCGAAGCCTGGGCCAACAATCCATCGCTGGAGCATCTGCCGGTGGTGCTTGACTGGTTCAACGGCCGCCGCACGCCGAATGCCAACCAGCGCCTGAAAGGGGTGATCACCGACCTTAACCTGGCCACCGACGCGCCGGCGCTGTTCGGCGGTCTGATCGCCGCCACCGCCTTCGGCGCCCGCGCCATTATGGAGTGCTTCACCGAGCAGGGGATCCCGGTTAACAACGTCATGGCGCTTGGCGGTATCGCGCGGAAAAACCAGGTCATCATGCAGGCCTGCTGCGACGTGCTGAACCGTCCGCTGCAAATTGTCGCCTCCGATCAGTGCTGCGCGCTGGGGGCGGCTATCTTCGCCGCCGTCGCCGCCGGTGTCTATGAGGATATTCCAGCCGCCCAGCAGCGGATGGCAAGCCAGGTGGAAACCACCCTGCAGCCGCGCCCGGCGCAGGCACAGCGTTTCGAACAACTCTATCAGCGCTACCAACAGTGGTCGGTCAGCGCCGAACAACACTATCTCCCTTCGGCTGCAAAGGCGGAAAAAGCCCCGCAATCTCAGGCAGCGCTCACCCATTAAGGATACGAAAATGACGATTTTTGATAACTATGAAATATGGTTCGTTATTGGCAGCCAACATCTGTACGGCCCGGAAGCCCTGCGCCAGGTGACGAAGCATGCCGAACATGTGGTGAACAGCCTGAATGCGGAAGCCAAACTGCCGTGCAAACTGGTCCTTAAGCCGCTGGGCACCACCCCGGACGAAATCACTCACATCTGCCGCGACGCTAACTACGATGACAAATGCGCCGGGTTAGTGGTCTGGCTGCACACCTTCTCGCCGGCAAAAATGTGGATCAACGGCCTGACCATTCTCAACAAGCCGCTGCTACAGTTCCATACGCAGTACAATGCCGCGCTGCCCTGGGACAGCATCGATATGGACTTTATGAACCTGAACCAGACCGCGCATGGCGGCCGCGAGTTCGGCTTCATCGGCGCCCGTATGCGCCAGCAGCACAGCGTGGTGACCGGCCACTGGCAGGATAAAGAGGCCCACCAGCGCATCGGTGGCTGGATGCGCCAGGCGGTCTCCAAACAGGATACTCGCCATCTGAAAGTGTGCCGTTTCGGCGATAACATGCGCGAAGTGGCGGTGACCGACGGCGATAAAGTCGCGGCGCAGATCAAGTTTGGCTTCTCAGTGAACACCTGGGCGGTCGGCGATCTGGTGCAAGTGGTCAACAGCGTCAGCGACGGCGATATCAGCGCCCTGGTCGATGAATACGAGAGCAGCTATCGTCTGACCCCGGCGGCGCAGGTTCACGGCGACAAGCGTCAGAACGTGCTGGACGCCGCGCGCATTGAGCTGGGGATGAAACGCTTCCTCGAACAGGGTGGTTTCCACGCCTTTACCACCACCTTTGAAGATCTCCACGGCCTGAAACAGCTCCCGGGGCTCGCCGTACAGCGCCTGATGCAGCAGGGCTACGGCTTTGCCGGCGAGGGCGACTGGAAAACCGCCGCTCTGCTTCGCATCATGAAGGTGATGTCAACTGGTCTGCAGGGCGGCACCTCCTTTATGGAGGATTACACCTACCACTTCGACAACGGCAACGATCTGGTGCTCGGCTCGCACATGCTGGAAGTGTGCCCGACGATCGCCACCGCCGAGAAACCGATCCTCGACGTCCAGCCGCTGGGCATCGGCGGCAAAGCGGATCCGGCGCGCCTGATCTTCAATACTCAGACCGGCCCGGCGATTGTCGCCAGCCTGATCGACCTGGGAGACCGCTTCCGTCTGCTGGTCAATACCATCGAAACCGTCCCGACCCCGCACGACCTGCCGAAGCTGCCGGTGGCTAACGCCCTGTGGAAAGCGCAGCCGGATCTGCGTACCGCTTCGGAAGCCTGGATCATCGCCGGCGGCGCGCACCATACCGTCTTCAGCCATGCGCTGAACCTCGACGATATGCGCCAGTTCGCCGAACTGAATGATATCGAGCTGACGGTCATCGACAACGACACCCGTCTGCCGGCCTTCAAAGACGCGCTGCGCTGGAATGAAGTCTATTACGGTTCAAAACGCTAAGAGGTCGCCCCCTCACCCTACCCCTCTCCCCGCCGGGGAGAGGGTACCGGCCTGGCGCGATACCGCCTTTCTCCCTCTCCCGACGGGAGAGGTTCGGGGTGAGGGATACCCGACTCGCCTGCTATTCGGAGCACACTATGTTAGAAGATCTTAAACGCCAGGTGCTGGAAGCCAACTTAGCGCTGCCGCAGCATAATCTGGTGACCTTAACCTGGGGCAACGTCAGCGCCGTCGACCGCGACCAGGGCGTTCTGGTTATCAAACCCTCCGGCGTGGATTACCGCGTGATGACCGCCGACGATATGGTGGTGGTCAGTCTGGAGAGCGGCGAAGTGGTGGAGGGTAAGAAGAAACCCTCGTCGGATACCCCGACCCATCGCCTGCTGTATCAGGCCTTCCCGACGCTGGGCGGCATTGTGCATACCCATTCGCGCCACGCCACCATCTGGGCGCAGGCCGGGCAAGCTATTCCGGCGACCGGCACCACCCACGCCGACTATTTCTATGGTCCGGTGCCCTGCACCCGGCTGATGACCGATGCGGAGATCAACGGCGAATACGAATGGGAAACCGGCAAGGTGATTGTCGAAACCTTCCGCCAGCGCGAGATCGACCCGGCGCAGATGCCCGGCGTGCTGGTGCATTCCCACGGCCCGTTCGCGTGGGGTAAAAACGCCGAAGACGCGGTGCATAACGCCATCGTGCTGGAAGAGATCGCCTATATGGGCATCTTCTGCCGCCAGCTGGCGCCGCAGCTGCCGGATATGCAGCAGACGCTGCTGGATAAACACTATCTGCGTAAGCATGGGGCCAAAGCCTACTACGGCCAATAATCACCCTGCTCGCGCTGCGTTTAGCAGGGCTACGGCTCTGCACCGTCTGGCAGACCGGATAAGGCGCAAGCCGAAATCCGGGGGCCACCTCAGCGCCGAATACCTGTATAAAATCCCAGCACTCATTGAGAAACCAGGCTATAATCAGGCCTGGTTTTTTTATCATCGAGAGCACCCGTGACCCAGCCACGAGCAGGTTTTCTACTCACCCGTCACTGGCGGGACACTCCGCAACGCACCGAACTGTCCTTCTGGCTGGCCACCGACGACGGCCCGCTGCAGGTCACGCTGCCGCCGCAGGAGTCCGTCGCCTTTATCCCCGAAGCGCAGCGGGCGCAGGCTGAGCGACTGCTGCAGGGTGAGAAAGGCTTCCGCTTCGCCTCGCTGGCCCTGAAAGATTTCCATCGCCAGCCGGTTGTCGGCCTCTACTGCCGCGCCCATCGTCAACTGATGCGTCTGGAGAAGATGCTCCGCGACAGCGGCGTCACCCTCTATGAGGGCGATATCCGTCCGCCGGAGCGCTACCTGATGGAGCGCTTTATTACCGCCCCGGTGTGGGTGGAAGGCGAAACGCGCGGCCCACAGCTGGTTAACGCGCGCATGAAACCTAATCCTGACTATCGCCCGCCGCTGAAATGGGTGTCGCTGGATATCGAAACCAGCCGCCACGGCGAGCTGTACTGCATCGGCCTGCAAGGCTGCGGTCAGCGGGTGGTCTACATGCTGGGCCCCGAACCGGAAACGCCGCCAGACGTCGATTTCGATCTGGTCTACGTCGCCAGTCGCTCCCTGCTGCTGGAAAAGCTCAACGCCTGGTTTGCCGATCACGACCCCGACGTGCTGATCGGCTGGAACGTGGTGCAGTTCGATCTGCGCGTCCTGCAAAAGCATGCCGAACGCTACCGCATCCCGCTAAGGCTCGGCCGCGGCAACAGCGAGCTGGAGTGGCGCGAGCACGGTTTTAAGAACGGTGTCTTCTTCGCCCAGGCCCACGGCCGGCTGATTATTGACGGCATCGACGCGCTGAAATCGGCGTTCTGGAATTTCTCCTCCTTTTCGCTGGAGGCGGTGGCCCGCGAGCTGCTGGGCGAAGGCAAAGCCATCGACAACCCATGGGATCGGATGGACGAGATCGATCGCCGCTTCCATGAAGATAAACCGGCGCTGGCCATCTATAACCTACAGGACTGCGAGCTGGTGACGCGGATCTTCCACAAAACAGAGATCATGCCATTTCTACTCGAGCGGGCGACGGTCAACGGCCTGCCCGCCGATCGCCACGGCGGCTCGGTCGCCGCCTTCAGCCACCTCTATTTTCCGCGCATGCACCGCCTGGGCTACGTGGCGCCGAACCTCGGCGACGTGCCGCCCCAGGCGAGCCCCGGCGGCTATGTGATGGACTCCCGCCCCGGCCTGTATGACTCGGTGCTGGTGCTGGACTACAAGAGCCTGTATCCGTCGATCATTCGCACCTTTTTAATCGATCCGGTCGGCCTGGTGGAGGGCCTGGCGCAACCCGATGACCAGCACAGCATTGAGGGCTTCCTCGGCGCCCGCTTCTCGCGAGACAAGCACTGCCTGCCGGGGATTGTCAGCCAGATCTGGCACGGCCGCGATGAAGCCAAGCGCCAGCACAATAAGCCGCTCTCCCAGGCGCTGAAGATCATCATGAACGCTTTTTACGGCGTGCTGGGCACCAGCGCCTGCCGCTTCTTCGACCCACGTCTCGCCTCGTCGATCACCATGCGCGGCCACGCGATCATGCGTCAGACTAAAGCGTTAATTGAAGCCAATGGTTATGACGTCATCTACGGCGATACCGACTCCACCTTCGTCTGGCTTAAGCGCCCGCACAGCGAAGCGCAGGCGGCGGAGATCGGCCGGACGCTGGTGAACGACGTCAACGCCTGGTGGGCGCAGGAGCTTGGCAAACTCCAGCTAACCAGCGCCCTGGAGCTGGAATACGAAACCCACTTCTGCCGCTTTTTGATGCCGACGATCCGCGGAGCCGATACCGGCAGCAAGAAGCGTTACGCCGGAATGATTCAGGAGGGCGACGGCCAGCGCATGGTTTTCAAGGGTCTGGAAACGGTGCGCACCGACTGGACGCCGCTGGCCCAGCAGTTTCAGCAGGAGCTGTACCTGCGCATTTTCCGCAACCAGCCCTATCAGGATTATGTGCGGGAGACTATCGCCAGGCTGATGAACGGCGAGCTCGATGAGCAGCTGGTTTATCGCAAACGCCTGCGTCGGCCGCTGGCGGAGTATCAGCGCAACGTGCCGCCGCACGTGCGCGCCGCGAGGCTTGCCGATGAGCACAACCTGAAGCGGGGTCGGGCGCAGCAGTATCAGCAACGCGGCACCATCAAATACGTCTGGACCACCGGCGGTCCGGAACCGGTGGATTATCAGCAGTCGCCACTCGATTACGACCACTATTTGTCAAAGCAGCTGCAGCCGGTAGCGGAAGGGATCCTGCCCTTCGTCAACGACGACTTTGCTACAATAGTGACAGGACAGCTGGGGCTATTTTGATTTTTTCTCACCCATTCCGCGGGCGCAGAAGCCTGAAAATGAACCGTGAGGAGGACGTGACGAACGTTCTGCCATCCAGTAATATAGCGCCCTTTCCATTCCTGGCCCCAATTTTGACGCATCTCCGGTTGTACATGGAGATGATCAACTATTGCCTGCAATTAAAGAACTAAAGAGCCGAACATATATGCCTTTTACACTTGGTCAACGCTGGATTAGCGACACAGAGAGCGAACTAGGATTAGGGACGGTGGTAGCGCTGGATGCGCGCATGGTCACTCTCCTTTTCCCCGCCATCGGCGAAAACCGTCTGTACTCACGCAACGATTCCCCGATCACTCGCGTGATGTTTAACCCGGGCGACACCATTACCAGCCACGAAGGCTGGCAGCTCCACGTTGACAAAGTGCATGAAGAGAACGGGCTGCTGTCCTACACTGGCACCCGCCTCGATACCCAGGAAGCGAACGTCACCCTGCGTGAAGTGCTGCTCGACAGCAAACTGGTGTTCAGCAAGCCGCAGGACCGCCTGTTCGCCGGACAAATCGACCGCATGGACCGCTTTGCCCTGCGCTACCGCGCGCGCAAGTTCCAGAGCGAGCAGTACCGCATGCCGTGGAGCGGCCTGCGCGGCCAACGCACCAGCCTGATCCCGCATCAGCTGAACATCGCCCACGACGTGGGCCGTCGTCACGCGCCACGCGTCCTGCTGGCCGATGAAGTGGGCTTAGGTAAAACCATCGAAGCCGGGATGATCCTGCACCAGCAGCTGCTCTCCGGCGCCGCCGAGCGCGTACTGATTGTGGTTCCAGAAACTCTCCAGCACCAGTGGCTGGTGGAGATGCTGCGCCGCTTCAACCTGCGCTTCTCGCTGTTTGACGACGAGCGCTACGCCGAAGCGCAGCATGACGCCTACAACCCGTTCGAAACCGAACAGCTGGTGATCTGCTCTTTAGACTTCGTGCGCCGCAGCAAGCAGCGTCTGGAGCACCTGTGCGACGCCGAGTGGGACCTGATGGTGGTCGATGAAGCGCACCATCTGGTGTGGAGCGAAGACGCCCCGAGCCGCGAATATCAAGCCATTGAACAGCTGGCCGAGCGCGTGCCGGGCATTCTGCTGCTGACCGCGACGCCGGAACAGCTGGGGATGGAGAGCCACTTTGCGCGCCTGCGCCTGCTGGATCCGAACCGCTTCCACGATTTCGCGCAGTTTGTCGAAGAACAGCAGAACTACCGTCCGGTGGCCGACGCTGTCGCTCTGCTGCTGGCGGGCAACAAGCTGAGCGATAGCGAACTCAATACCCTCGGCGATCTAATCGGCGAGCAGGATATCGAGCCGCTGCTGCAGGCCGCCAACAGCGATCGCGAAGACGCTCAGGCCGCGCGCCAGGAGCTGGTCTCGATGCTGATGGACCGCCACGGCACCAGCCGCGTGCTGTTCCGTAACACCCGTAACGGCGTCAAAGGTTTCCCGAAACGCGAGCTGCACACCATTCGCCTGCCGCTGCCGACCCAGTACCAGACCGCCATCAAAGTATCCGGCATCATGGGCGCCCGCAAAACCGCGGAAGAGCGCGCGCGCGACATGCTCTACCCGGAGCAGATCTATCAGGAATTTGAAGGCGATACCGGCACCTGGTGGAACTTTGACCCGCGCGTCGAGTGGCTGATGGGCTACCTGACCAGCCATCGCTCGCAGAAGGTACTGGTGATTTGCGCCAAAGCCGCCACCGCGCTCCAGCTGGAGCAGGTGCTGCGCGAGCGCGAAGGTATCCGCGCCGCCGTGTTCCATGAAGGGATGTCGATTATCGAACGCGACCGCGCCGCGGCGTGGTTTGCTGAAGAAGACACCGGCGCCCAGGTGCTGCTGTGCTCCGAGATCGGCTCCGAAGGACGCAACTTCCAGTTCGCCAGCAACCTGGTGATGTTCGATCTGCCGTTTAACCCGGATCTGCTGGAGCAGCGTATCGGCCGTCTCGACCGTATCGGCCAGGCGCACGATATCCAGATCCACGTCCCGTACCTGGAAAAGACCGCGCAGTCGGTGCTGGTGCGCTGGTATCACGAAGGCCTCGACGCCTTTGAACATACCTGCCCGACCGGACGGACCGTCTACGACAGCGTCCATAACGAGCTGATCAACTACCTTGCGGCGCCGGAATCCACCGACGGCTTTGACGATCTGATCAAATCCTGCCGCCAGCAGCATGACGCTCTGAAAGCGCAGCTGGAGCAGGGCCGCGACCGTCTGCTGGAGATCCACTCCAACGGCGGCGAGAAAGCCCAGGCCCTGGCGGAGAGCATCGAAGAGCAGGATGACGACACCAGCCTGATCGCCTTCTCGATGAACCTGTTCGATATCGTCGGCATCAACCAGGACGACCGCGGGGAAAACCTGATCGTCCTCACCCCTTCCGACCATATGCTGGTGCCGGATTTCCCGGGCCTGCCGGAGGACGGTTGCACCATCACCTTCGAGCGTGACGTGGCGCTGTCCCGTGAAGACGCGCAGTTCATCACCTGGGAACACCCGCTGATCCGCAACGGCCTCGACCTGATCCTCTCCGGCGATACCGGCAGCAGCACTATTTCCCTGCTGAAGAACAAGGCGCTGCCGGTCGGCACTCTGCTGCTGGAGCTGATCTACGTGGTCGAAGCGCAGGCGCCGAAGCAGCTGCAGCTCAACCGCTTCCTGCCGGCGACCCCGGTTCGCATGCTGCTGGATAAAAACGGCAACAACCTCGCCGGCCAGGTGGAGTTTGAAAGCTTCAACCGCCAGCTGAGCGCGGTCAATCGCCACACCGGCAGCAAGCTGGTCAACGCGGTGCAGCAGGACGTTCATGCCATTCTGCAGCAGGGCGAAGCGCAGATCGCCAAGGCGGCGCAGGGGCTGATCGACGCGGCGCGTAGTGAAGCCGACGATAAGCTGACGGCGGAACTCTCCCGTCTGGAAGCGCTGAAGGCGGTCAACCCGAACATCCGTGACGACGAACTGGCGGCGATTGAAAGCAACCGCCAGCAGGTGCTGGAGGCGCTGGGACAGGCCGGATGGCGTCTGGACGCGCTGCGTCTGATCGTCGTCACTCACCAGTAACGGAACGCGAAATGGCGATGGAAAACTACAATCCGCCGCAGGATCCCTGGCTGGTGATCCTGTATCAGGATGAGCACATCATGGTGGTCAACAAGCCGAGCGGCTTGTTGTCCGTGCCGGGTCGTCTTGATGAGCATAAAGACAGCGTGATGACGCGCATTCAGCGCGACTTCCCGCAGGCCGAATCGGTGCATCGCCTTGATATGGCCACCAGCGGCGTGATTGTGGTGGCGCTGAATAAGGCGGCCGAGCGCGAACTGAAGCGCCAGTTCCGCGAGCGCGAGCCGAAGAAGCAGTACATCGCCCGCGTCTGGGGCCATCCGCAGCCGGCGGAGGGCCTGGTGGATTTACCGCTGATTTGCGACTGGCCGAACCGGCCAAAGCAGAAGGTGTGTTATGAAACCGGCAAAGCGGCGCAGACCGAGTATGAGGTGCTGGAGTACGCGGAAGATAATACCGCTCGCGTGCGCCTGAAGCCAATTACCGGACGGTCACACCAGCTGCGCGTGCATATGCTGGCGCTGGGACATCCGATCCTTGGCGACCGCTTTTACGCCACGCCGGAGGCGCTGGCGATGGCCCCGCGCCTGCTGCTTCACGCCGAGACGCTCACCATCACCCACCCCGCCTACGGCAACGCGATGACCTTCCGCGCGCCGCTCGACTTTTAGGACCTCCCCGGCAGCGCTCTGCCGCCGGGGAATGCTAACCCGTTAATCGCGGGCAAACCACGCGTCAATCATCTGCTCAACGCGGGCAACGACGAGATCGGTGTCGTGACGACGGCTACGCGCGCAGGCGTGCGCCGGCTCATCGCACAGCAGGCAGCGGCGCTGCGACTCGCCCAGCGACTGGCGTCCCACCTGCCCGCTCTGCGGACAGATCACATCGATATCCCACAAGCGTCCCAGCGGATGGCTCTGCTCCAGCGTACTGCACATCGCTTTGATTTCGCTGGCCGGATGCGCCACGCACCACAGCGCTTCAGGCCCGGTCGGCAGCCACAGCACCTGACGATCCAGCGTTTGCCAGCGGTGCTTCCAAAGCAGCTGATCGCAGGCCTGGAGGGCTACGCCCATCATGTTGCGATAGCGAATGCTGTCCTTCACCGCCCCGGGGGTTACCAGGGTCAGGGAAATAACAGGCTGCTGATAATGGGCCAACCAGTCGGCCTGGCGGGCTGCACGCTGCTCTTTCGCCGCCAGCAATGCGTCGATGCTGACGCCCGCCTGGGCGGGAGTATCCACTGACATTAATTCCTCTCCTACATATGATAAATGCGACAGCGCCTGGACTGTCATAATGATGGTTGCGATAGCCGATCGCGCGCTGATTGTAACGCTAAATGCGGAGCATTTAGGATACAGAACGCAGATATTTTCGGCGTTCTGTAGCGGAAAATAGCAGTTTTATCGCTGAGCGTAGCGTTATATCACGCCAGATAGTGGCTGAGGAACAGCAACCCCAGAGAGACATTTATCGCCCCGCCAATCCGGGTAGCGATCTGCGCGAACGGCATCAGGCTCATGCGGTTACCAGCGGTCAGGATCGCCACATCGCCGGTGCCGCCCTGCCCGCTCTGGCAACAGGAGACAATCGCCACATCGATCGGGTGCATCCCTATCTTTTTACCGACCAGGAAACCGGTCGCCACCAGCGCGGAGACGGTGCTGACGATCACCAGCAGGTTAGTGAAAGTGAAGGCGTTCACCAGCTCCTGCCACGGGGTGATCGCCACACCGACGGCAAAGAGGATCGGGTAGGTGACCGCGGTGCGGAAGAATTTATACACCATCTGCGATCCCTCCTGCAGGCGCGGAGACACCACATTAGCCAGCTTTAACAGCACCGCGAGAAACAGCATGCCCACCGGCGCCGGCAGACCAATCAGTTTGTGGCCGAGCATCCCCATCATATACAGCAGTACCGCCAGCAGCGCGCCGGAGGCCAGCGTCCCGACGTCGGTTTTACCGCTCATGCCTTCACTCTCGCCGAGGCTGCGGGTTTCATGGCTGCGGTTCGGCATCAGTTGCCCTTCGCCGGTCAGATGCGGGAAGCGCTTGCCGAGCTGGTTGAGGCAGCCGGAGATGACGATCGCCGTCAGGCTGCCGAGCATCACCATCGGCAACACCCGGCCCAGGGCCACCCCCTGCTCCATATGCATCAGCGCGGCATAGCCCATCGACAGCGGGATCGCCCCTTCCCCCACGCCGCCGGCCATGATCGGCAGCACGATAAAGAAGAACACCTGAAACGGCTCCATGCCCAGCAGCGTGCCAACGCCGATGCCCACCAGCATGCCGACCACCTCGCCGCACAGCATTGGGAAGAAGATCTTCAGGAAGCCCTGAATCAAGGTGGTGCGGTTCATACTCATGATGCTGCCGACGATAATGCAGCAGATATAGAGATAGAGGATGTTGGTGGATTTATAGAATTTGGTGGTGGATTCCACGACCACGTCTGGCAGCAGGCCGTAATGGACCAGCGCGGAAGGAATAAAAGTGGCGCAGATCGCCGCCGCGCCGAGTTTCCCCAGCACCGGCAGGCGTTTACCAAACTCGCCGCAGGCGAAGCCAAAGAAAGCCAGAGTAGCCACCATCACCACGATATCGCTCGGCAGTTTACCGCCAAGGCAATCGAGGGCAATCAGCCCCCCGGCCAGCAAAAACAGCGGCAGCGGGACGATCCCTACCTTCCAGTTATCCATGATGTGCCACCAGCGCTGCCTGAGCGTGGCTTTCGGCGTATTGATCGGTTCAAGGGTTGCAGAGAATGCATTGTCTGTCGTGCTCATAAATTCAGCCCTGTCGTTATTATTCATTTTCAGCGTAAAGGGACAGCGGCGTCGTTAATGTGAAGCTCCCCGAATTAAAAAAGAAGTTTTAATGGTCACTATGGTTTTTATGGTTTCTATTCGCGGATCCGCGCAGGGGTGATATATCTCTGATTTATTATCGTGGTTTTTATGGTTTTTATTTCCCATCACGCCTTATATCCACCGCAACTGCTGGCGGCAGCCCGCGCCTGCGCCACTGATCACAACTTTCCTTTAACATTTACGTCACGTGACAGAAAAATGATAGAGTGCCGGTATGGTGAATACGTCGTCCGGGACCTATGAAATTATCTTTTCAATATAAGCTGTTTATTTCGCTGGTCGCTTTTTTCTCAGTCCTCTTTATCGCGCTGGGTATTTATTATTACTTTGATGCCAGCCGCCAGCTTTATCAGGAAATGAGCGCCCGGGCCAAAATTCAGGCCGAAGAGATAGCCCTGATGCCAAATTTACGTCAGCAGGTCAGCCGGCATGACCCACAGGCGATTCAGGCGTTTATGCAGCAAATCGCCGCCCATAGTGACGCCAGCTTTATCGTCATCGGCGACCGCCAGGGGGTGCATCTGTTTCATTCGGTCCATCCGGAGTGGGTCGGCACGCGGCTGGTTGGCGGCGACAACCAGGCGGTACTGGAGGGAAAATCCATTACCACCATTCGCAAAGGCGGACTTGGGGTCTCGCTGCGCAGCAAAACGCCGATCGTCGATGAGGAGGGGCGGGTGATCGGCATTGTCTCCGTCGGCTACCTCACCAGCTATCTCGACAGCATTACCCTGACCAAAGTGATCAATATTTTTATCGCCGCCGTTCTGCTGCTCATCGCCCTGTTTATCTTCTCCTGGTACTTTACCCGCAGCATCAAAAAGCAGATTTTTTCGCTCGAGCCGCGGGAGATAGGCCTGCTGGTGCGACAGCAAAAGGCGATGATGGAGTCGATCTTTGAGGGGGTGATCGTCATCGATCGCCTGCGGCGCATTGAGGTGATAAACCATGCCGCCCGCAGCCTGCTGGGACTCAGCCAGCCCGCCAGTCAGCTGCGCGGTCAGTCGATTGACAGCGTGATTTCCCCGCAGCCCTTTTTCGCCAGCGGCGACATGCTTGAGCGCGACACCCACGATGAGCTGTGCCGCTTCAACCAGTTGACCGTGCTCGCCAGTCGGGTGCGCATTATGCTGGAGAATACCCTGCAGGGCTGGGTGATCACATTCCGTGACCGCAATGAAATCAATGCCCTCACCGCCCAGCTGAGCCAGGTGAAGCGCTATGTCGACAATCTGCGCATCATGCGCCACGAGCAGCTCAACCGGATGACTACCCTCTCCGGCCTGCTGCATATGGGCCATTATGACGAAGCGATCCGCTATATTCAGGCCCAGTCGGAACATGCTCAGGAGCTATTGGACTTTATCTCCTCACACTTCCACTCGCCGACGCTATGCGGTCTGCTGCTCGGCAAAGCCACCCGCGCCCGCGAAAAAGGCGTGGCGCTGAGCTTCGACCCGGCCTGCCGCATCGACCGTCCCCTGCCGTCGCTGATGGAATCCGAGCTGATCTCCATCATCGGCAACCTGCTGGATAACGCCATCGAAGCCACGCAGCGCGCCGAGCTTCCGCATGAGCCGGTGGAAGTCCTGATCCAGCTCAACGCCCGGGAGCTGATTATCGAAGTGGCCGACCGCGGCGTCGGCATCCGCCCCGATATCCGCGAGCGCATTTTTGAACGCGGCGTCACCACCAAAACCCGTGGCGATCACGGCATTGGTCTGTATCTTATTGAACATTATGTCACTCAGGCAGGCGGCACCATCGAAGTCGCCGATAACGCGCCGCGGGGAACGATCTTCACCCTGTTTATCCCGGCCGACGCACCTGCCCGTCCGCACCCGGAGGCCCACGATGCATCATGACCTGGTCGATGTGCTAATCATTGAAGATGAGAGCGAGCTGGCGCGCCTGCACGCCGAGCTTGTGCAGAAACACCCGCGCCTGCGGCTGGCGGGCATGGCGGCCTCCCTCGCCCAGGCCCGCCAGTTACTCCACGCCACCCCGCCGCAGCTGGTACTGCTGGATAACTATTTGCCGGACGGCAAAGGGGTGACGCTGATGACCGATCCGGCGCTGGCGACCAGCCAATGCTCGGTGATCTTTATCACCGCCGCCAGCGATATGGAAACCTGCAGCCAGGCTATCCGCAACGGCGCCTTCGACTATATTCTTAAGCCGGTATCATGGAAGCGGCTGAGTCAGTCGCTGGAGCGTTTTATCCAGTTCTACGATCAGCAGCGGGAGTGGAAAATCGTCGATCAGCAGAACGTCGATTCCCTCTATCAACTGCAGGCGAAGAATTATCGCGTAGATAGTGGCAGCAAGGGGATTGAAGAGAAGACGCTGGCGCTGGTACAGGGTCTGTTTAGCGGCCGGGAAGCGCACTGCTTTTCCGTTGATGAGGTGGTCAGCGCCGCCGGACTCAGCAAAACCACCGCCCGCCGCTATCTTGAACACGGCGTTGAGACCGGGTTTCTGGAGGTGGAGATGCTGTATGGAAAAATCGGCCATCCGCGGCGGCTGTATCGCCGCGCACAGGCCAAACGCTAACCCCTCTCGCCGGGCGAGGGGCTGAAAAACTCAGAAGCCGCGCTGTTCTTTGATCAGCTCCCAGGCCTTCTGGATCTCCTGGGCTTTCTGTTTGGCCATCTCCATCATCTCCGGCGGCAGCCCTTTCGCCACCAGCTTGTCCGGATGGTGCTCGTTCATCAGCTTACGATAGGCGCGCTTCACCGTCGCCGCGTCGTCAGTCGGTTTCACCCCCAGCACGTTGCAGGCGTCCTCCAGCGTTGGCCCGCGCTGCGCCTGCTGCCAGCCGGCGTTGCCGCCGTGCTGACCATAAGATTGCTGCTGCGAACCGCCGCCAAACTGGGCGCCGCCCTGCATCATTCGCAGGAATTGATCGAACTGGGCGCGGGAGATGCCAAGCTCATCGGCGATGACGAACAGCACTTCACGTTCGTTAGGGTGCAGTTCGCCGTCAGCGAACGCCGCCTGCAGCTGAATTTCCAGAAACATCCGAATCAGATCGAAGCGGCCAAAGCAGACGCTGCGCAGCTGGCGCATCTTCTCGCGCAGCGGATAATTGTCGGCTTTGCCGTCGCGAAACGCCTGCTGCGCCGCGCTACGCGAAGCCCCGTGCAGATTCATGCGATCCATCAGCACATTGGCGACGTGAATATCCGCCTCGGTAACGCGGCCCTTGGATTTGGTCAGATGCCCCATCACTTCAAAGGTGGTGGAAAAGAAGAGCGACTGACGCTCCTGCTGATTGGCGAAGAGATTCAACCGGCGGCTGCGCGCCCGGTCAAACATATGGCCGACCAGGAAGCCGAGCACCACGCCCCAGAACCCACCGCCCATCAGCAAAGCTACTGCCACGCCAATCACTTTACCCAAATACTGCATAGACTCCCCAACTGTTTGTCGCCGTTAAGCACGAATATGACCGCACGTTACCCGGCACTCGCGCCTCGGTCAATTGTGGGACATAGCCTATAATTTGCTTTATCATACTCGTCATTCAACAGGGTGCCTAACGCTCGGGCTTGAAACGGGCAGGATTAACACTAGCGTGATAAAGTTGAGTAAGTTAGGCTCTGACCGTTTGCAAGCCGCTGCCACAAGATGATGGAACAATAAATACAACGTATGAAAAAACGTATTCCCAGCCTCCTGGCTACGATGATTGCCAGCGCCTTGTATAGCCAACAAGGCCTCGCTGCCGATCTCGCAACGCAATGTATGCTTGGCGTGCCAAGCTTTGATCGTCCGCTCGTGGAAGGGCGGCCTGGCGATCTGCCGGTGACGATTAACGCCGATCATGCGAAGGGCAATTACCCGGACAACGCCGTCTTTACCGGCAACGTCGATATCAACCAGGGGAATAGCCGCCTCCGCGCCGACGAAGTTCAGCTGCATCAGCAGCAGGCCGCGGGCCAGGCGCAGCCGGTGCGCACGGTGGACGCGCTGGGCAACGTGCATTACGACGATAACCAGGTGATCCTCAAAGGACCAAAAGCCTGGTCGAATCTGAATACCAAAGATACCAACGTCTGGCAGGGCGATTATCAAATGGTCGGACGCCAGGGACGCGGTACTGCTGACCTGATGAAACAGCGCGGTGAAAACCGCTATACCATTCTGGAAAACGGCAGCTTTACCTCCTGTCTGCCGGGCTCCGACACCTGGAGCGTCGTGGGCAGCGAAGTTATCCACGATCGCGAAGAGCAGGTCGCCGAGATCTGGAACGCCCGCTTCAAGCTTGGCTCCGTGCCGATTTTCTACAGCCCCTACCTGCAGCTGCCGGTGGGCGATAAGCGTCGTTCAGGCTTCCTGATCCCGAACGCGAAATACAGCACCAAAAACGGCGTGGAATTCTCCCTGCCGTACTACTGGAACATCGCGCCAAACTTCGATGCCACCATCACCCCGCACTATATGAACAAGCGCGGCGGCGTGATGTGGGAAAACGAATTCCGCTACCTGACCCAGCTCGGCAGCGGCTTAACGGAGTTCGACTACCTGCCGTCGGATAAAGTCTACGAAGATGACCACTCCAGCGACAGCAACAGCCGCCGCTGGCTGTTCTACTGGAACCACTCCGGGGTTATCGATCAAGTGTGGCGTCTGAACGCTGACTACACCAAGGTCAGCGATCCTGACTACTTCAACGATTTCAGCTCGAAGTATGGTTCCAGTACCGACGGCTATGCGACGCAGAAATTCAGCGCCGGGTATGTCAATCAGAACTTCGACGCCACGGTCTCAACCAAGCAGTTCCAGGTCTTCGATCGGGAGTCGAGCAACTCCTACTCGGCTGAGCCGCAGCTCGACATTAACTACTACCAGAACGATGTCGGTCCGTTCGATACCCATCTGTACGGCCAGGTCGCCCATTTTGTTAACTCGAATAACAACATGCCGGAAGCGACCCGCGTTCACTTCGAACCGACGATCAACCTGCCGCTGTCGAACGGCTGGGGCAGTCTGAATACCGAAGCCAAGCTGCTGGCGACCCACTACCAGCAGAGCAACCTCGATAAGTACAACGCCGCCAACGGCACGGACTACAAAGAGTCCGTTAGCCGCGTGATGCCGCAGTTTAAAGTCGACGGCAAAATGGTCTTCGAGCGCGACCTGCAGGAGGGATTCACCCAAACGCTGGAACCGCGCATGCAGTATCTGTATGTGCCGTACCGCGATCAGAGTGAAATCGGCAGCTACGACTCCACGCTGTTGCAGTCGGACTACACCGGCCTGTTCCGCGACCGTACCTATAGCGGTCTCGACCGCATCGCGTCGGCCAATCAGGTCACTACCGGTATCACCTCGCGCGTGTATGACGCCGCCGCGGTGGAACGTTTTAACATTTCCGTTGGTCAAATCTACTATTTCACCGAGTCACGCACCGGTGATGACAACATCAACTGGGAGAACAACGACACCACGGGTTCACTGGTATGGGCCGGCGACACCTACTGGCGCATTGCCGATAACTGGGGTCTGCGCGGCGGGATCCAGTACGATACGCGTCTGGATAACGTCGCAACCGGTAACGGCACCATTGAATACCGTCGCGATGAAAACCGCTTAGTCCAGCTTAACTATCGTTACGCCAGCCCGGAATATATTCAGGCCACACTGCCGTCATATTCCACCGCGGCGCAATATAAAGAGGGTATCTCGCAGGTGGGGATGACCGCCAGCTGGCCGATCGTCGATCGCTGGTCCGTGGTCGGTGCCTACTACTACGATACCAATACCCGGAAAGCAGCAAACCAGATGTTGGGTGTCCAGTATAACTCCTGCTGCTACGCCATCCGTCTTGGCTACGAACGCAAAGTCAACGGCTGGGATAGCAACAACAACGGCGGCGAGAGCAAATACGACAACACCTTCGGAATCAATATCGAATTGCGCGGTCTGAGCTCTAACTACGGCCTCGGCACCCAGCAGATGCTGCGTTCGAACATTTTACCGTACCAGAGCTCCCTGTGATGCGGCTGGTTTACAACATCATCCGCATTTGCGGTTAATCGAAATGGAAAAAGTATGAAGAACTGGAAAACGCTGCTTCTCGGTATCGCCATGATCGCGAATACCAGTTTCGCTGCCCCCCAAGTGGTCGATAAAGTAGCGGCCGTCGTCAATAATGGCGTCGTGCTGGAAAGCGACGTCGATGGTTTGATGCAATCGGTTAAGCTCAATGCTGGTCAGGCTGGCCAACAGCTGCCGGATGACGCGACCCTGCGCCATCAGATCCTCGAAAGACTGATCATGGACCAGATCGTGTTACAGATGGGGCAGAAGATGGGCGTGAAGGTCTCTGACGACCAGCTCGATCAGGCCATCGCCAACATCGCTAAACAAAACAACATGACCATGGATCAGATGCGCAGCCGTCTGGCCTATGAAGGCATCAACTACAACACCTACCGTAACCAGATCCGTAAAGAGATGCTGATTTCGGAAGTGCGTAACAATGAAGTGCGTCGTCGCATCACCGTGCTGCCGCAGGAAGTGGAAGCGCTGGCCAAACAGATCGGCGACCAGAACGACGCCAGCACCGAGCTCAACCTGAGCCACATCCTGATCCCGCTGCCGGAGAACCCGACCTCCGATCAAGTCGCCGCGGCCCAGGAGCAAGCGAATGCTATCGTTGAGCAAGCGCGCAACGGCGCCAACTTCGGTAAACTGGCGATCACCTACTCCGCCGACCAGCAGGCGCTGAAGGGCGGCCAGATGGGCTGGGGTCGTATCCAGGAGCTGCCGGGCATTTTCGCCCAGGCGTTAAGCACCGCGAAGAAAGGGGATATCGTCGGTCCGATCCGTTCCGGCGTCGGCTTCCACATTCTGAAAGTGAACGATCTGCGCGGCGGGACCCAGAACATCTCCGTCACTGAAGTACATGCCCGTCATATTCTGCTGAAGCCATCGCCAATCATGAACGATGCGCAGGCTCAGGCGAAGCTGGAGCAAATTGCCGCCGACATTAAGAGCGGGAAAACCACCTTCGCTAAAGCGGCGAAAGCGTATTCTGAAGATCCGGGCTCGGCGAACCAGGGCGGTGATTTAGGCTGGGCCACGCCGGATATCTTCGACCCGGCGTTCCGCGATGCGCTGATGCGTCTGAACAAAGGGCAGACCAGCGGACCGGTGCACTCCTCCTTCGGCTGGCACCTGATCGAACTGCTGGATAGCCGTCAGGTCGACAGAACCGACGCCGCGCAGAAAGATCGTGCTTACCGTATGCTGATGAACCGCAAATTCTCTGAAGAAGCGGCAACCTGGATGCAGGAACAGCGCGCCAGTGCGTATGTTAAAATTCTGAGCAACTAATATCGATGCCTGAAACCCGTAAAGTTGTTATCACTCCCGGCGAACCCGCCGGGATTGGCCCTGACCTGGTCGTGCAGCTTGCCCAGCGCGACTGGCCAGTTGAGCTGGTGATCTGCGCCGACGGCGCCCTGTTAACTGACCGAGCCCAAAGGCTCGGTCTTCCTTTATCTCTCCTGCCATACGATCCTGCGCAACCGCCCGTTCCGCAGCGTGCCGGTACGCTGACGCTGCTTAACGTCCCGCTGAGCGTCCCGGCGGAGCCCGGCGTGCTGAACGTACAGAACGGCGCCTACGTGGTCGAGACGCTGGCGCGCGCCTGCGACGGCTGCCTGAGCGGCGAATTCGCGGCGTTAGTGACCGGCCCGGTGCACAAAGGCAACATCAACGACGCCGGCATCGCCTTCACCGGTCATACCGAGTTCTTCGAAGAGCGCGCGCAGGCCAGCAAAGTGGTGATGATGCTGGCGACCGAGGAGCTGCGGGTGGCGCTGGTGACGACCCATCTGCCGTTGAAAGCCATCAGCGAGGCGATAACGCCCGACCTGCTGCGCGAGATCATCACGATTCTCGATCACGACCTGCGCACGAAATTTGGTATTGCCCAGCCGCACGTGCTGGTTTGCGGGCTTAACCCGCATGCTGGCGAAGGCGGTCATATGGGAACGGAAGAGATAGACACCATCATTCCGGTGCTGGAAGAGATGCGCGGGAAGGGGATGAACCTCAGCGGTCCGCTGCCAGCTGACACCCTTTTCCAGCCCAAATACCTTGACCATGCCGATGCAGTACTCGCGATGTACCACGATCAGGGCCTGCCCGTGCTAAAATACCAGGGCTTTGGCCGCGGCGTGAACATTACGCTCGGTTTACCTTTTATTCGTACCTCCGTCGACCACGGCACCGCACTGGAATTAGCGGGCCAGGGAACAGCGGACGTCGGCAGTTTTATCACGGCGCTTAATCTCGCCATCAAAATGATTGTTAATACCCAATGAATAATCGAGTCCATCAGGGCCATTTAGCCCGTAAACGCTTCGGGCAGAACTTCCTCAACGATCAGTTTGTGATCGACAGCATCGTCTCGGCGATTAATCCGCAGAAAGGCCAGGCGATGGTTGAAATCGGCCCCGGTCTCGCCGCGCTGACCGAGCCGGTCGGCGAACGCCTTGACCAGTTGACCGTCATTGAGCTGGACCGCGATCTGGCGGCACGCCTGCAGACGCATCCGTTCCTCGGGCCGAAGCTGACCATCTATCAGCAGGATGCGATGACCATGAACTTCGGCGAACTGGCGGAGAAAATGGGTCAGCCGCTGCGCGTCTTCGGCAACCTGCCGTACAATATTTCGACCCCGCTGATGTTCCATCTGTTCAGCTATACTGATGCCATTGCCGATATGCACTTTATGCTGCAGAAGGAAGTGGTGAATCGTCTGGTTGCCGGACCGAACAGTAAGGCGTATGGTCGGTTAAGCGTGATGGCGCAATATTATTGCCAGGTGATCCCGGTACTCGAAGTGCCGCCGAGCGCGTTCACCCCGCCGCCTAAGGTCGATTCCGCGGTGGTCCGTCTGGTGCCGCACAGCACGATGCCGTATCCGGTCAAAGAGATCCGGGTGCTGAGCCGCATCACCACCGAAGCGTTCAACCAGCGCCGCAAGACCATCCGCAACAGTCTCGGCAATCTGTTCAGTGTGGAAGTGCTGACCGAGCTGGGCATCGACCCGGCCATGCGTGCAGAAAATATTTCCGTGGCGCAGTACTGCCAGATGGCCAACTGGCTGTCTGACAATCTGCCATCGAAGGAGAGCTAACCATGATTAATTCGCCTCGTGTTTGCGTCCAGGTGCAAAGCGTCTATATCGAATCGCAATCTTCTCCGGAAGAAGAGCGCTACGTCTTCGCTTATACCGTCACCATTCGCAATCTGGGGCGGAGTCAGGTTCAGCTGCTTGGCCGCTACTGGCTCATCACTAACGGCCACGGTCGTGAGACTGAAGTTCAGGGTGAAGGGGTGGTCGGCGAGCAACCGCATATTCCCGCCGGCGGTGAATATCAATATACCAGCGGCGCGGTCATTGAAACGCCGCTGGGAACCATGCAGGGTCATTATGAGATGATCGATATCGACGGCGCGCCGTTCCGTATCGAGATCCCTGTTTTCCGTCTCGCAGTTCCAACGCTCATTCATTAAAACAATGTCAACATACCTTATTGGCGACGTTCACGGTTGCTACGATGAACTGATCGCATTATTAGCGCAGGTTGAATTCGACCCGCGGAGCGATACGCTGTGGCTGACCGGCGATCTGGTAGCCCGTGGCCCGGGGTCGCTGGAGGTTCTGCGCTATGTCAAATCTCTGGGCGACAGCGTGCGACTGGTGCTGGGCAATCACGATTTACACTTGCTGGCGGTCTTCGCCGGCATCAGCCGCAACAAGCCGAAGGATCGTCTGAAATCACTGCTGGAAGCGCCGGATGCCGATGAGCTGCTTAACTGGCTGCGTCGTCAGCCGCTGCTCCAGGTGGACGAAGAGAAAAAGCTGGTGATGGCCCATGCCGGCATCACGCCGCAGTGGGATCTGGAGACCGCCCAGCAGTGCGCGCGCGATGTTGAAGCGGTGCTCTCCAGCGACTCCTACCCTTTCTTCCTTGATGCCATGTACGGCGACATGCCGAATCACTGGAGCAACGAGCTGAGCGGCCTGGCGCGCCTGCGCTTTATCTCTAACGCTTTTACCCGCATGCGCTACTGCTTCCCGAACGGCCAGCTGGATATGTACTCGAAAGAAGCGCCCGAGGACGCCCCGGCGCCGCTGAAGCCGTGGTTTGCCATTCCTGGTCCGGTCAGCAGTGCCTACAGCATTGCCTTTGGTCACTGGGCGTCGCTGGAGGGACGCGGTACGCCGGAGGGCATTTACGCGCTGGATACCGGCTGCTGCTGGGGCGGTGAACTCACCTGCCTGCGCTGGGAGGATAAGCAGTACTTTACCCAGCCGTCGAACCGGCAGAAAAGCCTCGACGAAGGCGAAGCCGTCGCGTCCTGAAGAAACAGGCGCACTCCCCCGGGCCCGCGCAAGCGCAGCGCCGCCGGGCAAGAACTGCGGACGCGGAGCCGCTTTTGTGTCGGGTGGCGGCTAACGCCTTACCCGACCTACGTTTAGGTGCCATTTGTCAGCCGGGCAGCACTCTGGAAAGACGCATCCCGCGACAGGAGACATGGCGCAGAAAAGTAGTGGCAGCGTCATCCGCGCTGAATTCACGCCAAAGAAAACCCCGGTCACGCCAGACGCGACCGGGGTTTTTTCATTGCTATCCTTCCCGCTTAACGGCGTTCGAGGATCTCAAAGCAGTAGCTGTGGGAGTTCTGCGCGTCGGCGTCATGAAACTCGCTGAACACCGATTCCCACTGGTCCGGATCGTAATCCGGGAAATGGGTATCGCCTTCCACTTCCGCATCGATATGGGTCAGATAGAGCTTCTGCGCCTTTGGCAGGAACTGCTCATACACCCGACCGCCGCCGATCACCATGATCTCTTCCACATCGCCGCAGGCGGCAATCGCTTCGTCAACGGAGGAGACCCACTGCACGCGATCGTCGCTGCCTGGCTTGCTGCTGATCACGATATTTTTACGCCCCGGCAACGGGCGCCCAATGGATTCCCAGGTCAGACGCCCCATCACTACCGGCTTATTTAATGTGTTGCGTTTGAACCAGGCGAGATCGGCAGGCAGGTTCCATGGCATGGCGTTTTCCATACCAATGACGCGATCTACCGCTAACGCCGCAATCAGACTGATCATTCATTCATTCCTGAGTACAAAAAATTGTCGCCACTATACGGAAAGCGTACAACTTCGTCGACTGGCCGGAGGGTAAAGAATAAGAAAATTTTCTGATTTGCTGGCAAGCCCACGTTCACACCGTGGGCCGCCAGAACAGGATCCAAACGAAAACAGAATGTTACTGATTAGCGTCAGGCGGAGGGCTTATTTTCCGGCTCATCGGCGATATCGCCGGTGTGCCTGCCCTCTTCCGTCCCCTGCCAACCGTGCCGCTGCACCAGCGACAGATGATGACGATCTTCGTTGATGATGCCGGTCAGCATATCGCTGGTCCGCTTGAAGACCGCCACCCGCGACGCCGCGTCGTTTTCCGCCATCGCCACCATCTCTTCGACCATCTGCAGGTTGAAACGACGGAACAGATCGGCCCGCTCGCGCGCTTCATACGCGCCTAGCCCCAGCGCCTCCAGGGTCATTCGGCCGGATTTCAGCGCCGCCTCGAAGGTTTCACGCTCCGGGGCATCAACGCCAGCCTGACGCAGCTGGATATAGTGATCGACATCGCGGGCGCGGGAGATAATCTGCAGATGCGGAAAATGCTCTTTTACCCTCGCCACCAGCTCCAGGCTGACGTGCGGATCGTCAATGGCATTGATCAGTACCTCCGCCTTTTCGGCGCCGGCCGACTCCAGCAGATCGACCCGGGTGGCGTCGCCGTAGAAGACCTTCATATCAAATTTGCGCAGAGTATCGACATGGTCCGGGTCATGATCGAGGATCACCATCTTCACCCCGCTGGAGAGCAGTAGTCGCCCGGCGATCTGCCCGAAGCGGCCAAAGCCGGCGACAATCACCCGCGGCTGCTCTTCATCAATCTCGTCCGCATCCCGCGCCTGGCCGCTGGACGATTTCTCCAGACGGGTCAACAGCACCAGCAGAATGGGGGTTGCCGCCATCGACAGCGCCACCGCCAGGGTCAGCGCCTTTGCCCATTCGCCGTCCAGCACCTCCGCCATCCGCGCGGCGCCAAAGACCACAAACGCGAACTCACTCCCCTGCCCCAGCAGCACCGCAAACCAGCGGCGCTGAGCGCGAGGCACGCCAAGCGGCCTGGCGATAAGCCACAGCATCAGCATTTTTATCGCCAGGAAACCCACCAGCAAAATCACGATACGCAGCGGATGGGTGACCAGGGTGCCGAAATCAATCGACATCCCGACGCCGATAAAAAACAGCCCCAGCAGCAGGCCTTTAAACGGCTCAATATCGCTTTCCAGCGCATGGCGATACTCGGAGCTGGCCAGCAACACCCCGGCGAGAAACGCCCCCATCGCCATCGACAGCCCCACCTCCTCCAGCAACAGCCCAAAGCCGAAGACCAGGAACAGGGCCACGGCGCTGAATACTTCGCGCAGACCGGAACGGGCGACAAAACGCAGCAACGGACGGGTCAGATAGCGCCCCAGCACCACCACCAGCGCCAGCGCCGCGGCCACCTTCAGCGCGGAAAGGGCAAAAGCCATCAGCGAAGTGGCGCCGCCGCTGGCCGCCAGCAGCGGGATCATGGCCACCAGCGGGATCGCCGCGATATCCTGGAACAGCAGCACCGCGAAGGCGCTGCGCCCCATCTGCGATACCGTCAGATTGCGCTCATTCATCGCCTGCATGGCGATCGCGGTTGAGGAGAGCGCCAGGGTCATACCGATCAGCTCAGCCACCTGCCAACGCAACCCCAGCAGCATGCAGAAGAGGCCGATCAATACCCCACAGGCCACCATCTGCAGCGCACCGCCGCCAAACACCGAAGCGCGCAGCTTCCACAGACGCTGCGGATCCAGTTCCAGACCAATGACGAACAGCATCAGCACCACGCCAATCTCGGCAAAGTGCAGAATCGCCTCGGCATCGGTCACCAGCCGCAGCCCCCACGGCCCAATAATACAGCCGGCGATGAGATAGCCCAGCACCGACCCAAGCCCAAGGCGGACGGCGATGGGCACAATCAGCGCCGCGGCGCCCAGGTAAATCAGCGCCTGTATCAGCGTATGGCTATCCATTCTGATGTGCCTCCTGCCAGTCGATTAAGCGTTGACGATAATGGCGGGCCTGCGCCTGCAGCGTTTCGTCATCGCAGATAAAGGTGCAGTGCATGGCGAACGGCGGCAGCCATTTCATCCCGCAGTAGAGCGCCGTGGCCTGCAGCGGCTGCGCCAGCACCGGGAAACCGGGAAACGAACCGATATCAAAGTGGCTTTCACCGCCGCCGGTGGTCACCGCCCACATCAGCGATTTACCGCGCAGCGCAATACCGTTATGGCCATAGGCCCAGCCGTGCGACAGCACTTTGTCCATCCACAGCTTCAGCAGCGGCGGCACGCTATACCACTGCATCGGGTGCTGCCAGATAACCAGATCGGCACGGGCGAGCGCCGCCTGCTCGGCGGCGACATCGATATTAAAGTCGGGATAGAGTTGATAGAGGGAGCGTATCTCTACGCCTTCAAGCGTCCCTGCTTGTTCAAGCATTCGCTTATTCGCATGCGAATGCTGCGGATAAGGATGCGCATAAATTATCAGAATCATTGATTGGCCTGCGTTAGCTCTTGTCGTAATCAGCAAGAGTGTAGACAGTTAAATGAACCGCTTACAATGATAACTGTGATTTATGTCGCGGTGGTGGACACAACGCGCGCCTGAATGGCAAACGTCAGGCCTTAATTATCCAGCTCATCCATAGATTTCACCTGATCGCGGTTAATCTGCTCCACGCGTCCGGTTTCGGCATTTTTGTAAGAGACCAGACCGGTATCATCATCCACCTGCGGTTTACCGCTGGTGACAATGGTCTTGCCGTCGGTGGTTTTGATCGACTGATTCGATGAGCAGCCGGCCACGAACATGATTGCCGTCGCTGCCAGTGCGGATGCCACCAGAATATTGTTCCGCATTGTATCCTCCTGTCTTTTCATCAATAGGTATCGTTATGGTGCTAACTATAGTTAGCCTGACCCGACAGGGGGTTAAAAGCAGAACTCTCTGAAGATGGCCGCAGCCAAAAAAATGGGCTGACGAAGTCGTCAGCCCAGGTGTGTTGCTATCCGGCCAGGCCGGAGCGCTTATTTGGTGATTTGAGCGTGCATTTCCTGAACCGAAATCACCTTGTCGGTGGCGTCAGCGTTCAGCGCCATCGCGGTGGCAAAGCCGCCGTTCAGGGTGGTGTCATAGTGCACCTTGTACTGCAGCGCGCTGCGGCGAATCAGCTTGGAGTCTTCAATCGCCTGACGACCTGCGGTGGTGTTGATGATGTAGGTATATTCGCCATTCTTGATACGGTCCTGAATGTGCGGACGACCTTCATGCACCTTGTTCACCAGACGCGGGTTGATGCCCGCTTCGCCCAGCACAATCGCCGTGCCGTGAGTCGCATCCAGCTCGAAGCCAAACTTCAGCAGCTTCGCTGCCAGGTCGACCACACGCTCTTTGTCGCCTTCGCGGACGGAGAGCAGCGCGCGACCCTGTTTCTTCATGGTCGAGTTGCTGCCCAGCTGCGCTTTGGCGAACGCTTCGGCAAAGGTACGGCCAACGCCCATCACTTCCCCGGTGGAACGCATTTCTGGCCCTAACAGCGGGTCAACGCCCGGGAATTTGTTGAACGGCAGGACCACCTCTTTCACCGAGTAGTACGGCGGGATGATCTCTTTGGTCACGCCCTGCTGCGCCAGCGTCTTACCGGCCATCACGCGCGCCGCCACTTTCGCCAGCGGTACGCCGGTGGCTTTGGAGACGAACGGCACGGTGCGCGCCGCACGCGGGTTAACTTCAATCAGATAGACTTCGTTATCTTTCACCGCGAACTGGACGTTCATCAGACCGCGAACCTGCAGCTCGAAGGCCAGCTTCTGCACCTGCTCGCGCATCACATCCTGAATCTCTTTGCTCAGGGTATAGGCTGGCAGGGAACAGGCGGAGTCGCCGGAGTGGACGCCTGCCTGTTCGATATGCTCCATGATGCCGCCAATCAGCACCATTTCGCCATCGCAGATGGCATCGACATCCACTTCAATCGCGTCGTCGAGGAAGCGGTCCAGCAGCACTGGCGCGTCGTTGGAGACGCTGACCGCAGTCTGGAAGTAGCGGCGCAGATCCTGCTCGTCATAGACGATCTCCATCGCCCGACCGCCGAGCACGTAAGACGGACGCACCACCAGCGGGTAGCCAATCTCTTTCGCTTTCTCTACCGCCTGCTCAATGGCGGTGACGGTGGCGTTCGCCGGCTGCTTCAGCTTCAGACGGTCAACCGCGTGCTGGAAGCGCTCACGATCTTCCGCCCGGTCGATAGCGTCCGGGCTGGTACCGATAACCGGTACGCCTGCGGCTTCCAGGGCGCGCGCCAGCTTCAGCGGAGTCTGCCCGCCGTACTGCACGATAACGCCTTTTGGCTTCTCGATGCGCACGATTTCCAGCACGTCTTCCAGGGTAACCGGCTCGAAGTACAGACGGTCGGAAGTGTCGTAGTCGGTAGAGACGGTTTCCGGGTTACAGTTGACCATGATGGTCTCGTAACCGTCTTCGCGCAGCGCCAGCGAGGCGTGTACGCAGCAGTAGTCAAATTCGATACCCTGACCGATACGGTTCGGGCCGCCGCCGAGGACCATGATTTTATCGCGGTCAACGGACGGGTTGGACTCGCACTCTTCTTCATAGGTGGAGTACATGTAGGCGGTATCGGTGGCGAATTCCGCGGCGCAGGTGTCCACGCGCTTGTAGACAGGGTGCAGGTCATACTGGTCGCGCAGTTTACGGATTTCCGCTTCCCGCACGCCCGCCAGCTTCGCCAGACGCGCATCGGCAAAGCCTTTACGTTTCAGGGTGCGCAGGAAGTCAGCGTCGAGGCCGTTGATGCCCACTTCCGCCACTTTCTCTTCCAGACGGACCAGCTCTTCAATCTGCACCAGGAACCAGCGGTCGATGTTGGTCAGGTTGAAGACGCCGTCAACCGAGAGGCCCGCGCGGAACGCGTCGGCGATGTACCAGATACGCTCAGCGCCGGCGTCTTTCAGCTCGCGGCGGATTTTGGTCAGCGCTTCCGGATCGTCGAGGCTCACTTTCGGGTCGAAGCCGGTGGCGCCCACTTCCAGACCGCGCAGCGCTTTCTGCAAGGATTCCTGCTGGGTACGGCCAATCGCCATCACTTCGCCGACGGACTTCATCTGGGTGGTCAGACGGTCATTGGCGCCGGCGAATTTTTCGAAGTTAAAGCGTGGGATTTTAGTGACCACGTAGTCGATGGACGGCTCGAAGGAAGCCGGGGTACGGCCGCCGGTGATGTCGTTCATCAGCTCGTCGAGGGTGTAACCTACCGCCAGCTTGGCTGCCACTTTGGCAATCGGGAAACCGGTGGCTTTGGAGGCCAGCGCCGAGGAGCGGGAAACGCGCGGGTTCATTTCAATAACGATCAGGCGACCGTTTTTCGGGTTGACCGCGAACTGAACGTTAGAGCCGCCGGTTTCGACGCCGATTTCACGCAGCACCGCCATCGAGGCGTTACGCATGATTTGGTATTCTTTGTCGGTAAGGGTCTGCGCCGGCGCAACGGTGATGGAGTCACCGGTGTGGATCCCCATGGCGTCGAAGTTTTCGATAGAGCAGACGATGATGCAGTTGTCGTTCTTATCGCGCACCACTTCCATCTCATACTCTTTCCAGCCGATCAGCGATTCATCAATCAGCAGCTCGTTGGTAGGAGAGAGATCCAGGCCGCGGGTACAAATCTCTTCAAACTCTTCGCGGTTATAGGCGATGCCGCCGCCGGTGCCACCCATGGTGAACGACGGACGGATGATGCACGGATAGCCGACGTCAGCCGCTACCGCCAGCGCCTCTTCCATCGTATGGGCGATACCTGAACGCGCGGTGTCGAGACCGATTTTTTTCATCGCGATATCGAATCGGCGACGGTCTTCGGCCTTGTCAATCGCATCGGCGGTGGCGCCAATCATGGTCACACCGAATTCAGCCAGCACCCCCTGACGCTCCAGCTCCAGCGCGCAGTTCAGCGCCGTCTGGCCGCCCATGGTCGGCAGCACCGCGTCCGGGCGCTCTTTTTCGATGATTTTGCGCACCACTTCCCAGTGAATCGGCTCGATGTAGGTGGCATCGGCCATTTCCGGGTCGGTCATGATGGTCGCTGGGTTAGAGTTCACCAGGATAACGCGGTAGCCCTCTTCGCGCAGGGCTTTACAGGCCTGGGCGCCGGAGTAGTCAAACTCGCACGCCTGACCGATAACAATCGGGCCCGCGCCCAGAATCAGGATACTTTGTATGTCTGTACGTTTTGGCATGGCTCTTTTACTCCTGATTATTTCGCGGACTGACGGTATTGCTCAATTAACTCGATAAAGTGGTCGAACAGCGGCGCGGCATCGTGCGGCCCCGGGCTCGCTTCAGGGTGCCCCTGGAAGCTGAACGCCGGCTTGTCGGTGCGATGGATCCCCTGCAGGGTGCCGTCGAACAGCGACTTGTGGGTCACGCGCAGGTTGGCCGGCAGCGTCGCCTCATCCACGGCGAAGCCGTGGTTCTGGGCGGTGATCATCACCACGTTGTTATCAATATCTTTCACCGGGTGGTTGCCGCCGTGGTGGCCGAACTTCATCTTAATGGTCCTGGCGCCGCTCGCCAGCGCCAGCAGCTGATGGCCGAGGCAGATGCCGAACACCGGAATATCGGTCTCGAGGAATTTTTCAATCGCCTCGATAGCGTAATCACACGGCGCCGGGTCGCCAGGGCCGTTGGAGAGGAAAATGCCGTCCGGATTCAGCGCCAGCACATCCGCCGCCGACGTCTTCGCCGGCACCACCGTCAGGCGGCAGCCGCGGTCAACCAGCATGCGCAGGATGTTGCGTTTCGCGCCGAAGTCATACGCCACGACGTGGAACGGCAGCTCGCTTTCCGCTTTCGCTTCCGGCAGGTCGCCCGCCAGGGTCCAGCTGCCTTGCGTCCAGCTGTAGGTTTCTGCGGTGGTCACTTCCTTCGCCAGGTCCATGCCGTTCAGGCCCGGGAACGCTTTCGCTTTTTCCAGCGCCAGCTGGGCATCCGGGCTGTCGCCCGCGATGATGCAGCCATTCTGCGCCCCTTTCTCACGCAGCAGACGCGTCAGCTTGCGGGTATCGATATCGGCAATCGCCACGATGTTATGGCGCTTCAGATAGGAAGAGAGGTCTTCGGTACTGCGGAAGTTGCTGGCAATCAGCGGCAGGTCGCGAATAACCAGACCCTGAGCATGTACCTGAGAAGATTCTTCATCGGCGGCGTTGGTGCCGACATTACCAATATGAGGATAAGTAAGAGTGACGATTTGGCGGGAATAGGAAGGATCAGTGAGGATTTCTTGATAACCGGTCATTGAAGTATTGAAAACGACTTCCCCAACCGCCGTGCCGGTTGCCCCGATGGCCCGACCGTGAAACTGGGTTCCGTCTTCCAGAACCAATAGCGCTGACTTAATCAAAACATCCTCCAGAGAATATCCACTCACTTTATTTGCATATTAATTCATAAACACGATCTGAATCAATGCAAATCTGTTGCCCGCAGATTTTTGGCAAACGGCGGCATTCTGGAGAGATGTCGGATAAAAGTCAACTTAAAGCGGAGATTTTTAATGTCATTTTACGCCACTGGCGCATAACACGTGATTTTTACGCCAAAAAGATCAACAAACCTGGCTGAGAAAACGCTTGCGGACGGCGAAGAGTGTAAAATCTGGCGCTGGACGGCAAAAAAGTGGACCAGATGGTCAAAATTTACATTTCATTCACTTAAAAACCTAACAAAACCCTAACTTATAGCCCATTCAGAAAAATAACAACCTAAAGCGGCCAAAAATAAAAAAGGGCAACAAAATATTGCCCCTTGCATCAATAACTTATTGATAGCAATAACCACATCACGATGGGTAATAATCGTTATAAACTATTCAGATCCAGCACGTCACGCATATCAAAAAGTCCGCTTTTCTTGCCTTTCAGCCACAATGCAGAGCGAACCGCGCCATTAGCAAAGGTCATTCGACTGGAGGCTTTATGGGTGATCTCGATACGTTCGCCAATATCAGCAAACATCGCCGTATGCTCCCCGACGATATCCCCCGCGCGGACGGTGGCGAAGCCAATGGTGCCCGGGACGCGTTCGCCAGTGTGGCCTTCACGGCTGTAGACCGCGCAGTCCTTGAGATCTTTGTTCAACGCTCCGGCGATCGCTTCGCCCATCGCCAGCGCGGTGCCTGACGGCGCATCCACTTTATGCCGATGGTGCGCTTCGATAATTTCGATGTCGGTGTAGTCGCCCATCACCTTCGCCGCCTTCTCCAGCAGCTTTAACAGGACATTGACGCCGACGCTAAAGTTCGCAGCGAAGACAATGGCAATCTCCTGCGCAGCATCGCGAATCGCCTGCTTGCCGGCGTCGTCAAAACCGGTGGTGCCGATGACCATCCCTTTGCCGTGGTCGCGGCAAAACGCCAGATGGTTCAGCGTGCCTTCCGGGCGGGTAAAATCGATCAACACGTCGAAATCATCTTTTACCGCCGTCAGGCTGCTCTGCACCGTGACGCCCGCTTTGCCGGCGCCCGCCAGCTCGCCGGCGTCGCTGCCCACCAGGCTGGACCCTTCGCGCTCCAGCGCCGCGCCCAGCGCCACTCCATCCATCTGCAGCGCAGCCTGAATTAACTGGCGTCCCATCCGGCCGCCCGCGCCGGCGATGGCCACGCGGATTTGTGCATCATGCATAGCTATTCTCTTTTGTTAACATTACGTAAATTGTTTTCAGAGTAACCAGCCCGTCAGCGGGCCGCTACTCAAAAACGCCGATAATTAGAAATTTATGACAAACGGCGGACGATATCAGTAAAAACTATACGATTGTGCTGAAATGCGTGCTTTGCGGGTGCAGGCGCTCTCTCTGAGGCAATATATCGACGTTTTCGTCATCTGTCGGTATTAAGAAATAAGATGCACTAAAGCTGGCATACTCGACCGACCAGCATTGAAATGCTATGGAAACATTATACTTCTGGTAGAGCAGAAAGCCTTACGCCAGGGTGTAGCTGACCACCAGCTGCCCCTTCTTCATCTTAATCTGACTAATGACAATGTCGCCCAGCTCCGCCAGACGGGCGACGTGGGTGCCACCGCAGGGATAGGCGGGCAGCTCGCCGAATCCCACTTTGCGCATGCCGTCAGCGTACGTCACCTGACGCGGTAAGTCCTGCGCCTGCCATGCCTTTACTAGCGCCAGTAGCGCACTGGCGTCCGGCAGCACGGCGCTATTCCTGCTGGCAAAGGTTATCCGCCCTTCGCCGGGCCAGTGGTGCGCTTTCACCGGTTGCCAGCCAAGCTGTTCGCCCGCCATGCCAAGCAGGTGGCCGGCAGAATGCAGACGAGCATGCAGCTGTCTCGCGGAGGCATCAATTTTCATTTCCACTTCACCGAGGGGAAGCTGTTGCGACAGAATATGCAGCACCCTGTCGCCGCGCACAACCACCGTCTCAACGGCCTGTCCGGCAATCCAGCCGCAATCCGCCGGTTGACCGCCCCCTTGCGGGTGAAACAGCGTCCGATCCAGTTCGATGGCGTAACGGCCATCCGCTTCTGCAGTGCAGGCGATGATCTGGGCGCGCCCGTCGGTAGCATCGCTGGTGTAATAAACCCGTTCAGTCATAGTGATTCTCCTCTCTGTTCGCCCAGTATATTATTAATACCGACAGCGATAATCCCATCATCCGCCAATGCACTCTTGCTCCAGGGGCACAAATGAATCTGAACCTCCTGCCCGACCTTGCCCTCTTCGTACAGATTGTCGACCAGGGCAGCTTCTCCGCCGTCGCCCGCCAGAGCGGCATTACCCCTTCCGCGGTTAGCCGTAGCGTGTCGCGGCTGGAGCGAGAGATGGGCTGCAAACTGCTGCAGCGTACCACTCGCAAGCTGCGTCTGAGCGATGCCGGGGAAACGGTTTACCAGCATGCCCAGCAGATGCTGGAAGCGGCGCGACAGGCGATGGATTCCGCCGGCAGTCGCCAAACGGTCGCCCAGGGAAAGCTGACGCTCAGCGTACCGAAAGCTATCGGCCGCTTTGTGATCCATCCGCTGATGATGGCGTTTTTTCACCGTTACCCGCAGGTTGACGTCTGCCTGCGGCTGGAAGATCGCCCTCTGGATTTTATCGATGACGGTATCGATCTGGCGCTACGCATCACCGATACCCCCTCGCCCGGCCTGCATGGCAAACCGCTGATGCCGGTCACGCACGTTATCTGCGCCACTGAAGCCTATTTACAGCGCCACGGTATGCCGCACACGCCGCAGGAACTGCGGGCGCACAGTTGCATCAGTCTTGGCGAAACGCCTGCCGACGCGCGCTGGAAGTTCCGTCGGGAAGGGAAAACCGAAACGGTGCAAACATACGGGCGGTACGCCGCCAACCATACCGCCGTGCGCCTCGACGCGGTTAAGCAGCATCTGGGGATCGGCAGCCTGCCGCTGTTCACCGCCCGCGAGGCGCTGGCGAATGGCGACATTGTGCAGGTGCTGCCCGAGTGGGAATTTATCAGCAGCTACTCCGGCGATCTGTGGCTGCTGTGGGCGGGAGATAAGCATATGCCCGCCAGAATGCGGGCGATGATTGATTATCTCAGCGAGACGGTGCCGGCGCTGAACGCAGGCAGCACAGAGCCAGCGAAATAACCGCAAACCACGGAATGATAACCCCCAGCACGAACCAGATCCCGGAGCGGCCGATGTCATGCATCCGCCGGCAGCCAACTGCCAGCAGGGGGATCGCCATCAATAGCAGCCACAGCGCCGCAAAGGGTATGACCACAAAGCTGAGGATGCCGTAGCGAGGGTCTAGGCGGGTTGCCAGACACCAGACGGCCAGCGGCGCGCTGGCGATCAGTAGATTGATAAGAAAAAACGTCCAGAACTGCTGTCGGCTGGCCCGGCCGCTAAAATTAAAAGTCTCTTTCCAGCCGCTCAAATACGCCTGTCCATAGGTCATTGCTTCTCTCCTTGAAGATTGGGTGGGTATTACGGCGCCAGAGCAATCACCTCCGCCGCCCAGCGCTGAAACCCTTCCACGTCGATATCCAGCGCCACCTGGGCGTTCGCCGGCTGACCCAGTCGTCCTTCAATATCCACCACCGTGGTGCCGGCGGTCCAGGTGCCCTGCGTCTCCACCGCCACAAAACATGGCTGCAGAGTGAACAGTTCCGGGCGGGCCAGCCATGCGATAGCGCAGAGATCGTGCATTCGCAGACCACTGCTCATGCTGCCGCTGCGATAGTGGCTAAACAGCGCATGGAGCATTTTACCGGTCTGGTTCAGCGTCGGCAGGGTTGCCAGATAATCCGCCGTCAACAGCGCCCGATTGGTGACGTCCAGCCCGCACATCACAATCTCCAGCCCGCTGTGGAAGACTTTCGCGGCAGCTTCCGGGTCGATGGCAATATTGAATTCGGCATTCGGCGTAAAGTTGCCGCGGCCCGCCGAGCCGCCCATGATCACCAGCCGGCGAATGTTGAATACGCATTCCGGATACTGGGTCAGCAGCAGCGCAATATTGGTCAGCGGGCCAATCGCCACCAGAGTGATCGGCTCGGCAGCGTGCATAAGCGCATCACGGATCGCCTGGAAGGCCGGCTTCGCCAGCGGCTGACGTTGATGCTCAACAAAGTCATACCCTTCCATACCGGATTCGCCATGCACCGAAGCGGCATCGCGCAGGGGACGCACCAGCGGCATCGAAGCGCCCTGCGCCAGCGGCACATCGGCATGCCAGAAGTGCAGCAGCTGCAGCGCGTTACGGGTCGTCTTCTCCACGGAGACATTGCCCGCCACGGTGGTCATTAGCTGCAGGTCCAGCTCGGGAGCGAACAGCGCCGCAGCAATGGCGGCAGCATCGTCGATGCCCGGGTCAGTATCAAGAATGATCGGTAAGCGCATGGTTTCTCCCTAAAAAAAATGCCAGACGTTAAGTCTGGCATCTTCTCATATTGCAGGCGGAAAGAACTTACTCTACTTCACGGACATCCACACGCAGCTCTTTCGGCACTTCAAAAACGATATTCTCTTCTCGGCCTTCCAGCGGCACCGCTTCGCCACCGCCCAGCTCCTGCAGCCGGGTGATAACGTTCTGCACCAGAATATCCGGCGCCGATGCGCCCGCCGTCACGCCGACGCAGGCCGCATCCTTGACCCAGGCTTCCTGAATATCGGAGGCATCGTCAATCAGGTAGGCTGCCTTACCCATCCGCTGCGCCAGTTCGGCGAGGCGGTTAGAGTTGGAGGAGTTTTTCGAACCGACCACCAGCACCACGTCAGCCTGCTCCGCCAGCGCGCGCACCGCTTCCTGACGGTTAGTGGTGGCATAGCAAATGTCGTCTTTGCGCGGGCCGACGATTTTCGGGAAACGCGCGCGCAGCGCGTCAATCACATCAGAGGTATCGTCCACCGAGAGGGTGGTCTGGGTCATAAACGACAGCCGGGCGTCGTTTTTGACTTCCAGCTTGAGAACATCTTCCGGCGACTCGACCAGGTACATGCCCCCTTGCGGGTTATTGTACTGCCCCATAGTGCCTTCGACTTCCGGGTGTCCGGCATGGCCGATCAGAATCGACTCTTCGCCACGGCGGCTGGCGCGGGCGACTTCCATATGCACTTTCGTCACCAGCGGACAGGTGGCGTCGAACACCGTCAGGTCGCGGCTCTTCGCTTCATTCCGTACCGCCTGCGATACGCCGTGAGCGGAGAAAATCAGGATCGCGCCGTCCGGTACTTCGCTGATCTGTTCGATAAATATGGCGCCGCGCTTGCGCAGGCTATCCACCACATAGCGGTTATGCACCACTTCATGACGAACATAGATCGGCGCGCCGTACAGCGTCAGCGCGTTTTCTACAATGCTGATAGCGCGGTCAACGCCAGCGCAAAAGCCGCGCGGGTTAGCCAACAGGATCTGCATGTTACTCCTCCAGCGCCGGATCGATCTCCAGCACTTCAATATCAAAATGAACGGTGCGCCCGGCCAGCGGATGGTTGAAGTCGACGGTGATGGAATCGCCGTTCACTTCACGGATCACGCCAGGCATTTCGCTGCCATCCATTGCGGTAAAGAGCATAATCGCGCCGATCTCCGGCTCGCCGGCGTCGATAAACTCGCGGCGAGAGAAATACTGAATCAGGTCCGGGCTCGGGACGCCAAAAGCGGCGTCAGGCTCCAGCGAAAAGGCCTTTTTCTCGCCCTCTTTCAGACCAAGAAGCTGTTGCTCCAGCCCTTCAGACAGGGAGGTGTCGCCGAGGCGAAACAGCGCCGGTTTGCCATTGTTACGGGTGGACTCGGCGGTGGATCCATCGTCCAGCTTCAGCGTGAAGTGAACGAGAACCGCGCTGTTGCTCTGTACGGATTTAGACATGCAAATTGCTCGCTTGTTTTAGGTCACCTGTTGCCCGGAGGCGCTACGCTTACCGGGCGACGGGAGACCACACATTCTGTAGGCCGGGCAGGCGTGGCGCCACCCGGCATTAACCTTTACACCTGCTCTTTTGCGGTCGGTTTCGGCAAGAAGCCTTCCAGCACAATCATCGCCGCGCCGATGCAGATAGCGCTATCGGCGAGGTTGAAAGTGGCGAAGTGCCAGTCGCCGACGTAGAAGTCGATCATATCGACCACAAAGCCGTGCCACAGGCGATCGAACAAGTTGCCCAGCGCGCCGCCGATAATCAGGGCGTAGGCAATATTGTTCAGCTTTTGCGACGCCTTCGAACGGTACATCAGTACCGTCAGCACCACGCAAATGCCGATCGCGATCCCGGAAAAGAACCAGCGCTGCCAGCCGCCGCTGTCGGCGAGGAAGCTAAAGGCCGCGCCATAGTTGCGGGCATAATGCAGATTAAGCGACGGGAACAGCGGAACCGTCTCCCCCAGAGCGAAGTTCTGGAGGATCAGGAATTTGCTACCCAGATCGATAATCAGCACGGCTACGACCACCCACAGCCAGCGTAGCCCCGTTGAACAGATCGATTTACTCATCAGGCGAATTTACGTTGCTCGCCGTCACCGGCGACGTTGCTCACACAGCGTCCGCAGATTTCCGCGTGTTCCGCCACCTTGCCGATATCGGTGGTGTAATGCCAGCAGCGCGGGCATTTCTCACCTTCAGCTTTACTCAATGCGACTTTCAGCCCTTTGAGCAGTTCGCTCTGCTGCGCATCAGCAGATGCGCTCGCATAGTCTGCGACGTTCGCCCCGGAGGTCAACAGGACAAATCGCAATTCATCCCCCAGTGCGTTGAGCTTAGCGGCCAGGTCGGCATCAGCATACAGCGTCACCGCAGCTTCCAGCGAACCACCGACTTTCTTATCCGCACGCGCCTGCTCGATCACTTTGTTGACTTCGCCACGGACTTTCAGCAGCTCATCCCAGAAGCCGTCATTCATCGCTTCGTCGTCGGCCAGGCCGAAGAGACCCTGATACCATTCGCCGGTAAAGACGTATTTCTCACGCTCGCCCGGCAGGTAACCCCAGATTTCGTCCGCAGTGAAGGACATGATCGGCGCCATCCAGCGCACCAGCGCTTCCACGATGTGGAACAGCGCGGTCTGGCAGCTGCGACGCGCCACGCTGTCCGCCTTAGCGGTGTACTGGCGGTCTTTGATGATGTCGAGGTAGAACGAGCCCATCTCAATGGAGCAGAAGCGCATCAGGCGCTGCACCACTTCGTGGAAGTCGTAGGATTCGTAGGCTTTCAGGATATCTTCCTGTGCCGCCTGCGCGCAGCCGACCGCCCAGCGATCCAGCACCACCATCTCTTCCGGTTTGACCATGTCTTTTGCCGGATCGAAACCGTTCAGGTTCGCCAGCAGGAAGCGCGCGGTGTTACGGATACGACGATAGCTGTCCGCGGCGCGTTTGAGGATCTCGTCAGAGACCGCCATTTCGCCGGTGTAGTCGGTGGAAGCCACCCACAGGCGCAGGATATCGGCGCCCAGCTTGTTCATCACGTCCTGAGGGCTAACGGTGTTGCCGATAGACTTGGACATTTTGCGCCCCTGACCATCGACGGTGAAGCCGTGGGTCAGTACCTGACGATAGGGCGCTTTGCCTTTCATCGCCGTGGAAATCATCAGCGAGGACATGAACCAGCCGCGATGCTGGTCGGAGCCTTCCAGATACATATCGGCGGCGTGACCGGCGAATTCCGGACGCACGTCAACCACGGAAGAGTGGGTCGATCCGGAGTCAAACCAGACGTCGAGGGTATCCGGCACTTTCTCGTAGCTGTCAGCGTCATCGCCAAGGATGTCGCGGGAATCGAGATCCCACCACGCCTGGATGCCGTCGACTTCAACACGCTTCGCGACTTCTTCCATCAGCTCAAGGGTACGCGGGTGCAGTTCGTGGGTTTCTTTATGCACGAACAGCGACATCGGCACGCCCCAGGTACGCTGACGGGAGATACACCAATCAGGACGGTTGGCGACCATCGATTCGATACGCGCCTGGCCCCAGTCCGGGATCCACTGCACGCCTTTGATCTCTTTCAGCGACTGCGCGCGCAGGCCTTTCTGATCCATGCTCACGAACCACTGCGGGGTGGCGCGGAAGATGATCGGCGACTTGTGGCGCCAGCAGCACGGATAGCTGTGCTGCATTTTTTCCACATGCAGCAGCGCGCCGCGCTCACGCAGCATCTCAACGATGATATCGTTGGCTTTGAAGACGTTGATACCGTCCAGGGACGGATAGGTGCCTGGCAGATAAGCTCCGTCCGGGCCAACCGGGTTAGCGATTTCCAGACCGTATTTCTGGCTGATCGTGTAGTCGTCCGGACCGTGGCCGCCGGCGGTATGCACCGCGCCGGTACCGGCATCCAGCGTCACGTGGTCGCCAAGGATCGCCGGCACGTCGAAATCCAGGAACGGATGCTGGAAACGCATCAGTTCAAGCTCGGCGCCGTTCACCGCCGCCAGGATGGTGTAATCGGCCGCGCCAACGCGCTTCATCACGCTCTCGACCAGGTCTTTCGCCAGGATCAGCGCCTGACCGTCAACCTGCACCAGCGCATAGTCGAACTCCGGCGACAGGGAGATAGCGCGGTTAGCCGGCAGGGTCCACGGAGTGGTGGTCCAGATAACCAGCGACACCGGGCCGTTGACGTCGGCGACGCCGAATTTCGCCAGCACCGCGGCTTTATCTACCGCGTGGAACGCCACGTCGATGGATGGGGAAGTCTTGTCGTAATACTCCACTTCCGCTTCCGCCAGCGCGGAACGGCAGTCTACGCACCAGTGCACCGGCTTGGCGCCTTTATGCAGATGGCCGTTGCCGATGATTTTGCCCAGCGCGCGAATGATATTGGCTTCGGTTTTGAAGTCCATGGTCAGGTACGGATGCGACCAGTCGCCCAGCACGCCGAGGCGAATAAAGTCTTTACGCTGGCCGTCGATCTGCTCGGCGGCATATTCGCGGCACTTGGCGCGGAATTCTGCTGCGGTGAACTTCTCGCCCGGCTTGCCGTATTCCTGCTCTACTTTCAGCTCGATCGGCAGACCGTGGCAGTCCCAGCCCGGAACGTAAGGCGAGTCATAGCCCGTCAGTCCTTTGGACTTAACGATAATGTCTTTCAGAATCTTGTTTACCGAGTGACCAATATGAATGCTGCCATTCGCATAAGGAGGGCCATCATGCAGAATGAAGGTTTTTTTGCCTTTTTTGGCTGCACGAATGATGCCGTACAGGTCATCATCGGTCCAACGCGCCAGCATTCCCGGTTCGCGTTTGGCGAGGTCGCCACGCATAGGGAACCCTGTTTCCGGCAAATTCAGGGTCGATTTATAGTCACTCATCAGATTCTCGGTTCCGTATTTCGGTTTGATAAACACCAGTGGCTCAGGCCTGGCTGGTCAGCCCAAATAATTCGCGGGCCGTTAACTCATCACGTGCGATTTGCGCCTTCAGCTCGTCCAGCGACGCAAACCGCTGCTCATTACGTATCTTTTTACGCAGTACTACATTGATATGGCGACCGTAGAGGTCCATTACAACGTCCAACAGATGCACTTCGAGCTGCTGACGCACGCCCGCTACCGTTGGACGGGTGCCAATATTGGCGACACCGGCGATCGGTTTGTCGCCCAGACCTGTCACTTCTACCGCATAGACCCCTTTAACCGGGGAAACCTGACGACGCAGCGGTAAGTTCGCCGTCGGAAAACCTATGGTACGGCCCAGTTCGTCGCCATGCACGACGCGTCCGGAAATGCTAAACGGATGGCCGAGCAGCGTCTCCGCAAGAAGAAGATCGTCATCGGCCAGCGCCTGACGCACCGCCGTGCTGCTGATCCGCACCCCGCCTTCGCAGAAGGTTTGGGTGCTGGTGACGTCGAAGCCGTATTCCGCCCCCGCCTTTTGTAATAACAAGAAATCCCCCTGGCGACCAGCGCCAAAGCGGAAATCGTCACCGACGGCAAGGAACTGCACGCCCAGGCGGCGCACCAGCAGTTCACTGATAAAATCCTGCGCCGTCAGCGCGGCGAACCGGCGGTCGAAGCGAACGCACAGCACATAGTCGACCCCGCTTTCAGCCAGATAGCTCAGCTTTTCACGCAGGCGGGTCAACCGCGCCGGGGCTTTATCGGCGGCAAAAAGCTCGAGCGGCTGGGGTTCGAAAATCATCACCACCACCGGTAAACCGCGCTGGCGGCCCTCTTCGCGCAATCGCTGCAGCAGCGCCTGATGCCCACGATGCACGCCGTCAAAATTGCCAATGGTCAGCACGCACCCGTGCGGGGCCTGACTGAGATTATGTATGCCGCGTATCAGCTTCATGTCTGGCTCAAAACAGTGAAAATCGTCCGAGTATACCTTGTACAACTGTCAACGTTAACCAGCGATTGCTCCTCGGCAACGAAAGTTCTCAGGAATTCATTCACTCAGCGCGGGTAAGCGGGAAAACCGCCCGCCCCCGGCGATTTTTATGGTGGAAAAGCTGTATTCGCCTGCAACAAGCTGGTAGAATCTTGCGCCATCACTACGTAATGAAGCGCTGTGGTGTTAAACGGCGCTTATTTGCACAAATCCATTGACAAAAGAAGGCTAAACGGGCATATTCCTCGGCCTTTGAATTGTCCATATAGAACACATTTGGGAGTTGGACCTTGGCTAATATCAAATCAGCTAAGAAGCGCGCCGTTCAGTCTGAAAAGGCTCGCAAGCACAACGCTAGCCGTCGCTCTATGATGCGTACTTTCATCAAGAAAGTATACGCAGCTATCGAAGCTGGCGACAAAGCTGCTGCACAAAAAGCATTTAACGAAATGCAACCGATCGTGGACCGTCAGGCTGCTAAAGGTCTGATCCACAAAAACAAAGCTGCGCGTCATAAGGCTAACCTGACCGCTCAGATCAACAAACTGGCTTAATCGCTGCTTGTTGTCGCTTTGTGAAAAAACCCGCGAAAGCGGGTTTTTTTATGCCTGTCATCTTCCCCGCCCTGGCGCGACCTGAGCCACGCCAGCCACGCTTTCCGGCTATCTGGGTTCAGTAAACAGCGACGAATAATCGCGATTGCAGATGCGCTGTACCGCCGGATGCTGAATCATCCGTTCGGCGAAAATAGCGTGATACTCCTCCATCACGCTATCCATGCGGCCAATTTCGACAATCGATTCATCATGATAGAAATCATGCGCGTAGAGCGTCGGCGCGACAAATATCGCATTATGCGCAGCGCCAAAGGCTTTCATGAGCGCCGCGTCGTCAAACTCGCCGAGAATCTCCACCTTCAGCCCCTGCACATTAATCCAGTTCAGCAGCTTACGTCCCAGCATCGATCGTCGGCCGGGGATTAGCAGCCGTCGCTCTTCGAGACAAGCCGGGAACGGCTTCGTCGGCGCCGGGTTCATACACCAGAAGCTGACGCTACACTCGCCAATCTTCACCGAAAACAGCCCTTCCTGCTGCGTCGAGTCGATCGGGCAGTCAGAGATAATCATATCGAGCTTATGCTGGCTCAACTGCTCCAGCAGCAGCTCATGGGTGGATTCAAAACAGCGCAGATGAATCTGCTCGCTTTCGACAACGGCGGCATCCAGCACGCCGCTGACCAGCCGCTTCGAGAGCGCATCGGCCACGCCGACGTCAAACAGCAGATTAGACTCTTTGCGATAGTTGACGATGTCGAGCATCTCCTGGCTCAGGGTAAACATCCGGTCGGCATAGCGGAAGACCAACTCCCCGAGCTCGCTCGGCTCCAGCCCTCTTCCCTTGCGCTTGAATAATTTACCCTGCAGACGCTCCTCCAGCGCTTTGATCTGCCCGGTAATGGTCTGCGGCGTCAGAAACAGCGCCTCCGCCGCGCCCACGACAGACCCTTCTTTATAGACGTGCCAGAAGTAGTACAGATGGTTGTAGTTGATATGTGACATGCTTCTCTCCCTGATAATGTCCTGGAGGGCCGGAGAGGCCCTCCGCAGAAAGGTTATACCGCGAGGCGAGTATCCGTCGCGCGCTGACGCAGTATGAGGTATCCGGTGACGGCCGATAACACTGAGCCGATCAAGATGCCAAGCTTGGCCCAGTTGATCAACGCGGGATCCACGTTGCCAAAGGCGAGACTGGCGATAAAAATCGACATCGTAAAGCCAATCCCGCACAGGATACCCACCGCCATAATCTGCCCGCAGGTGGTCCCCTCCGGCAGCGAGGCCCACTTCAGCTTCAGGGCCAGCCAGCAGAACAGGCTGATCCCCAGCGGCTTACCGATAAACAGGCCGGCCATGATGCCCAGAGGCAGCAGCGACGTCAGTCCATCAAGTGTGACCCCCTGCAACGAGACACCCGCGTTGGCAAAGGCAAACAGCGGTAGGATCATAAACGCGACCCACGGGTGCAGGACATGCTCAAGCGCTTTGGCCGGGGATTTACCCTGCTTTTCCTGTAACGGAATCATAAAGCCGACGATGACTCCGGCAAGCGTCGCGTGAACGCCGGACTTCAGCACCGCCGTCCACAGCACCGCGCCGACCAGAATATAGATCCCAGTGCGCCGCACGCCGCTCAGATTCAGGGCCACCAGCACCGCAATCGCCGCCGCCGCCACGCCCAGCGAGAGCATTGACAGGTCGTGGGTATAAAACAGCGCGATAATCACGATAGCCCCCAGGTCATCAATGATCGCCAGCGCCATCAGGAAAATCTTTAGCGCCGTCGGGACGCGGCTGCCTAACAGCGCCAGCACGCCGAGGGCAAAGGCAATATCCGTCGCTGCCGGGATCGCCCATCCCTCTCTGGCGACAGGATCCTGAGCGTTAAAGGCCAGATAGACCAGCGCCGGGACGATCATCCCGCCGAGCGCGGCAATCACTGGAAAGACCGCCTGACGACGACTCGCCAGCGAGCCCTGAATCAGCTCGCGTTTGACCTCCAGGCCAATCAGCAAGAAGAACACCGCCATCAGAGCATCATTGATCCAAAGCAGCATATTCTTGTTGATCTCCAGCGCCCCCACCCGCAGCTGTACAGGCGTATCAAGGAAGGAGTGATACAGACCGCTGGTCACGCTGGTATTGGCCATGACCATCGCCAGCACCGCGGCGATGATTAAGACAATGCCGCCGGAAGCATCGCTACTGAAGAATCGTTGCAGATGTTTCACTTTTACTTTCATCCTGTTGGTGAATAACTCGATAAAAGCATAATACACAAACTGATAACTCGAAAAAATCAGATTTAAGTTGAGTAAACATTCGATTTTTACGAATCAAAGAGGAGCGATAAGACAAAAAAAGCCCGGGCAGCAAAGGCCCGGGCCAGGAGTCAGCGAAAGCGGAATTAGCGGGTCAAATCGTCGAAGAACTTCTTCACACCGTCGAAGAAGCTTTTCGAACGCGGGCTGTTGTTTTCCCCGGTCGGGCCGCCGAAGCTTTCCTGCAGCTCTTTCAGCAGCTGCTTCTGCTTCTCGTTCAGCCCCACCGGCGTCTCCACCACCACCCGGCACAGCAGATCGCCCTGCGCGCCGCCGCGAACGGATTTCACGCCTTTGCCGCGCATGCGGAACAGTTTGCCGGTCTGGGTTTCGCCCGGAATCTTGAGATTGACGCGGCCGTCGAGCGTCGGGACCTCAATCTCGCCGCCCAGCGCTGCCATGGTGAAGTTGATCGGCACTTCGCAGTACAGGTTATTGCCTTCACGCTCAAAGATAGCGTGCTGCTTCACCTGGACCTGAACGTACAGATCGCCTGCCGGTGCGCCATGCTCGCCGGCTTCACCTTCGCCCGCCAGACGGATCCGGTCGCCGGTATCCACGCCTGCCGGGATTTTAACCGACAGGGTTTTGGTCTTCTCAACGCGGCCGTGACCATGACATTTATTGCACGGATCTTTAATCAGCGTACCGCGTCCCTGACAGTGCGGACAGGTCTGCTGTACCGCAAAGAAGCCCTGACGCATCTGGACCTGGCCTGCGCCATGACAGGTCGGACAGGTTTGCGGTTTGCTGCCAGCTTTGGCGCCGCTGCCGTGGCAGACGTCGCACTCTTCCAGCGTCGGAATACGGATCTCTTTGGTGACGCCACGTACCGCTTCTTCCAGCGTCAGCTCCATGTTGTAACGGAGATCGGCGCCGCGCGCCGCGCGCTGCCGGCCACGTCCGCCGCCAAAGATATCGCCGAAAACATCGCCAAAGATATCGCTGAAGTCCGCACCGCCGCCAAAACCGCCGCCGCCGCCCATGCCGCCCTGCTCAAAGGCCGCGTGGCCGTACTGATCGTAGGCCGCACGCTTCTGGGCATCAGTCAGGATTTCATACGCTTCTTTGATTTCTTTAAATTTGGCTTCGGCCTCTTTATCACCCTGGTTGCGGTCCGGGTGATACTTCATGGCCAGGCGCTTATAAGCCTTTTTGATTTCACGCTCTTCCGCTGTTTTGGAGACGCCTAAAATCTCGTAGTAATCTTGCTTTGCCATCGGTGTTTTTCAGCCCCTTAACATGCGTGCACGGGCGGAGAGGAAACCTCTTCGCCCGTGCCAGTGTTTTACCCGTTCAAAGGGCGATTATTTTTTATCTTTCACTTCTTCGAACTCAGCGTCGACAACATCGTCGTCTTTCGCGTTGCTCGCCTGAGCGTCAGCGGAACCCGCCTGCTGCTGAGCATGCTGCTGCTGGGCGATTTCCATCAGCTTCTGGGAAGCCTGCGCCAGCGCCTGCATTTTCGCTTCGATGTCCGCTTTGTCTTCACCTTTCAGCGAAGTTTCCAGCGCGGTCAGCGCAGACTCAATGGCAGTTTTGTCGTCAGCCGGCAGTTTATCGCCTGCTTCTTCAACCTGCTTGCGAGTGCTGTGCAGCAGATGGTCGCCCTGGTTGCGGGTCTGTACCAGCTCTTCGAACTTACGGTCAGATTCGGCGTTAGCTTCCGCTTCGCGAACCATTTTCTGAATTTCTTCTTCATTCAGACCGGAAGAGGCTTTGATGGTGATCTTCTGCTCTTTACCGCTGTTTTTGTCTTTCGCGGAGACGTGCAGGATACCGTCAGCATCGATGTCAAAGGTCACTTCGATCTGCGGCATGCCGCGCGGCGCCGGGTTGATACCATCCAGGTTGAACTGACCCAGAGATTTGTTATCAGACGCGCGTTTACGCTCACCCTGCAGCACATGGATGGTGACCGCAGACTGGTTGTCTTCAGCGGTAGAGAACACCTGGCTGTGCTTGGTCGGGATGGTGGTGTTTTTGCTGATCAGCGCAGTCATCACGCCGCCCATGGTTTCGATACCCAGCGACAGCGGGGTCACGTCGAGCAGCAGAACGTCTTTCACATCACCAGTCAGTACACCGCCCTGAACGGCAGCACCGATCGCCACGGCTTCATCCGGGTTAACGTCTTTACGCGGTTCTTTACCAAAGAACTCGGCCACTTTCTTCTGCACCATCGGCATACGAGTCTGACCACCAACGAGGATCACGTCGTTGATATCGGAAACGGACAGACCGGCATCCTGCAGGGCTACTTTCAGCGGCTCGATGGAACGGTTAACCAGGTCTTCTACCAGGCTTTCCAGTTTCGCGCGAGTCACTTTGATGTTCATATGTTTCGGACCGGTCGCATCTGCAGTGATGTACGGCAGGTTAACGTCGGTCTGCTGAGCAGAAGACAGTTCAATCTTCGCTTTCTCAGCGGCTTCTTTCAGACGCTGCATCGCCAGCGGGTCGTTACGCAGGTCAATGCCCTGATCTTTCTTAAATTCATCAACGAGGTAGTTGATCAGACGGGTATCGAAGTCTTCGCCGCCCAGGTGGGTATCACCGTTGGTCGCCAGTACTTCGAAGGTTTTTTCGCCATCCACTTCGTCGATTTCGATAATAGAGATATCGAAAGTACCACCACCGAGGTCGTAAACCGCGATAGTACGGTTGCCCACTTCTTTATCCAGACCGTACGCCAGCGCGGCCGCGGTCGGTTCGTTGATGATACGTTTGACTTCCAGACCGGCGATACGGCCAGCATCTTTGGTGGCCTGACGCTGCGCATCGTTGAAGTAAGCCGGTACGGTGATAACCGCTTCAGTTACCGGTTCACCCAGGTAATCTTCAGCCGTTTTCTTCATTTTTTTCAGCACTTCAGCAGAGATCTGCGGCGGTGCCGTTTTGGTGCCTTTCACATCCAGCCATGCGTCGCCATTGTCTGCGGCAACAATTTTGTATGGCATGATAGAAACGTCACGCTGAACTTCTTCGTCCTGGAAGCGGCGGCCAATCAGGCGTTTAATCGCAAACAGGGTGTTTTGCGGGTTTGTCACTGCCTGACGTTTAGCCGGCTGACCAACCAGAGTTTCACCATCCTGGGTATAGGCAATGATAGAAGGCGTGGTGCGATCGCCTTCGGCGTTCTCCAGCACGCGTGCAGTAGTGCCATCCATAATCGCTACACAAGAGTTGGTAGTACCCAGGTCGATACCAATAATTTTACCCATCTAAACGTCTCCACTAAAAATTCGATCAACATGTGGTTGTGAACCTGTAATAAGGGCGAAACCTGCGGTTTCAACTGCCCAGACATCATTTTTTTTCAGGTTCTTCACTGCGGTTGACTACAAGATGGGGTCGCCCACTCCGGCATCAAGGGGCAAGTAGAAAAATTTTTTGCCGGGGACCAGCCGACGCCCTCGCCCCCTGTCGCCGATGGCTCAGCAAAGGATATTGCCGGGCGGCAAAAAAGATGGCGAAACATCCATATAAATAACGAATAAAATAACCAAATATATTCATAATATCATTGACATAAAACGCAATACTTGTGCGCTAAAAGCCCCGTTTTCGCAGTGATAAGATCCCCGCCCTCGCACTTTACTTATTCAGGGGACAGATTAATGAAATCACTATTCCGGCTTTCAGCGGGGCTTATCCTTAGCGTGTCAGTTATCACCTCGGCGGCCGCCAACGACCATAAGATCCTCGGCGTGATAGCCATGCCGCGCAATGAGACCAACGATCTGACGCTGAAGCTTCCCGTCTGCCGGGTGGTCAAACGTATTCAGCTCAGCGCCGAACGCGGCGATATTCAGCTCTCCGGAGCAACGGTCTACTTTAAGGCCAGCCACGGCGCCAGCCACACCCTGAACGTGCCCGCCGGGATCAAAGAGGGCCACACCACCGGCTGGATCTCCCTCAACAGCGATAACGACAACAAGCGCTGTGTGAAAAAAATCGCCTTCTCCGGCCACACGGTCAACTCCTCAGATATGGCCTCACTGAAAATTGTCGGCGACGACTAACGTCGTCCCCTGCCCGAGAGAAAACGTTATGCATATTAACTATCTGGATGATGACGATCTCGCCTTTCTGCCTGAGTGCAGCGAGGCGCATCTGGAAGCGTTTACCCGTATTCTGACCCACGGGGAAAATGGCAAACCCCGTCTCTCCAGTACGCTGCTGCGCAACGAGACCTTTCTGTCTATGGAGGGCCACCCGGAGCGCTATCGCCGCAACTGGCAGTTGATCGCCGGCGAGCTACAGCATTTCGGCGGCGACAGCATCGCCAATACGCTGCGCCGCCATGGCAAATTTTATCGCGCCATCCTGCTGGATGTGTGTAAGAGGCTGAAGGCAAAGGTCAATAAACAGATGACGACGCCGCAGATCGAGCAACAGTTGTTGACGCATTTTCTGCAGCACAGCTGGAATAAGCTGGATGCGGCACAAAAAACGCAGTTTCTCGCCGCGGTGGAGTGCCGGAGTCATGAGCTGGAAAGCCTGCTGCCCCATCTGTTGAGACGCCGCAAGCTGAGTGAAGGCGTTGCCCTGCTACTGGATGAGCGGTTAACCGCCACCCTGCGCACGCACGCCGCCGTGAGCGTCATCGGTCATGGCCTGGTACGCGGCGCCGGGCTGGGGGGGCCGCTTGGCGCCGCGCTGAACAGCGTGAAAGCGGTGAGCGGCAGCGCTTATCGGGTCACCATCCCCGCGGTCCTGCAAATTGCCTGTTTACGACAAATGCTCCACTCGTCGTCGGGCGCAACTGAAATTGGTGAAAAATACCCCGCCAGATCATAGACAGCCTTTACGCGCCTCATTATTATGCCGCGCCCCGCCGCCAAGTCGCGGGGTAATGCTTCCCTTTTAATGATAATTTTGAGGAATTATGGGCAACACTAAGTTGGCTAATCCGGCACCGCTGGGCCTTATGGGCTTCGGCATGACCACTATTCTGCTTAATCTGGCGAATAGCGGCCTCTTCGCATTCGATGTAGCTATCCTGGCGATGGGCATTTTTTACGGTGGCATTGCGCAAATTTTTGCCGGCCTGCTGGAATACAAAAAAGGCAACACCTTTGGCTTGACCGCTTTTACCTCCTACGGCAGCTTCTGGCTGACGCTGGTTGCTATCCTTCTGATGCCGAAAATGGGCCTGGCTGATGCGCCGAACGCGCACTTCCTCGGTATGTATCTCGGCCTGTGGGGTATTTTTACGTTGTTCATGTTCTTCGGCACGCTGAAAGCCGCACGTATGCTGCAGTTCGTGTTCCTGAGCCTGACGGTGCTGTTCGCGCTGCTGGCGATTGGGCATCTGGTAGATAACGAAGGCATCGTGAAAGTAGCCGGCTGGATCGGCCTGATCTGCGGCGCCAGCGCCATTTACCTGGCGATGGGCGAAGTGCTGAACGAGCAGTTCGGCCGCACCGTGTTGCCGATCGGCGAACCGCGTTAATCTTCCGCCGCCGCCCTGTGACAGGGCGGCGGCTGGTCATCATCGGTAAACCCTGCTTAGCGCTGCAGCTCCCCTTCCGGCAACCTCGCAGCCGTCAGCCCCTGACGCAGCCAGATACCTAATCCCAAGCCCATCAGCGACAAGGCCAGAACATACCAGGCCGGGGCCATCGGCGACACCCCCATCAGCATCGTGACGGCAATCGGCGTCAGGCCGCCAAAAATCGCGTACGACAGATTGTAGGAAAAGGAGATGCCGGTGAAGCGCACTTCCGCCGGGAATGCCCGCACCATGACATAAGGCACCGCCCCCACCACGCCCACGCAGAGTCCCACCGTACCGTACAGCAGAAACAGCCGCTGCGGGCTGGCGCCGGACAGGTGATAAAATGCCCAGCTGGCAACCGCCAGCAGCAGGCTGCCGACGATAAAGGTGCGGCTGGCGCCGAAGCGGTCCGCCGCCAGCCCGGCGAGCAGACAGCCGATGCACAACATAATCGTGGCAATGCTGTTGGCCTGCAGGGTCATCGCCGGGGCGAAGCCATAGTGTTTCTGCAGCCAGACCGGCGACATCAGGATCACCACCACCACGCCTGCCGACAGCAGCCAGGTCAGCAGCATAGAGACCGCCACCGCCTTCTGGTGCTTGAGGACGACCGCCTTTACCGGCAGTTCCTGCGCCAGCGCTTTGCGCTGCTGCATCTCAAGAAAAATCGGCGTCTCCTGCAGCCAGCGGCGCAGATACATCGCCACCAGGCCAAATACGCCCCCCAGCAGGAAGGGGATCCGCCAGCCGCCGTCGTGGATCCCCTGCGGCGTCAGGCTGGTGTTGATAAGCGTCGCCACCACCGATCCCAGCAGGATGCCTACGGTCAGGCCGGCCGTCAGCGTGCCGCAGGCGATACCAATGCGTTTTTCCGGAACATGCTCGGCGACAAACACCCAGGCGCCAGGCACCTCGCCGCCGATCGCCGCCCCCTGCAGGATACGCATCAGCAGCAACAGCAGCGGCGCGACGATGCCCACTGAGCTGTAGGTCGGCAGCAGACCAATCGCCAGGGTCGGCACCGCCATCAGCAGAATGCTGAGGGTAAACATTTTCTTGCGCCCTACCAGATCGCCAAAGTGGGCCATGATGATCCCCCCCAGCGGACGCGCCAGGTAACCGGCGGCGAAAATGCCAAAGGTCTGTACCTGGCGCAGCCATTCCGGAATATCCGCGGGGAAGAAGAGCTCGCCGACGACGGCGGCGAAGAAAACGAAGATGATAAAGTCATAAAACTCCAGCGCGCCGCCAAGGGCGGCCAGCGTTAGCGTTTTATAATCCTGGCGGTTGAGCGGTCGGTTTGCATATGACATAACGCGATTTCATCCTGAGGTGTGCAGCGTATTTTATAGTGTGTAAAGTAAACAGCACTATATCGTAAATAAAACGGCACACCATCAGCGATGCAGGTTATGTCACAAATGCATCAAATTCAGGATAAAGTTTCGCGTCTGGCGCTTTTTGGACGAAATGCTTCTACCACACGGCCATCGGTTTCCACATAAGGCCCCTCCAGCAACTGTACACAATAAGGTACACTTGCGAAAATACCGTGCACCAGCACGTTGCCGTCAGCATCTTTCACCCCTTCCAGGGTCTCCTGAATCGCTTTCGGTTGTCCGGGTAGATTGAGGATCAGCGCCTGCTTGCGGATCACCCCGACCTGCCGGGAAAGGATCGCCGTCGGCACAAAGTGTAGGCTAACCTGGCGCATTTGCTCGCCGAAGCCCGGCATCTCGCGATCGGCAATCGCCAGCGTGGCGTCGGGCGTCACATCGCGACGCGCAGGGCCGGTTCCGCCGGTGGTCAGCACCAGGTGGCACCCCATCTCGTCAACCAGTTCGCACAGCGTTTGCTCAATAATGACCTGCTCATCCGGAATCAGGCGAGTCTGCAGTTCAAAAGGGGTAGTGAGGGCACGCGCCAGCCACTCTTCCAGTGCCGGGATGCCTTTGTCCTGATAGACGCCGCTGGAGGCGCGATCGGAAATGGAAACTAAGCCGATTCGTAAGGTATTCATGGTTATTCCGTTCAAACTGTAGCGTTAAACGAAATGATACACTGCTGCTGGCGGGACAGACAGTGTAATGTGGCCGACGGGCGTCGGCCACCTGCAGGATTACAGCAGTTCGCCGATCATTTTTTCCAGTTTTTCCTGGTCGATCGCAAACTTACGGATACCTTCCGCCAGTTTGTCTACCGCCATCGGATCCTGGTTATGCTGCCACAGGAATTCAGATTCGGTAATACGCTCCGGACGTGCTTTCACTTCACCGGTGTACACCAGTTTACGCTCAACGGCCCCTTCGCTCTCGGACAGCTCTTTCAGCAGCGCTGGCGCGATGGTCAGGCGGTCACAGCCAGCCAGTTCGAGAATTTCACCAACGTTACGGAAGCTAGCGCCCATCACTACGGTTTCATAACCGTGCTGCTTGTAGTACTCGTAGATTTCGCTGACGGAAACCACGCCCGGATCTTCTGCCGGCGCGTACTCTTTCTTGTCGGTGTTGGCTTTGTACCAGTCGAGGATACGACCAACGAACGGCGAAATCAGGAAGACGCCCGCTTCGGCGCAAGCACGAGCCTGAGCGAAGGAGAACAGCAGGGTCAGGTTGCAGTTGATGCCTTCTTTTTCCAGCTGCTCAGCGGCGCGAATGCCCTGCCAGGTGGAAGCCAGCTTGATCAGAATACGATCGTTGCTGATGCCCGCGTCGTTATACAGCTTGATGATGCGCTTAGCTTTGGCGATAGACGCTTCGGTGTCGTAGGAGAGACGTGCATCCACTTCGGTGGAGATACGGCCCGGGATCAGTTTCAGGATTTCGAGACCGATGTTCACCGCCAGCTTATCGGAAGCATCAAGGATCTGCTGCGCGCGATCGCTGCTCTGGCTACGAGCCCAGGCCACAGCGTCGTCAATCAGCTTACGGTACTCAGGGATCTGAGCCGCGCCGAGGATCAGGGAAGGGTTGGTGGTGGCATCCTGAGGCTGATACAGCTTCATTGCCGCAATATCTCCGGTGTCAGCGACGACAGTGGTGTACTGACGCAGAGAAGTTAATTTATCCGTCATGATATATTTCTCTTAAACAGCAGTTAAGGGGATGTAACCGGTCTGCCCAGATGATAACACGCTGCCGGGTCAGCGCAACCGCCGACGAGAGAAGAGCGCAGAGTGTGATAAACTATGCAGATTAATTTGCTGAAAGCGCAAGGATTGTCACTTAATTGGTAACGCTTACACTGGCGTGCCGGCATGGACAAGAGGATGTTTAATGCCTGATTTTCTCTCATTTATCAATGAAATACTCTGGGGCTCAGTGATGATTTATCTGCTACTGGGCGCCGGCATCTGGTTTAGCTGGCAAACCCGGGGTATTCAGTTCCGTTACGTGCGCAAATTTAGCCGCAGTCTGAAAAAAAGCCTGCACCCGCAGCCGGGCGGTTTAACCTCATTTCAGGCGTTATGTACCAGTCTTGCCGCCCGGGTTGGCAGCGGTAATCTTGCCGGCGTCACGCTGGCCATCGCCGCCGGCGGACCAGGAGCGGTATTCTGGATGTGGGTCTCCGCCCTGCTCGGCATGGCCAGCAGCTTCGCCGAATGTTCCCTTGCCCAGTTGTATAAAGAACGCGATAGCCGCGGCCAGTTTCGCGGCGGCCCGGCCTGGTATATGGCGCGCGGGCTCGGCATGCGCTGGATGGGCGTGCTGTTTTCGATCCTCCTGCTGCTGGCCTATGGTTTTATCTTCAATACCGTGCAGGCTAACTCCGTGGCCCATGCCCTGCGCTATGCGTTCGATCTGCCGGCGGCGGTCAGCGGCGGCGTGCTGGCGGTTGTCGTTCTGCTGGCCATCCTCCGCGGTTTACGCGGCGTGGCGCGCCTGATGCAGTGGATAGTGCCCATCATGGCGCTGCTATGGATCGCCACCAGCCTGCTTATCGGCCTGTGGCATATCACCGCCCTGCCGACGATTTTCGCCACCATCTTTCGCTGCGCCTTCGGCTGGCAGGAAGCCGCCGCCGGCGCGGTGGGCTACACCATCAGCCAGGCGCTGACCAGCGGCTTTCAGCGCGGCATGTTCTCCAATGAAGCAGGGATGGGCTCTTCGCCTAACGCCGCCGCAGCCGCCGCCTCATGGCCGCCGCACCCGGCGGCGCAGGGTATCGTGCAGATGATAGGCGTGTTTATCGATACCATCGTGATCTGTACCGCCAGCGCGATTATCGTCATGCTGGCGCCGCGGCCCGACAATGAATATACGCTCAATGGTATTCAGGACTTGCAACACGCGATGAGCGTGCTGGTCGGCGGCTGGGGAGCGGATTTTATCGCCCTCATCGTGCTGCTGTTCGCTTTTAGCTCTATCGTGGCCAACTACGTGTATGCGGAAAATAATCTGATCTTTCTGCATCTGGATAAGCCGCGTTATATCTGGGGTCTGCGAATACTCACCGTCCTGATGGTGCTGTTGGGGACCCTGGTTAGCCTGCCGGTCGTCTGGCAGAGCGCGGATATCATTATGGCGCTGATGGCGATGACCAACCTGACGGCCATCCTGCTGCTCTCCCCGACGGTGCGAATTATCGCCAGTGATTATCTGCGTCAGCGCCAGCTGGGCATCCAGCCCACTTTTGATGCATCGCGCTATCCCGAGATTCACCAGCAGCTGGCCCCGGGCGCGTGGAATGAACTGCCGCGCGAATAACGCGGCAATCGCAGCTATCGATCCCACCATGCACTTTTTTTGTTAAAATTCGTCGAAATTACCTGCAAGGACTGGATATGCTGATTCTGATTTCACCTGCTAAAACGCTCGATTATCAAAGCCCGCTGGCAACGACTCGCTATACCCAGCCCGAACTCCTCGAGTATTCTCAAGAGCTTATCAGCATCGCCCGTCAGCTGACCGCGCCGCAAATCGGCAAGCTGATGAGCATCAGCGACAAGCTGGCGGATCTGAACGCCACCCGTTTCCACGACTGGCACCCTGACTTTACGCCGCAAAATGCCCGCCAGGCGATCCTCGCCTTTAAGGGCGATGTCTACACCGGCCTGCAGGCAGAGACGCTCACTGAGGACGACTTTGACTTCGCCCAGCGACACCTGCGCATGCTCTCCGGCCTGTATGGCGTGCTGCGCCCGCTGGACCTGATGCAGCCCTACCGCCTGGAGATGGGGATCCGTCTGGAAAACCCGCGCGGTAAAGATCTGTACCAGTTCTGGGGCGATACCATTACCGAGAAGCTGAATCAGGCGCTGCAGGCTCAGGGCGACGATATCGTCATCAACCTGGCTTCCGATGAGTATTTTAAATCGGTGAAAACGCAAAAATTGCAGGGCCAGCTGATCAAGCCGGTCTTCCTCGATGAGAAGAACGGCAAATTCAAAGTGATCAGCTTCTATGCCAAGAAAGCCCGTGGCCTGATGAGCCGCTACATTATTGAAAATCGCTTAACCCAGCCGGAGCAGCTGAAATCCTTTAATAGCGAAGGCTATTTCTTTGATGCGGAGGCATCGGAGAAAGGCGAACTGGTGTTTAAACGCCACGAGCAGTAAGTAAGCGTCCCCCTGCGGCGTTCGACGCGACAGGGGGACGGTAAGGATTTAGCCCATCATCAGCTTACGCAGCGCGGCGAAATCCGCCGGCAGGTTGTGAGACAGCAGCGGCAGGTCGGCGCGGTCGGCCAGCTCTTTCGGCAGCGGCAGGGTCTCCTGCAGGATCTCCTCCACGCTCTCTTTGAACTTCGCCGGATGGGCGGTGCCGAGGAACAGACCGTACTCTCCCGGCTGCAGCTGATCGCGCAGCGCGCGCCAGGCAATCGCCGCGTGCGGCTCAGAGATGTAGCCGATGGCCTTCAGCTCGCGCATTGCCGCTTTGGTGGTCTCATCATCGACCGCGGCATAGCCCAGCTCGCTGAGACGCCAGATTTTACGGCGGAACAGCTCTTCGACACGCGGCCAGTTGTTCGGCTGGCTGACGTCCATGGCGTTGGACAGCGTCGCCTGGGTGGCTTTTGGCGCCCACTCGCCGCCCTGCAGATAGCGCGGAACAGTGTCGTTGGCGTTGGTGGCAGCGATAAAGCGTTTGATCGGCAGACCCAGCGACTTCGCCAGCAGACCGGCGGTCAGATCGCCGAAGTTGCCGCTCGGCACAGAAATCACCAGCTGATTGCGGGCTTCCTGCGGCAGCTGCGCCGCCGCTTCGAAGTAGTAGCAGATCTGCGCCAGCAGGCGGCTGATGTTAATGGAGTTAGCCGAGTTCAGCCCCAGCGTCGCCTTCAGTTCTTCATCGTCAAACGCCTGCTTCACCAGCGCCTGGCAGGCGTCGAAGTCGCCGTCAATCGCCACGGTTTCGATGTTGCCGCCGAGAGTACAGAACAGCTTCTCCTGCAGCGGGCTGATCTTGCCGCGCGGATAGAGGATCACCACCTTAACGTTCGGCAGACCATAGAAAGCATGCGCCACCGCCGCACCAGTATCGCCAGAGGTCGCCGTGAGGATGGTGACCGGCTTGTCGCCCGCAATGTGGGTCAGCATCTGCGCCATAAAGCGGCCGCCGAAATCCTTGAACGCCAGCGTGGGGCCATGGAACAGTTCCAGACAGCCGACATCCTCCTGAACCTTGCTCACCGGCGCCGGAAACGCAAACGCCGCGCGGACCCGCTGCTGCAGGACATCCTGCGGGATCTCATCGCCGATAAAGGCGGATAAAATTTTGGCGCTGCGGGTGACAAAGTCCTGCGCCAGCATATCGTCGATTTCAGTCAGGCTGAATTCCGGCAGATCGTGCGGAAAGAACAGGCCCTGATGCTTGCCAAGTCCCTGGGTAACGGCCTGCGCAAAGCTGACCTGCTCATTGTGATCTTTTAAGTTATACAGTTTCATTGGTTATCCCACTACGCGTGCGCCCGCCGTATCCAGCCGGCAAATATGAACAAAGCCTTCCTGATTCTGTAGATAGTGCGCGCCAAGCCAGTCGGCGACGCGCTGTGCGGTGTCCGGCTTATCGCACAACGCGAATAGCGTTGGGCCAGAGCCGGAGATGCCGCAAGCCTGGGCGCCCATCTCCATGGCCGCCTGACGCGCTTCGCTAAAGCCCGGCAGCAGTTTGGTTCGGTACGGTTCGGCAATCACATCTTTCATCAATTTTGCCGCCAGCTGCGGCTGGCGGGTGTAGCAGGCATGAATAAAGCCCGCGAGGTGGCGACCATGGGCGATACAATCCTGACGGCGGTACTGCGCCGGCAGAATCGCCCGCGCTTCGGCGGTGGAGACTTTAATCCCCGGATAGGCCAGCACCCACAGCCACTCATCAAACCCGGGCACCTGCTGGCTGATAATCCCATTCTCTTCGATCATCAACTGCATGCCGCCAAGATAGCACGGCGCCACGTTGTCGTAGTGAATGCTGCCGGAGATACGCCCTTCCATCTCCCCCATCAGCGCCAGCATGCGCGTCTCGTTCAGCGGCTTACCGCAAAACTCGTTCATCGCCACCAGCGCGGCGACCACCGAGCAGGCGCTGGAACCCAGCCCGGAACCAATCGGCATGTTTTTTTCCAGCGTCATCGCCACCGGCACCGTCTTACCGATCTCCCGGCAAAAGCTTTCCCAGCACTGGTAAACAATGTTCTCCTGCGGCGCCGTCGGCAGTTTGCTGGCGAAGCGTCCCAGATTCTGCAGGCTGAATTGCTCCGCCGCTTCGACAGTGACGTTGTCGCCAAGCAGCGTGCCATCGACCGGCGTGACCGCCGCGCCCAACACATCAAACCCGACGCTCATATTGGCACTGGAAGCCGGGGCATATACTTTGACCATCTTAAACTCCTAACTTCCAGGAAAGGGTGCGCAGCAGGTCGGCGAATACGCCGGCCGCCGTGACGTCGTTCCCGGCACCATAGCCGCGCAGCACCAGCGGCAATGGCTGATAATAGTGGCTGTAAAAGGCCAGCGCGTTCTCGCCATTTTTGACTTTGTACAGCGGATCGTTACCGTCAACGGCGGCAATTTTCACCCGGCAGGTACCATCCTCTTCGATATTACCGACATAGCGCAAGACTTTACCTTCATCGCGCGCCTTAGCAATCCGCGAGGCGAACTCATCATCCAGCGACGGCAGGCGAGCCATAAAGGTCTCGACATCACCGCTGGCGTCGAAGTCCGCCGGCAGCGCCGACTCGACGATAATGTCCGACAGCTCCAGTTCACGTCCGGTCTCACGGGCCAGAATCAGCAGCTTACGCGCGACGTCCACCCCGGATAAATCGTCGCGCGGATCCGGCTCGGTATACCCCATCTCACGGGCCATTGCCGTCGCCGCCGAGAAACTCCCCCCCTCATCCAGCTTGCCGAAGATAAACGACAGGGAGCCGGAAAGGATCCCGGAGAAATGGCGCAGTTCATCGCCGGCGTTGAGCAGGTTCTGCAGGTTCTCAATCACCGGCAGGCCAGCGCCAACGTTCGTGTCATAGAGGAACTTGCGGCGCGAGCTGCTCGCCGCGTGGCGCAGCTGATGATAGTAATCCAGTGAAGAGGTATTGGCCTTTTTATTCGGCGTGACCACATGGAAACCTTCGCGCAGGAAGTCGGCGTACTGATCGGCGACCGCCTGGCTGGAGGTACAGTCGACGATCACCGGATTCAGCAGGTGGTACTCTTTTACCAGGCGGATCAGGCGACCGAGATTAAAGGGTTCTTTCGCCTCCGCCAGCGCTTCACTCCAGTTTTCCAGATTCAGACCATGCACGCTGGTCAGCAGCGCCTGAGAGTTGGCCACGCCGCAAACGCGCAGATCGATATGTTTGCTCTTCAGCCAACCCTGCTGGCGTTTGATCTGCTCCAGCAGCGCGCCGCCGACGCCGCCGACGCCGATGACGAACACTTCGATCACCTGATCGGTGTTGAACAGCATCTGATGGGTCACGCGCACGCCGGTGGTAGCATCGTCATTGCTAACCACCACCGAAATGGAGCGCTCGGAGGAGCCCTGAGCAATCGCCACGATATTGATATTGGCGCGGGCCAGCGCGGCAAAAAACTTTGCCGAGATACCGCGCAGGGTGCGCATCCCGTCGCCCACCACCGAGATAATAGCCAGACGCTCCATAATGGCCAGCGGCTCCAGCAGTCCCTCTTTCAGCTCGAGGTAAAACTCATCTTCCATCGCCCGTTTGGCTCGCGCGCAGTCGCTCTGCGGCACGCAGAAACTGATGCTGTACTCGGAGGAGGATTGGGTGATCAGCACTACCGAGATGCCGGCGCGGGACATGGTGGCGAAGACGCGGGCGGCCATGCCGACCATGCCTTTCATCCCCGGCCCGGAAACGTTGAACATCGCCATGTTGTTGAGGTTAGAGATGCCTTTAACCGGCAGATCGTCCTCGTCGCGGCTGGCGCCGATGAGCGTTCCCGGCGCCTGCGGGTTGCCAGTATTTTTAATCAGACATGGGATTTGGAATTGGGCGATAGGGGCGATGGTGCGCGGGTGCAGCACTTTCGCGCCAAAATAGGAGAGCTCCATCGCCTCCTGATAAGACATCGATTTCAGCAGACGCGCATCCGGCACCTGGCGCGGGTCGCAAGTGTACACTCCGTCGACATCGGTCCAGATTTCGCAGCAATCGGCGCGCAGGCAGGCGGCCAGCACCGCAGCCGAATAGTCGGAGCCGTTGCGCCCCAGCACCACCAGCTCCCCCTTCTCATTGCCAGCGGTAAACCCGGCCATCAGGATCATATGGTCTGCCGGGATCTGGCTGGCGGCGATGCGGCGGGTGGATTCGGCGATATCGACCGTGGACTCCATGTAGTGACCAACGGCAAGCAGTTTTTCCACCGGGTTAATGACACTGACTTTATGACCACGGGCTTCCAGCAGACCCGCCATGATGGCGATGGAGAGCTTTTCGCCTCGGCAGATCAGCGCGGCATTGACGCTATCCGGGCACTGACCCAGCAGGCTAATACCGTGCAGGACATGCTTAATCTGAGCAAACTCCTGCTCAACAAAGGCTTTCAACTGGGCGAGCGGGAAAGCGGGCTGGGCGTCGGCAAGGCCCTGAAGAAGTTCGGCAAAAATGCGTTCAGCGTCGGCAATATTGGGGAGGGCATCCTGGCCGCCAATGGTCTTTTCAATCATCGCTACCAGATGGTTAGTGATCTTCGCCGGGGCAGACAGGACGGTCGCTACCTGCCCCTGCCTGGCATTACTCTCCAGAATATCGGCAACCCGCAGAAACCGTTCCGCATTTGCCACTGATGTACCGCCGAACTTCAACACTCGCATGGTTCTTACCCCTTGATCTCTTGTCAAAAAAAAAGCCCGCACTGTTCAGGTGCGGGCTTTTTTCTGTGTTTCCTGTACGCGTCAGCCCGCACCGTTACCTGTGGTAATGGTGGTGGTGATAATGGTGGTAATCATGCCGATGCGATTCATGGATGTTGTGTACTCTGTATTTTTATCTGTCTGTGTGTCCTGCCTATATTGGTTAAAGTATCTGCCGTCTTAAGTCAATGAATTTCTCAATTAACCCCATTTCAGCCGGCTTACGTATTGCGCCACCCCGACAAGAAAAAACACCCAGATTGGCGGAACACCTCCCGTAAAAACAGTACATGCAACCATAAATAAAAAATATGACAGAACTTTATTCTGGTAGGTTTTTTTCAATATCATGCAGCAAACGATGCAACATTGCCGTGTCTCGCTGCTGCAGCAGCCCCAATCGTTGCGACAGCCAGTCGGCCAGTTTGGCATCGTCCTCCACGCCCAGACGCGAAAGCAAGGCCATGGTGCGGAGGCGCAACGCCTGCAGCTGATGATGGTCTGCCGCGGCAGCGGCGGGAGCCGATTGTTGCATAAGCGATGCTAATTGATAGCAGTAAACCATCACCGACTGACCGAGGTTCAGCGACGGATAATCCGCGACCATCGGCACGCCGGTCAGCACATCGGCCAGGGCCAGCTCCTCATTGGTCAATCCGGCGTCTTCACGGCCAAATACCAGCGCGGTATGGGTCATCCAGTTCGCCTTCTCCTCCAGCAGCGGCAACAACTGCTGCGGCGTGGCGTAATAGTGAAACCGCGCGCGACTGCGGGCGGTGGTGGCGACGGTAAAATCGACGTCGTGCAGCGCCTCAGCAAGGGTGGAATAGGTGGTGATGCCATCGAGGATGTCGCCTGAGCCGTGCGCCACCCAGCGTGCCGCCGGCGCCAGATGGGCTTCACTGTCCACGATCCGCAGATCGCGAAATCCCATAGTTTTCATCGCCCTGGCGGCGGCACCGACGTTCTCGGCCCGGGCAGGACCGACCAAAATAATCGTTAAACGCATTGCGGTTTCATTCTCTCTCTCAGGCGTTGTCTGAGGCGCGGAGCCCCCCATTTTACGCGGTGAAAATTTACAAATTTGCAACAAAAATCACTAAAATTGCGTTTTCTTACCCATAAAAAAATCTAAACTGTTCTCAGGAGGCCATGACAAGGAGTATGTTAACAGAACCCATTTATCCATATGATGGGCAATGAAATTTCATCTGACGCATCGTTCCAGACATTGGATTCACTGTATTTATTAATTTATCCACGCAACTAGTTGAGCCGGGTAAAGATTGTGACTATAAAGAGCATGGCGATGCAATGATTTCACAAGACTGTTAACGTGCTACAATTGAACTTGATATATGTCAACGAAGCGTAGTTTTATTGGGTGTTCGGCCTCTCTTAGCCTGTTATGTTGCTGTTAAAATGGTTAGGATGTCAGCCGTTTTTGACACCGTCGGGTCCAGAGGGAAAGTACCCACGACCAAGCTAATGATGTTGTTGACGTTGATGGAAAGTGCATCAAGAACGCAATTACGTACTTTAGTCATGTTACGCCGCGCATGTTAATTTGCGACATGCACCAGGCAGGTCAGGGACTTTGGTACTTCCTGTTTCGATTTAGTTGGCAATTTAGGTAGCAAACATGCAGACCCCGCACATTCTTATCGTTGAAGACGAGTTGGTAACACGCAACACGTTAAAAAGTATTTTCGAAGCAGAAGGTTACGATGTATTCGAAGCGACCGATGGCGCGGAAATGCATCAGATCCTGTCTGAAAATGATATCAACCTGGTGATCATGGATATCAACCTGCCGGGTAAAAATGGTCTTCTGCTGGCGCGCGAGCTGCGCGAGCAGGCCGACGTCGCGCTGATGTTCTTAACCGGCCGCGACAACGAAGTGGATAAGATCCTTGGCCTCGAAATCGGCGCTGACGACTATATCACTAAACCGTTTAACCCGCGTGAACTGACTATCCGCGCGCGCAACCTGCTCTCCCGTACCATGAACCTCGGTACCGTGAGCGAAGAGCGTCGCAGCGTGGAAAGCTACAAGTTCAACGGCTGGGAACTCGATATCAACAGCCGTTCCCTGGTTAGCCCGAACGGCGAACAGTACAAGCTGCCGCGCAGTGAATTCCGCGCGATGCTGCACTTCTGCGAAAACCCGGGCAAAATTCAGTCTCGTGCCGAGCTGCTGAAGAAAATGACCGGTCGCGAGCTGAAGCCGCATGACCGTACCGTTGACGTGACCATTCGTCGGATTCGTAAACACTTCGAATCCACTCCGGATACTCCGGAAATCATCGCTACCATTCACGGTGAAGGTTACCGTTTCTGTGGCGATCTGCAGGAATAATGCGAGTTATTCCGCAGCTATGATGTGAAAACGGCGCCCGAGGGCGCCGTTTTTTTATGCCGTCACTCTTTCCACAGGCGCAGTTTGTCGTCATCAGCAGACGGCGGCGGAGGCGCACTGCCTTTCGGTAACGATAACGCATACCAGTCCACTCGCCGGGTCAAAAACATCAGAATGCTCAGCGCCAGCGCCAGCACACCGGTCCCCAACAGCAGCGCGCTGTCCTCGGAGTGCAGCAGAAACCACATCACCCCATCCAGCAGCAACAGCGCGGCGACAAACAGCAGGCTGTTACGCCATCCCCTGAGCACCGCCTGGAGGTAGATCCCATTCATTACCGCGCCGCACAGACTGGCGGCCAGCCAGGCGGCGGTAAATCCAATGTGCTCCGAAAGCGCCAGCAGCACCAGGTAAAACAGCACCAGCGATAAGCCCACCAGCAAATATTGCATCGGATGCAGGGGTCGATGGGTCAGGCTCTCGAAAGCGAAAAAGGCCATAAACGTCAGCCCGATTAACAGGATGGCATATTTTGTCGCCCGATCGGTTAGCTGGTACTGGTCGGCAAGCGACATGACATCGGCACTGAACGCCGGTAAGCGCGACCACGGGATCTCCATATCATCCTTGAAATAGCTGCCCATATCATTGGCGAACCAGCTGCTTTGCCAGTGGGCGCGATAGCCGGCAGCATTCACTTCGCGTTTCGTTGGCAGGAAGCTGCCGAGAAAGCCGGGATGCGGCCAGTTACTGGTCAGCTGCAGCTCGCTGTTGCGCCCGAGCGGCGCTAGTGAAAATGCGCCCGTTCCGTTCAGATCGAGCGAAAAAGCAATCTCAAGCGGTTTGTTGTCCTCCGCTAGCGCAGGCATCGGCATATGGATGCCCGCCCCATCGCCGCTGATCCCCAGCCCCGGCTCCACGCTTAATACGTTACCATTGACCTCCGGGGCATGGATGGCGCCAATGCCGCGGGCATCGCCAACGCTCACCACCAGCCGCGGCAGGCCCAGGGTGATATGCGTTTTTCGCAGCGACGCCAGACGCAGCGGATCGAAGGTGGCCTTAATCTGCAGGGCGTTATGCCATACCTGCCCGCTGTAGATGCCCACCCTTCTCGACTCCACGGTCTGTTTGCCGGTGACCGCCAGCGACTCCGGCAGCCAGTAGTACACCCAGCTACGCTGATAGGCGACCTCTTTTTGGTTCTCCCTGCGGGTCAGCGTCTCGGTTACCGGAATAGCGATCAGCGGCCCGGCGAGTTTTTGCGAACCGCTGGTGCTCTGCTCAATGGCGTCCACTACCTCGCTGCGATAATCAGCCCGCTCATTGATGAGCTCCCTGACCATCATTAAAGGTAGAGATAACAGCACAATACAGCCTATTAGCGTGGTGATTTTCCAGAATAACGGTGATTTCAACATAGCTTTCTCCCTATCGTGATGGCCTCACCATAGGGCGGCTGTGTGGGGAGAATTTGAAGCTATGTGAAGGGACGGTGAAGTCTCAGCGTAGCGACCACGCCGCCTTCGGGCCGATTGCGCAGACGGATATCGCCATGATGCAGGCGCGCCACTTCACGAACGAAGGCCAGCCCAAGGCCGCTGCTCTTGTGGCCGTCTTCACGCGGTAGCGAGTAGAACCGCTCAAAGATCCGCGTCAGGGCATAGTCCGGAATACCGCATCCGTTATCCGTTACGCTCAGTTGCACCTCTGCATTTCGTTTCTCTACCCCCAGGGCGATCTCGCCGCCCTGGGGGGTAAAATCAATCGCGTTGTCGAGCAGATTACCCAGCGCCTGGGCCAGCAGTTCGCCATCGCCATTGACCAGCATCCCACTCGCCTGCCAGCGCAGAGTAATGGCTTTCGCCGCCAGGGCGATGTCGCGCTCCTCCGCCAGGCGTTGGTATAGCGCATCTATCGACACCGGCTGTAGCTTTATCTCCAGCCGGCTTTCCAGTCGCGCCTGCTGGAGTAACCGCTCCACCAGCAGCTGCATGCGGGTGTTCTGCGCAAGGATATTCTCAGTAAACCGCGCCGCCACCGCAGGCGGCGGCCCTTCGCGCAGAATCTCCGCCGCACCGCGAATAGCCGCCAGCGGACTTTTCAGCTCGTGCGTCAGGTCATAGACATAGTTTTCGATGGCGTTTTTGCCTTCGAGCTTCACCCGCATGCTCTCCAGCGCCTGGGCCAGCTTACGCAGTTCGCTGCTGCCGACCTCCGGCAACGGCAGCGGGCGGTCAGCGGTCACGGAGTCCGCATAGCGCACCAGCTTACCGATAGAGAAATTGATCCACCAGACGACGCCGCAGCCGATCAACAGCGCAATGCCCAGCAGGGCGCCGCCGGCCCAGAGGATCCGCCGCTCGCTGCGCTTAATGACCGGCGTCATCGCCAGGTTGGGTTTACCGACGCTCAGCACGCCGATAATCCGCCCCTTATCCATCACCGGCGCGGCGATATACATCACCGAGCTGGCTTCATCATGCGGATCGCTGCGCGAACTGCGCGCGCCATACTGCCCGCGCAGGGTGAGCCAGACGTCGTTCCAGCGTGAATAGTCCTGCCCTGTCGCCTCTCCACTGGAGTCAAACACGACCTTGCCCCGGGCATCGGTCAGATAGACGCGGTACTCATTACGCACCTTTTTAATTCCGCCAATGTTGGCGTTTAGCCGCTGCTGGTTGAGCTGTTGAAAGGCCTGCGCCAGCCTGCCCTGCTGCGGGTTTGCCGCCAGCAGGTCCTCACGCGCCAGCGCCGCCAGCAGGGTGGCGGTATCGTTGAGGGTCCCCTCCGTCGCCCGGCGCACGCCCGGCTTCACTTCCTGGACAAAGATCGACAGTACAAACCAAGCGGCGATCGCGACGATAAGAAAATAGCCCAGCAGCAGGCGCATGCCGATGCGCATCAGCAGCGCCCCAGGCTGTAACCCATCCCGCGATGGGTATTGATTGGCGACAAATCAGGATTCACGGCCCGCAGTTTAGCGCGCAGGGTTTTGATGTGGGTGTCGACGGTGCGGTCGAGGCTTTCCCAGGCATCGCTCCATACCCGCTCCATCAGCTGCTGACGGGAGAAAACGCGACCGGGCGCGTGAAGCAAAGTTTTCAACAGCAGAAATTCATAGCGCGTCAGGTTCAGGCGCTGGCCGAACCAGCTTATCGACGCCGCCTGCTCGTCAAGCACAAACTCGCCGACGCGAACTACCGACGAAGGCGCGGCAAATTTTTGCAGCCGTCGCAGCACGCTGCGCACCCGCGCGCAAACTTCGCGCGGCGAAAACGGCTTGGCGATGTAATCGTCAGCGCCGATTTCCAGCCCCAGCAGCTTATCGACCTCATCGCTCCGCGCCGTGAGAAACAGCACCGGTAGCGCCGGATAACGTGTCAGCAGGCGCCGACAGAGCTCGAAGCCGCTGATATCCGGCAAGCCAACGTCGAGGATGGCGACATCGGGCGCCTGATGCGCCGCCGCCTCCAGCGCGGGCAACCCGCGGTCGAAGACGGTGACCTGGAAGCCCTCCTGCTGGAGCATATAAACCAGGGTATCGGCGATACTCTGTTCATCCTCAACTAACCAAATCCATGGCTGCTGCATGCGCGCTCCCGTTTATTTATTCCAGGGCATAATCGGCACGGCGCTGATGGCGTTCTTCGGCGAACCATCAACTACTTTATCCGAATAGGTCAGGTAGACCAGCGCATTGCGTTTCGCATCATAGAAGCGAACGACCTGTAGCTTTTTAAACACCAGCGAGGTGCGCTTCTGGAACACCACGTCACCCTGGCTTTTGCCATTTTTGATTTTGTCCGTCAGCTCAATCGGCCCGACCTGCTGGCAGGAGATGGCCGCGTCGGAGGTATCCTCCGCCAGACCCAGCCCGCCTTTGATCCCGCCGGTCTTCGCCCGGCTGATATAGCAGGTCACGTTCTGGACATCCGGATCGTCAAAGGCTTCGACGACAATTTTGTGATCCGGTCCTAACCATTTGAAGACCGTATCCACGGAACCAATCTGCTCCGCCTGAGCAATCTGACAGCAGGCCAGCAACAGCAGGCCCATCGCAAACTTCTTGTATTTCATATTGTTACCATTATTAAAAAATATAGCTAAGTGATTATCACGGACTTAGCAGAAAAGGTTTATAGATCACAGCTTTACAAAATTATCGTTCAGATCCACTGACCTACCGCATTTAAAAGCAAAAAAAACACTGAATGCTAAAACATCAAAAAATGCTATTATCCGCTACTTTAATATCAGGCACCTGTGTTTAAGGATGGGGACATTTTATGGATCAAGCAGGGATTATTCGCGATCTCCTTAGCTGGCTGGAAGGTCACCTGGATCAGCCGCTTTCTCTGGACAATGTGGCGGCGAAGGCAGGTTATTCCAAGTGGCATCTGCAGCGAATGTTTAAGGATGTCACCGGCCACGCTATCGGTGCCTATATTCGCGCGCGCCGGTTGTCGAAATCAGCTGTCGCATTACGCCTTACCGCCCGTCCAATCCTTGATATTGCGCTGCAGTACCGTTTCGACTCCCAGCAGACCTTCACCCGGGCGTTCAAGAAGCAATTCTCGCTGACGCCGGCTCTCTACCGCCGCTCGCCGGACTGGAGCTCGTTCGGTATGCGTCCGCCGCTACGTCTTGGCGAGTTTACCCTGCCGAAACATGAATTTGTCGCCCTACCCACGACTCAACTGCTCGGTGTGACTCAGAGCTATACCTGTAAGCTGGAGGAAATCTCCGACTTCCGCAACCAGATGCGGGTCCAGTTCTGGCGAGATTTCCTCGGCAACTCGCCGTCGATCCCCCCGGTGCTCTACGGGCTGCATGAACCGCGTCCGAGCCTGGAGAAAGACGATGAGCAGGAAGTGTTCTATACCACCGCGCTGACGCCGGAGATGGCTAACGGCCACCTGCAGAACGCCCATCCGGTGACGCTGGAGGGCGGCGAGTATGTCATGTTTACGTATGAAGGGCTGGGTACCGGCCTGCAGGAATTCATCCTGACGGTCTACGGCACCTGCATGCCGATGCTGAACCTGACGCGTCGCAAGGGGCTGGATATTGAACGCTTCTATCCTGAAGATGAAAGCCGGGATCAGGCCACGCCGATTCAGTTGCGCTGCGAGTATCTGATCCCGATCCGCCGTTAACGCTGCAGCTCGTCCATCGCGGGGGCGTCAAGATGCGAGACGTCGCCCGCCGTTTCCACCACCCAGCCGGAAGCCAGCCACGGGCTTTGCTGATAATCGACGCGCGAGATCGAGCAGTTGCGCAGGCGCAGACGACGCTCTGCGTATGCCGGCAGCCCTAAAATCGTACTCACCAGGCAGCCCAGCGCGATACCATGACTCACCAGCAGCGGTCGACTACCGGCCGGTAATTCCAGACAGGCGGCCAGCGCCGCATGCATACGTTCGCTAAGCTCCTGCATCGATTCGCCCTGCGGAATGCGACCATCCGGCGTGCCGTTGACCAACTGGCGGCGCCAGCCCTCTTCTTCTTCGCTGAGCGAGTCAATATGGCGCTTCTCCAGCACTCCCATATCCAGCTCGCGCAGGCGCGCATCAGCGATCACGCTGCAGCCGCAGGCTTCGGCGATAATCTCTGCTGTGCGACGGGTTCGCCCCAGATCGCTGGTAATGATATGGGTGATCCCCAGCGTTCTGGCGCGCTCGCCAACCTGCCAGGCCTGGCGCTCACCGTGTGCGGTCAGCGGGCTGTCGGACTGACCCTGAATACGTCGCTCGGCGTTCCACTGCGTTTCACCGTGGCGAACAAGGTATACCTGTAACATGCTTTTTTTCCGTTCTGAACTCGTTATCGACCGCTTGCGGGCATTACCGACTGCCCTGGGGGTGATTTAGAGTATACTGCGATGACGTTAGTTTATTCTGAGTTGTTTTGATTATGCACCATGTTGTCTCAGCGACCACTAATCCCGCCAAAATTCAGGCAATTCTGCAGGCTTTTGACGAGATTTTCGGCGAAGGATCCTGCCACATTGAGTCCGTCTCCGTCGAGAGCGGCGTGCCGGAACAGCCCTTCGGCAGCGAGGAAACGCGCGCTGGCGCACGAAATCGCGTCGCCAATGCGCGCCTTGCCCAGCCCCATGCCGATTTCTGGGTCGCCATCGAAGCCGGAATTGACGATGACAGTACCTTTAGCTGGGTGGTCATCGAAAGCGCCAGCCAGCGCGGAGAAGCGCGCTCAGCCACGCTGCCGTTGCCTGACGTTATTCTTGAGCAGGTTCGCGCTGGCGAAGCCCTCGGGCCGGTCATGTCGCAGTATACCGGCATCGATCAGATTGGTCGTAAAGAGGGAGCGATTGGGGTTTTCACCGGCGGCAAATTAACCCGCAGCAGCGTTTACCATCAGGCGGTCGTGCTGGCGTTAAGCCCGTTCCACAACGCTATTTATCGCTAGCCAATAGCGTCTGCTCCAGCCACTGGCGCAGCTCAACCGGCGCCGACTTCAGGCTGTTGGACCCGCGGGTAATGGTCGCAATGCCGGCACCGAGCTCATTTTTCAGCTCGCGCTGGCTCATCTCACCGCGCAGCAGCTCTTCGATAATGCGCACCCGAGTCCCCAGCGCTTCACGCTCATCAGGGGTCAGCATGAGCTGCAGCAACGGTAGATGCAGATCCTGCGCATAGGCCTGCTGTAGCAGCGCCACAAAGCGCAGCCACTCCTGATGACGTTGTTCGGCAACGGCCGCGGAATAGGGAGATTGTTGGGTCATATCGCGCCACCATATTGAGACGGGCAGCTTACGCTGCCCGTCGAATGTACTCTTCAACGAGTACAAAGCATAACATACTTCCCGGCGATCAGTAACGCTGCCGCCACTCCGCATCGCTGAAGAGCTTATCCTGCTGACCCATAAAGTAGCGATAGTAGGCGTCATAGGAGAGGACATTCTTCACGTAGCCGCGTGTTTCCGAGAACGGAATACTCTCGACAAACGCCACGGCGTCGATCCGTCCGGCGCTGTTCCCCTGCCAGGTGCGTACCCGACCCGGCCCGGCGTTATAGGCCGCCGAGGCGTAGATGCGGTTATTACCGAACTGCTGGTAAACGTACTGCAGATAGCTGGTGCCGATGTTGATGTTGGTTTCCGGATCCAACAGCTGCGACGGGCCGCTGTAGCCGGGAATGCTGAACATGCTGACGGTATGCGTCGCGGTGCCCGGCATAATCTGCATCAGCCCGCTGGCGCCGACCGGCGAGCGCACTTTCGGGTTCCAGGCGCTCTCCTGGCGGGCAATCGCCATCGCGTAGCTCTGCGGAATATCTTTACCGCTGATATAGCGGGCAAACAGATCGTTATAGGCCAGCGGGAAGCGCTCCTCCAGCTGATCCCACAGTTTGCCGGCGATCGTCGCCTGTACGCTCAGATCCCACCAGTGTTGATCAAAAGCGTAACGCGCCAGCTGCGCCTGCTGGGATTTACTACGGCTGGTGACCAGGTTCGCCCATTCAGTGCGCGCGGTGTTATCCATATTCCAGTACATCAGCTCGCGCACCCGGGCCATCTCCGGACCGGAGGCCAGCGCCGGATCGAGCGTGCCAATCGCTTTATCAATGCGGAGGGTATACTCCTCGCCGAGACGCTGCGCAGCGACCATCGGGTAGAAACCCCGCTGCTGCATCAACGACCGGAGGATCGCCTGCGCCTCCTCGTCCCTGCCGCGCTCCAGCAACAGATCCGCCTGCCAGTAGCGCCATTCGTCTTTCTCTTTCGCCTCCATCGGCAGGCGCGCCAGCCAGGTATTCAGACCATGGCGATCGCCCGTCCCCAGCGCCATCCGTACCCGCCGCTCCACCAGCGGCGTGGACTGCGAGCGCATAATCGCATCGTCGCGCCAGATGGCCTGCTCTTCGGTCACATCGTTCCCCATCAGGCGCCAGGCGACAATATCGCGTAGCTCCTGGGTCTGATCCTCATTGAGCTGCTGGGCCTGCACCAGCGAAGGGATCATCAAACGGGCATTTTCCACATCCTGACGGGCGACGCTGGCGAAAGCGACGGCGGCCATCTGGCGGGTAAAGTCCGTCGCCCCGGTGGTGCGGGCAAAGGTCAGAACGCTGTTAGGATCGTTAGCCAGGGCGACCACGGCGCTGGCGATGCTCTGGTAGTTGGCAGGCATCTGCTGGGCCAGCGATTTCACCAACCCAATATTGCCGGCCTTCATCGCCAGGCGGATCCGTTCGAGATAGGCCAGCGGATCCTGTTGGCCGGAGTCGCGCCAGGCGCTGAACAGCGGTTCACAGGCGCCGGGCTGGTTCTTGCCCGTCAGCCAGAGCGCTTTCGCTCCGCTCCAGGCCTCCTGCGACTGACCCACGCTCAGTTTGGCGTAGTAGTAGTTGCACTGCGCCTCGGTGCTGGTCGGCTTATCGGGGCTAAACGCCAGCAAGCCGCGCCAGTCGCTGCGCCGGGCCAGTTCATTCACGAAACGCGAACGTAATGAACGCGCCGGGGGCAGCGTCGGGTTGGCGTCAATAAAGTTTTTCACCACCAGCGCCGGCTGGTTCATCAGATCGTCGGTAATCTGCCGGTACTGCAAATAGGGATACAGGGGATAGGTGCTTAACGTGGGCATCAGCTGGTCAACCACATCCATCTGCCGGTTATCCCACGCCTGCTTAATTTGTGCGTAGCGGCTGCGCTGTTCATCCAGTGAATCCGCATGCGCCAGCTGACTCAACGCCAACAGACCAACGCTGGCAGCCAAAAGATGCCACGCCATTTTTTTGGCTTTTTCCACAAGCTCTTCCTCTTTCAGGTGCATTTTCGCAGCATCGTGCCGCTTAAAAGCCCCTGCCGGTTCGGCAGGCGGCTTTACTTATGCTAATCAGACAACGCTAAACGCGCCATGTCCTGAACATTTTTTTACGCTTCTGTGAATCCTGTCGCCTCGCTGGGATTAGCGCGCGAAAAAGGCTACACTTCGGCTTTGAACTATCTATCAAAATAGAAAGAGGCGAAGTCCAACGTGGCTCAATTCGTTTATACCATGCATCGTGTCGGCAAAGTGGTTCCGCCGAAACGTCATATTTTGAAAAATATCTCCCTCAGCTTTTTCCCTGGCGCGAAAATCGGTGTGCTCGGTCTGAACGGCGCCGGTAAATCTACCCTGCTGCGCATCATGGCCGGTATCGACACCGAGATCGAAGGTGAAGCGCGTCCGCAGCCCGGCATTAAAATTGGCTACCTGCCGCAGGAGCCGCAGCTCAACCCGGAGCACACCGTGCGCGAGTCCGTGGAAGAAGCGGTCGCCGAAGTGGTTAACGCGCTGAAGGGTCTGGACGAAGTCTATGCCAAATACGCCGAGCCGGATGCGGACTTCGATAAGCTTGCCGCACAGCAAGGCAAGTTCGAAGAGATTATCCAGGCGCACGACGGCCACAACCTGAACGTGCAGCTGGAGCGCGCGGCCGACGCCCTGCGCCTGCCGGACTGGGATGCGAAAATCGCTAATCTTTCCGGTGGTGAACGCCGCCGCGTCGCGCTGTGCCGCCTGCTGCTGGAAAAACCGGATATGCTGCTGCTCGACGAACCGACTAACCACCTCGACGCCGAGTCCGTCGCCTGGCTGGAACGCTTCCTGCACGACTTCGAAGGCACCGTGGTGGCGATTACCCACGACCGTTACTTCCTCGATAACGTCGCCGGCTGGATCCTCGAACTTGACCGCGGCGAAGGTATTCCGTGGGAAGGCAACTACTCCTCCTGGCTGGAGCAGAAAGATCAGCGTCTGGCGCAGGAAGCTTCTCAGGAAGCCGCACGCCGCAAATCCATCGAGAAAGAGCTCGAGTGGGTACGCCAGGGCGCGAAAGGCCGTCAGTCTAAGGGCAAAGCCCGTCTGGCGCGCTTTGAAGAGCTTAACAACGTTGAATACCAGAAACGTAACGAGACCAACGAACTGTTCATTCCGCCAGGCCCGCGTCTGGGCGATAAAGTTCTGGAAGTCAGCCATCTGCGCAAATCCTACGGCGACCGCGTGCTGATCGACGATCTGAGCTTCTCGGTACCGAAAGGCGCTATCGTCGGCATCATCGGTCCGAACGGCGCGGGTAAATCCACCCTCTTCCGCATGATGTCTGGCCAGGAACAGCCAGATTCCGGCACCATCACCCTGGGTGAAACCGTTAAGCTGGCTTCCGTCGATCAGTTCCGCGACGCGATGGACAACAGCAAAACCGTGTGGGAAGAAGTGTCCGGCGGCCTGGATATCATGAAGATCGGCAACACCGAAATGCCGAGCCGCGCCTACGTGGGCCGCTTTAACTTCAAAGGCGTCGACCAGGGTAAACGCGTTGGCGAGCTGTCCGGCGGTGAACGCGGTCGTCTGCACCTGGCGAAGCTGCTGCAGGTCGGCGGTAACGTCCTGCTGCTCGATGAACCGACCAACGACCTGGATATCGAAACCCTGCGCGCGCTGGAAAACGCCCTGCTGGAGTTCCCGGGCTGCGCGATGGTTATCTCGCACGACCGCTGGTTCCTTGACCGTATTGCCACCCACATTCTGGATTACCAGGATGAAGGTAAGGTGGAGTTCTTCGAAGGTAACTTTACCGAGTACGAAGAGTACAAGAAACGCACTCTCGGCGCCGACGCGCTGGAGCCCAAGCGAATCAAGTACAAACGTATCTCAAAATAAAATGCAAAAAGGCAACGCAAGTTGCCTTTTTTAATGTTTGCTCCCTCTCCCACTGGGAGAGGGCCGGGGTGAGGGCAAGGTAAAAGTAAAAAGGCAACGCAAGTTGCCTTTTTTAGGGTTTGCTCCCTCTCCCACCGGGAGAGGGCCGGGGTGAGGGCATCAGCCCGCAGAGGACCTACCCCTGCTCCCCCATCAGCTGCTTCACCAGCTCGACGCAGCGCAGGAAGCGCGTATCATAGTCCGACTCCTTAACATGGACGAACTCGATCTCATTCTCTTTCAGCAGCGACACCAGCAGCGACTGAAACTCTTTACGATCCACCGAACTCCCAAGACTGCGTAACCCATCAGCCACCCACGGGGTGTTGTTCTCCAGCAGGATCACCAGGTCAAAGCGGTATTCATCAATCAGCGCCTGCACGAACGGGTGCTCACGCCCCTCGTACTTCAGACAGAACGCCTGAGTACTGACGAAGTCGGTATCGATAAATGCCACCTTGTTGGCATATTTCACTGCGAAATCAATATACTGGGCATGCCCGAGGGCAATTTTATCGTAATCAGAATACTGGAGCGCCATCTCATCGCCGCCGAGATGCGAAAAGACATAATCCCGGCCATATTCCCAGGCGCTGGTAGTATTGAAGATATTGGCGAGCTTATTGACCAGCGTTGATTTACCGCTCGACTCGCCGCCGAGGATCGCCACCGTCCGCACAAAGAACGGTTTCACTTCCGTCGGAATATATTCCCAGTAGCGGAACGGGTTCTCGCGGATCTGGCCGCCGCTAATATTCATAAAGGTCCGCTTAGGATCGATAAGCACCGTCTCGATCCCCAGATGCTCAAGGTACTGCGGCGCATCGGCCTCTTCCGAGGTATAGATCCGGTTCGGCTCGATCCCTTTTTCGCTCATAAAAGCGCGGATCCCATGACTCCACACATCCCAGCCGTGCGGATAGGGCTCCATCCCCTCTTCATTGAACGCATGGATGCGAATATTCTTCTGATATTTAAAGGTCTGTAGCAGCCAGCGCAGGCGGTCAGGCACCGTTGGCTGCTGCGACATGGCGCTCTCTTCAAACAGCTCGCGGTCGCGAGTATCGTCGTAGCCCATGATGATATGCAGCTCATCGACCTGGCTACAGGCGCGTTGAATCAAATAGATGTGCCCGGTATGCAGCGGGTAAAATTTACCAAACACCACGCCGACGCTTTTCTGTCGGCGGGGAAACTCCAGCCCGAGGAAGCGATGCAGCGCTTCAAGCTTCTGCGCGCTCGGGCTTTTGATTTTGGCGTTCAACAGCTGGCTGAGATACCCCTTGGTCATCCCGCTGGCTTCCGCCACCTGCTGCAGGGTACAGCCTTTCTGCTTTATGGCGCTTTTTAAATAGTCAAATGACGACATCGCTAATCTCCTTTTAACTTATTATAAGTCGTCAAAAACGCTTAGCGCGTCTGAAAGCTTTTTCACACCAAAGATTTGCATGCCTTCCGGCACTTTTTTCGGCACATTGGCCGCCGGGACGATGGCGCGGCGGAAGCCATGCTTCGCCGCTTCGGAGATACGCTCCTGACCGCTCGGCACCGGGCGAATTTCGCCGGCCAGCCCCACTTCGCCAAAGACCACCAGATCCTGCGGCAGCGGGCGATCGCGCAGGCTGGAGACCATCGCCAGCAGCAGCGCCAGATCGGCGCTGGTTTCCGTGACCTTCACCCCGCCGACCACGTTGACGAAGACATCCTGATCGGCCATCTGCAGGCCGCCGTGGCGATGCAGCACCGCCAGCAGGATCGCCAGACGGTTCTGTTCCAGCCCCACCGCCACGCGGCGCGGGTTGGACATCATCGAGTGATCCACCAGCGCCTGGATCTCCACCAGCAGCGGGCGGGTCCCTTCCCAGACCACCATCACCGAGCTGCCGGAGGTGATTTCATCTCCCCGGCTGAGGAAGATAGCGGACGGGTTGCTCACTTCGCGCAGCCCCTGCTCGGTCATGGCGAAAACGCCCAGCTCATTCACCGCGCCAAAGCGGTTTTTGTGGCTGCGCAGAGTGCGGAAGCGGGAGTCGGCATCGCCGTCCAGCAGCACCGAGCAGTCAATACAATGCTCCAGCACCTTCGGGCCGGCCAGCGAACCGTCTTTGGTGACGTGGCCGACCATAACGATCGCCACGCCGCGAGTTTTGGCAAAGCGCGTCAGGTAGGCCGCCGTTTCACGTACCTGGGCGACGCTGCCCGGCGACGACTGAACGTCGGCCATATGCATCACCTGGATTGAGTCGATCACCATCAGCTGCGGTTTTTCTTCATCGGCAATCTGACAGATCTGCTCAATGCTGGTTTCCGAGAGCATGTTCAGGTTCGCCGTCGGCAGCCCAAGGCGATGGGCGCGCATCGCCACCTGCTGTAGGGACTCCTCCCCGGTGACGTACAGCGTTTTCATCCCTTCCGCCAGCTTGCACAAAGTCTGCAGCAGCAGGGTCGATTTCCCCGCGCCGGGGTTGCCGCCAATCAGGATCGCGCTGCCCGGCACCACGCCGCCGCCGAGTACGCGATCGAACTCTTTAAACCCGGTGGAGAAACGCGGCAGCGCTTCCAGGCTGATGTCTGACAGCTTCTGCACCTTCGAGACGCCGGCGTTACCGGCGTAGCCTGACAAACGCTCGTTTCTCGCCACCTGCGGCGACGCGGCGATGCGCATCTCGGTGATGGTATTCCAGGCATGGCAGGCGCTGCATTGCCCCTGCCACCGCGGATAATCCGCACCACATTCATTACAGACAAATGCGCGTTTTGGAGCTTTCGCCACGTTTACCTCTTACTTTTGGTTCATGCTGCCCGAGAGAATACAGAATACCCCCATCAGGTCAGCGTGGCGGATAGTCACTTCCGCCTGTTCATTCACTTTAGGCTTCGCATGATACGCGATGCCAAGCCCGGCAGCTTTAATCATCGGCAGGTCGTTGGCGCCATCGCCGATGGCCACGGTCTGCGCCGTTGGGATCTCATACTTTTCCGCCAGCTTGCGCAGCGTATTGGCTTTGTATTTGGCATCGACGATATCGCCGAGTACGTTGCCGGTAAGCTTACCGTCGCGGATCTCCAGTTCGTTGGCGAACACCGCGTCGAGATGCAGTTTGTCGCGCAGATACTCCGCAAAGAAGGTAAAGCCGCCGGAGGCGATCGCCACCTTCCAGCCCAGCGTTTCCAGCTTGAGCACCAGCTGCGCCAGGCCCGGCATCAGCGGTAGCGCGTCGCGAACCTGCAGCAGAATGTTGGCATCGGCGTCTTTTAGCGTCGCCACGCGCTGGCGCAGGCTGGCGGTGAAGTCCAGCTCGCCACGCATCGCCCGCTCGGTCACTTCCGACACCAGCTCGCCGGTGCCGGCCAGTTTCGCGATCTCATCGATGCATTCAATTTGGATCGCCGTGGAGTCCATATCCATCACCAGCAGCCCTGGGGTGCGCAGATGGGGGATTTTACCCAATGGCGCGACGTCCAGCCCCGCCTCATGCGCCAGTCGCGTCGCTCGCGGGGTAAGCGAGCCCGCCAGGCGGATCACCTGGTAATCCTCGACCACCCAGGAGGCGACGATCACTAACGCGGCGCCCAGCTCGCGCTGCCACGCCGTCAGACGGCGTTTATCCAGCCCACGTCCGTACAGCAGCCAACCGCTGCGCCCGGCGTGATAATCCAGCGGCATGACCTCGTCACCGCTCAGGGAAAGCGGCAACCCAGGCCACAGGGAAACGTCTTCAGGCAGGTCGCACCAGGTCAAACTGTTAGGCATTACGGCTCCACATCTCTTCATTCAGGCGAGGAAAATAACGCATGAGGCTACCTTGTAACCAGCGCTTCTGGCAACATTAAGCTGCAAATTTTCAAAGGTGGAATATGGTTCGCGCAAAACTGAAATTCCGGCTGCATCGTGCGGTCATTGTCCTTATCTGTCTCGCCCTGCTCGTCGCGCTGATGCAGGGCGCCTCGTGGTTCAGTCAGAACAGTCAGAAACAACGCAATCCGCAGATGGAAGAGCTGGCCCGCACGCTGGCGCAGCAGGTGGTGCTGAATCTCGCGCCGCTAATGCGCAGCGAGACGCCGGACGAGAAGCGCATCCATCAGCTGTTGACGCAGCTCACCCACAACAGCCGCGTACTTGACGCCGGGGTATATGACGAACAGGGCGACCTGGTGGCGCGCTCTGGCGAAAGCGTCGAGGTTCGCGACCGGCTGGCGCTGGATGGTAAGAAAGCCGGCGGCTACTTCAACCAGCAGATTGTCGAACCGGTGCCGGGAAAAAATGGCCCGCTGGGCTATCTGCGTCTGACCCTCGATACCCATACTCTGGCGACCGAGGCGAAGCAGGTGGATAATACCACCAATATCTTACGCCTGATGCTGTTGCTGTCCCTGGCCATCGGCGTGGTACTGACCCGCACGCTGCTGCAGGGCAAACGCACCCGCTGGCAGCAATCGCCCTTCCTGCTCACCGCCAACAAGCCGGTTGAGGATGAAGACGATGAAAAGAAAGGAAATCTATAATGTCCACACTGCGCCTCCTGCTTTCTGACTCTTACGACCCGTGGTTCAACCTGGCGGTCGAGGAGTGCATTTTCCGCCAGATGCCCGCCACCCAGCGGGTGCTGTTCCTGTGGCGCAATGCCGATACCGTGGTCATCGGCCGCGCGCAGAACCCGTGGAAGGAGTGTAATACCCGCCGAATGGAAGAAGATCATGTGCGGCTGGCCCGTCGCAGCAGCGGCGGCGGCGCGGTGTTCCACGACCTCGGCAATACCTGCTTTACCTTTATGGCTGGCAAACCGGAGTACGACAAAACCGTCTCCACCGCTATTGTGCTGGCGGCGCTCAATTCACTCGGCGTAACCGCCGACGCCTCCGGGCGCAACGATCTGGTGGTCAAAACCGACAGCGGCGACCGCAAAGTCTCCGGCTCCGCCTATCGTGAAACCATGGACCGCGGTTTTCACCACGGCACCCTGCTGCTCAACGCCGATTTAAGCCGTCTCGCCAACTACCTCAACCCGGACCAGAAAAAGCTGCAGGCTAAAGGCATTACCTCGGTGCGCGGGCGAGTGGCGAATCTGGTTGAGCTACTGCCGGGCATTACCCATCAGCAAGTTTGCGAGGCGATCCAGGAGGCGTTCTTCAGCCATTACGGCGAACGGGTAGACGCCGAGGTGATCTCCCCGGACAACACGCCGGACCTGCCGAACTTTGCCGACACTTTCGCTCGCCAGAGCAGCTGGGAATGGAACTTCGGCCAGGCGCCCGCCTTTTCCCACCTGCTGGACGAGCGCTTCCCCTGGGGCGGCGTCGAGCTGCATTTTGACGTTGAGAAAGGCCATATCACCCGCGCGCAGGCCTTTACCGATAGCCTGAATCCGGCGCCGCTGGAGGCGCTGGCGGCACGCTTAGTCGGCTGTCAGTATCGGGCTGAGGTTTTGCAGCAGCAGTGTGAGGCGCTGGTCGGCGATTTCCCGGAGCAAGAAGCGGAACTGAAAGAACTGTCGGCATGGATTGCCGGCGCGGTGCGCTGATAAAAAAAGCCGGATGGCGGTTACGCCTTATCCGGCCTACAGATTTGACTCAAGCCCGGTAAACAAAGCGCTACCGGGCTATACCACGCTTACTCCTGGTCGCCCAGCAGTACCGATTCCAGCGCGATTTTAATCATGTCGTTGAACGTGGTCTGACGCTCCGCGGCAGTGGTCTGCTCGTGGGTACGAATATGGTCAGACACGGTGCAGATGGTCAGCGCTTTCGCCCCGAACTCCGCCGCCACGCCGTAGATACCCGCCGCTTCCATTTCCACGCCCAGGATGCCGTATTTTTCCATCACGTCGAACATGGACGGGTCCGGGGTATAGAACAGGTCTGCGGAGAAGATGTTGCCGACGCGCGCGTCAACGCCCAACGCTTTCGCCGCGTCTACCGCGTTACGCACCATGCCGAAATCGGCAATCGCCGCGAAGTCATGGTCTTTAAAACGCAGACGGTTCACTTTGGAGTCGGTGCAAGCGCCCATGCCGATCACCACGTCGCGCAGTTTGACGTCTTCGCGCACTGCGCCGCAGGAGCCAACGCGGATGATTTTCTTAACGCCGAAATCGGTGATCAGCTCTTTGGTGTAGATAGAGCAGGACGGGATACCCATCCCGTGGCCCATTACGGAGATTTTGCGGCCTTTATAGGTGCCGGTGAAGCCCAGCATGCCGCGCACGTTATTCACTTCACGCACGTCTTCGAGGAAGGTTTCGGCAATGTGCTTGGCGCGCAGCGGGTCGCCCGGCATCAAAACTACGTCAGCGAAATCGCCCATTTCTGCGTTAATGTGAGGAGTTGCCATCTTCAGTTCCTTTTATATTGTTGTTTTTGCCGGGTGGCGGCTACGCCTTACCCGGCCTACAAAATAGTAGGCCCGGATCGCTGTGCGCCACCGGGCAATGACCTCAGAACATGGCTTTGCCATATTCCATGTCAGACGTACCAAAGTATTTCGCGATAGTCTGGCCGATGTCCGCGAAGGTTTCACGGTGACCGAGCGAACCTGGTTTCACTTTCGGGCCGTACACCAGCACCGGAATATGCTCGCGGGTGTGGTCGGTACCGGTCCAGGTCGGGTCGCAGCCGTGGTCGGCGGTGAGGATCAGAATGTCGTCTTCCCCTACCAGCTCCATCAGCTCCGGCAGACGACGGTCGAACAGTTCCAGACCCGCCGCGTAGCCGGCGACATCGCGACGGTGGCCCCAGGAGGAGTCAAAGTCGACGAAGTTGGTGAAGACGATAGTCTCGTCGCCAGCTTCCTTCATCTCTTTAATGGTTGCGTCGAACAGCGCGTCCAGCCCGGTGGCTTTCACTTTTTTGGTGATGCCGCAGTTGGCGTAGATATCCGCTATCTTACCGACAGACACCACGTGGCCGTTCTTCTCGTCAACCAGCTTCTGCAGCACGGTCGGCGCCGGCGGTTCGACCGCCAGATCGTGACGGTTGCCAGTACGCTGGAAGTTACCGGCTTTATCGCCGATAAACGGACGGGCGATGACGCGGCCAATGTTGTAGCCGCCTTCGGTCAGCTCTTCACGAGCGATTTCGCACAGCTCATACAGTTTGTCGAGGCCAAAGGTCTCTTCATGACAGGCGATCTGGAATACGGAGTCAGCGGAGGTATAGAAAATCGGTTTCCCGGTTTTCATATGCTCTTCGCCGAGCTGATCGAGGATCACCGTCCCCGAAGAGTGGCAATTGCCGAGGTAGCCCGGCAGGTTGGCGCGTTTCACCAGCTTATCCAGCAGCTCCTGCGGGAAGCTGTTTTCGTGATCGCTGAAGTAGCCCCAGTCAAACAGTACCGGCACGCCAGCGATTTCCCAGTGGCCGGACGGCGTATCTTTACCAGAAGAGAGTTCATGCGCCCAGGCATAGGCGCCAATCACTTCGGCATTGCCATCCATTCCGGCGGCAATTTTACCGGTGGAGCCTTCATGCGCTTTCACCAGCCCCAGACGGGTCAGGTTCGGTAAATTCAGCGGGCCTTTGCGGCCGTGGTCAGCTTCGCCTTTGGCGCAGGCTTCCGCAATGTGACCCAGCGTATCGGCGCCGATGTCGCCAAAGCGGTCTGCGTCTTCCGTTGCGCCAATCCCAAAGGAGTCCAGCACCATGATAAATGCACGTTTCATCTTGTTCTCCATACATCTTGCGCTGCAAAAAAGCGATCAGATCAGTATATCGCTATTCAGTGATACGGCGATAGACTGTCGGTGTAATTTCCGGAGCTTTATCGTCCAGTTTAATGGCCGCTTTGACCGCTTTCGCGGCCTCCTGCCAGCTGTTCTCGTCTTTGGCATGGATCACCGCCAGCGGACGCTGTCCGTCCACGCGGTCACCCAGACGCGCCATCTCGGTAAAGCCAACGCTATAGTCAATGGTGTCTGATGCCTGACGGCGGCCGCCACCCATAGAAACCACTGCCATGCCCAGCGCGCGAGTGTCCATCGCGCTGATAAAACCTTCGGTATCAGCATAGACTGCTTTGCTCAGCATCGCCGTCGGCAGATAATGATCATAATTCTCGACAAAGTCGCTCGGTCCTTTCTGCGCCGCGACCATGCGACCAAAGACTTCCGCCGCTTTACCGTTATCCAGCACCGCCTGCAGCTTCGCGCGCGCATCGGTATCGTCCGCCGCCAGCTTGCCGGAAATTAGCATCTCCACACACAGCGCCATCGTCACGTCGAACAGGCGCGGGTTGCGGTATTCGCCGGTCAGGAACTGAACCGCTTCGCGAACTTCAACGGCGTTCCCGGCGCTGGAGGCCAGCACCTGGTTCATATCGGTCAGCAGCGCGGTGGTGCGCACGCCGGCGCCGTTGGCGACCCCAACGATCGCTTCCGCCAGCGCGGCGGAAAGCTCATAAGTCGGCATAAACGCGCCGCTGCCGACTTTAACGTCCATCACCAGCGCATCCAGCCCTTCCGCCAGCTTTTTGGCAAGGATCGAGGCGGTGATCAGCGGGATGGAGTCCACCGTCGCGGTAATATCGCGGGTGGCATAGAAACGTTTGTCCGCCGGAGCGAGGGAGCTGGTCTGCCCGATAATCGCCACGCCGACATCTTTAATAATCTCGCGGAAGCGGTTGTCGTCCGGGAAGATATCGAAGCCCGGGATCGCTTCCAGTTTATCCAGGGTACCGCCGGTATGGCCGAGGCCGCGGCCGGAAATCATCGGCACATAGCCGCCGCAGGCGGCCACCATCGGCCCCAGCATCAGCGAAGTGACATCCCCGACGCCGCCGGTGGAGTGTTTATCGACGATCGGGCCGTTAAGGTTGAGGCTTTTCCAGTCCAGAACGGTACCGGAATCCCGCATCGCCATGGTCAGCGAAACGCGCTCCGGCATAGACATATCATGGAAGAAGATGGTCATCGCCAGCGCGGCGATCTGCCCTTCTGAGATAGTATTGTCGCGGATGCCGTTGATGAAAAAGCGGATCTCTTCATCGCTTAATGCCTGACCATCACGTTTTTTACGAATAATTTCTTGTGCGAGAAACACGGTAACCCCCATGAGGAATCGGGTGAATGGTGGCGGGTGGCGCTACGCTTACCCGCCCTACGATCCTGTAGGCCGGATAAGTGAAGCCTCATCCGGCAATGTCTGACAATCAGTAGCTGCTGGCGCTCTTGCCGTCGCCGTGACCCAGGGCTTTCAACAGGCTGGCCAGCAGGCTGGAGGCGCCAAAGCGGTAGTGACGGGCATCGGCCCAGTCGGCGCCAAACAGCTCATCGGCGATCGCCAGGAACTGCTGCGCATCTTCCGCGCTGCGCACACCGCCCGCCGGTTTGAAGCCAACGGTTTTCTCAACGCCCATATCACGAATGACTTCCATCATGATACGCGCGCTTTCCGGCGTGGCATTCACCGGCACTTTACCGGTCGAGGTTTTGATGAAATCGGCCCCGGCTTTGATAGAGATTTCAGACGCTTTACGGATCAGCGCTTCTTCTTTCAGCTCACCGGTTTCGATGATCACTTTCAGCAGCACGTTGGCCGCCGCGCAGGCCTCTTTACAGGCTTTCACCAGCTCGAAGCCGACCTGTTCGTTACCGGCAATCAGCGCGCGGTACGGGAAAACCACGTCCACTTCATCAGCACCGTAAGCGATCGCCGCGCGGGTTTCCGCCAGCGCAATGTCGATGTCGTCATTACCGTGCGGGAAGTTGGTGACCGTGGCGATGCGGATATCCGGCGTTCCCTGCTCGTTCAGCGTTTTACGGGCAATCGGGATGAAGCGCGGATAGATACAGACCGCCGCGGTGTTACCCACCGGGGTTTTCGCCTGATGACACAGGGCAATCACCTTCTCATTGGTGTCGTCGTCGTTCAGGGTGGTCAGGTCCATCAGTTTTAACGCGCGCAGGCTGCTTGCTTTTAAATCAGTCATTTCATACTCCGCCGGCGCAGTGCCGGTTCAATAGTTTGTTCACCTTGCGAGTCTGTTACTATTGTAACATTCACTCGCCGTTACACTTCGACATTCATCACAGTTAATGAAAACTACTTACTAATTTGCATTACTGTAATGTGATTTTAATCACGAAACATCAGTGCATACCGCGACAATTATCATCATGTCCCTCTTAAGCATAATCAAAACTCTGCAACCAATGGGGATGTGACAATTCTAACACATAATAACAGCGTCACTCGACAACGTGGCGCACATTTTGTCCGCACTGCCGGTAATAAAATGATTATCATTTGAAATGTAAATGGTTTTTCTGAAAACCAGAAATGATGGAATTTTCACAAACTCAATAAAACCAGCGACGCGACGGCCGCTGGTTCAGGTAACAGGTTTAGAGGGCGAGGAAAACCCCGGCGATGGTGGCGCTCATCAGGTTAGACAGCGTCCCCGCCGCCACCGCACGCAGCCCAAGCTGGGCGATATCCTGACGCCGGTTGGGTGCCATCCCCCCGAGGCCGCCAATCAGGATGGCGATCGATGACAGATTGGCGAATCCGCATAGCGCGAAAGAGATAATGGCTTTGGTGTGATCTGAAATGACCTGCAGCCCGGCCGCCGCCACCTCAGCGTCCGCCTTCAGATACTCGCCAAAGTTCATATAGGCCACGAACTCGTTAATGATCAGCTTCTGGCCGATAAACGACCCCGCTACCGTCGCTTCGTGCCACGGCACGCCGATCACCCACGCCAGCGGTGAGAAGACCCAGCCGAGGATCATCTGCAGCGACAGCTCCGGATGGTTAAACCAGCCGCCGACGCCGGACAGAATGCCGTTCAGCAGAGCGATCAGCGCAATAAACGCCAGCAGCATTGCGCCGACGTTGAGCGCCAGCTGCATACCAGACGCGGCGCCGGAGGCGGCGGCGTCCAGCACGTTGGCCGGTTTATCCGCATCCGCGCTCTGGCGGTCATGAGCTGGGTTATCGTCCGGTTTCTCCGTTTCCGGTACGATAATTTTGGCAAACAGCAGTCCACCCGGCGCCGCCATAAACGACGCGGCAATCAGGTACTCCAGCGGAACGCCCATCTGCGCATAGCCCGCCAGCACGGAACCCGCCACCGAGGCCAGGCCGCCGCACATGACCGCAAACAGCTCCGAGCGGGTCATGGTGGCGATATAAGGACGCACCACCAGCGGCGCTTCGGTCTGACCAACGAAGATGTTCGCCGTGGCCGACAGCGACTCGGTACGCGAGGTCTTCAGAACCGCCCGCAGCGCGCCGCCGAGAATGCGAATGACCAGCTGCATAATGCCCAGGTAGTAAAGCACGGCAATCAGCGACGAGAAGAAAACGATCACCGGCAGCACGCGCAGGGCAAAGACGAAGCCGCCGCCGCCAAATACCTCGAACATTTTATCGGAAACCAGCCCGCCGAAGATGAAACTAATCCCTTCATTGCCGTAGGCAATAACGCTGGCGACGCCGTTCGACATCGCTAACAGCGCCGAGCGCCCGGCCGGTACATACAATATTAACGCGCCGATACCCACCTGGATTATCCAGGCGCCGAGCACGGTACGCAGGTTAATGGCTTTTCGATTATTGGAGAGCAGCACAGCAATGGCCAACAGCGCCACCATGCCGATAAGTCCCATGAGGATTTGCATACAGATTCCCTGTGTTTTGATAGTCCAGCACTAACGGCGTGATTATATCGGCCCGAAACTATCCTGCCCGCCTGGCTTCACACATTTTAAGCAAATCAATGATATGGATGGACAATTATGAGAATTCGATCACCATACAGTGGCTGAGGGTAAGGAAAACAAGGCGAGTGTGTTGCGCATTATCCCTTCGGCTATAGCTGCCGGAGGCTCAGGGCGCAGTTCGCACAGGGCCTCAAATACCCGCGCAGCTTGCTCCGGGCGATTGGGCAGTCCCTGAAAGCCATTGAGCGGCATATCCGGGGCATCGGTCTCCAGCAGCAGGGCTGAAAGCGGCAGACGCGCCATCACCTCGCGGGTTTTGCTGGCGCGGGGATAGGTAATGGTGCCGCCAACGCCGATCTTATAGCCAAGCTGCACAAAGCGCTCGGCCTGCTGCAGACTGCCGGCGAAGCCATGTACCACCCCGGTACGCGGCAGGGCATGTTTTTTCAGCAGCATCGCCAGCTTATCGTGGGTGCGTCGGGAGTGGAGAATCACCGGCAGATCGTAACGCTTCGCCAGACGCAGCTGCGCTTCCAGCAGCGCCTGCTGACGATCGAACTGCGGCTCGTCGCGATAGAGATCGAGACCAATCTCCCCCACCGCCACCAGTTTTGGCGGGCGCTGCGCCAGCGACGCCTCCAGTTGCGCCAGCCCCTCATCGGTATGCTGCTCAATGACAATCGGATGCAGGCCCAGCGAGGCATACAGCGCCTCGTGCTGCGCCGCCAGCGCCAGCACGCGGCTAAAACGCTCAGCGGAGATGGCCGGAACGATAATTCGCCCGACGCCGGCCTGCGCCGCACGCGCCAGGCTGGCGACCTCATCTTCCGCGAAGGGGGGAAAATCGAAGTGGCAGTGGGTATCGATAAAACGGTGCGTCACGCCAGATCCTCATGATTAAAGCTTGCGTCATTGGCCTGCGGCGCAGCGATGATGGTCGCCTGCGGCGCTTCATTGGCCACCGGCACCGGCGGCACCACCACCGGCGAGGGCCGGGCAACACGCGGCGCGTGGCGCAACAGCGGCGGCCGGTCGGCCAGCAGTTTACCCACGGTGGCCAGGAAATAACGGCCGCACTGGCGTCCGGTTTTGTAGTCCTCCAGCAGCGCCGGCAGTCGGCTGCCAAGCGCCATGCTGCGCAGCGGCCGCTGGGGATAGATTTCGAAGATCCGCAGCTTACCGGGCGGTTTCTCGATGAACTGCTGGATGGCGCGATAGGTGGTTTCGTGGTGATGCACCAGATTGACCAGCGGCTGCAGGCTGCTCTCCCCCAGCCAGCGCTCCATCCGCTTAAACCACTCCGGGGTATAAAACATCTGCGAGGGGACGGTGCGGATCACCACGATGGTCTGAGCGCCGCGGCGGGCCGCCTCCTGAACCGGGATCGCATCGCTGACGCCGCCGTCAAGGTAGCTGACGCCGTCAAGCAATACGCCGCTGCGATAAAATCCAGGGATGGCGCTGGAGGCGCGGATCAGATCCAGCCAGGTTTGCGGCGTTGGTGAAAAATAGCTGGCGGAGTAATCGTCGCCGCGACAGGCGCACATCCACAGCTCTTTTCCCTGCGCGAACTGCGTTTCAGCATAGTTCATGGCCAGCGGCATCTGCTGCGAGGTGGCCTCGACCAGCCAGTCGAGATCGATAAGGTTGCCGCCGCGCACAAAGCGCATCGGATCGAAAAACTGGCGTGAGGTGGTGTAGCGGGTGATGACTTTGCGGGCATAGCCTTGCTGATTACACATGTAGGCGGAGAGGTTTTGCGCCCCCGCGGAAGTCCCCAGCATCAGGTCAAAGGGGTTAAATCCGGCGCGCATGAATTCGTCCAGAACCCCGGCGGTGAAAATCCCTCGCTGTCCCCCGCCTTCACACACCAGCGCCAGCTTGCCTGGTCGGAAGGGTTTAACCGCCAGCGGGGCGATATTGCCCAGCGTGACGGGAATGCGTTGCCCCACCCTGATTTCCTGTTCGATTGGTCTTCTCCTGACAAGGTAACGCAATTTGCCCGCCGCTTAAACCGCGAAAGCCAGTCCGCAGGACTGGCTTTGTGTAAGACGACGTGTCAGTAAAAATGCTCAGGCTTCAGCATCGCCCGCATCGCGGGCCACCTAAGGACGTCTGCGTCCAGTAAACAGGCTCACCAGGAACAGGATAATCCCGACGACAAAGACGATTTTCGCGGCGCCAGCGGCAGTACCCGCCAGACCACCGAAGCCCAGGGCCGCAGCAATTAATGCAATGACCAGAAAAATAATTCCCCATCGAAACATACTTTTCTCCTTACCATAATGGACGGTGAACAGCGGTTTGCGCACCCTTTCTGTCTAGCTCATCGCTCAGTGGATGCTGCTATTCGTTCGGCAACCTTGGCCAGACAACACTTTTGTTAATAACTCGATTTACTTCACGCTAAGATCGTTGCGGACGCTTTTCACACCGGAGACCGCTTTCGCAATCTCTGCGGCGCGCTCAGCCTGCGCAGCGGAAGTCACCGTACCGGTCAGATGCACGGCGCCGGCGTTAGTTTCTACTTTCACATTGCGCGAAGGGACAATGTCATCCGCCAGCAGCTTGGCTTTCACTTCGCTGGTAATAGCGGTATCCCCGGCATAGCCTTTCAGCGTCGCCGTCTCGCTCGACGATTTGTGCTGCACCGTCAGTTTGTCGTTAACCTGAGAGACGCCTTCGACCGCTTTTGCCACGCTCAGCGCCTGACTTTTCTGTTCAGCACTGGTGACGTCGCCGCTGAGGGTGACCACTTTGTTTTCCGTTTTCACCGAAATATCGCCGGAGTTAATATCCTTATGGTCGATCAGCGCCGCCTTTACCCGCGCGGTAATGGTGCTGTCGTCCATAAAATCGCCGACTTTATTAATCGAATTGTCTACCGCCTCTCCCGCATTGCTGGCAGCTGACTTCGCACTGTCTACCGTTGTTTTTTCCGTCTCTGCCGAGGCGTTCAACGCGGCTAAGCCTAAGAAGAGCGCCAGCAACATATTGGCATTCTTTAGTCTGGTCATCGTGATGTCCTCGTTTTTTCACCAGCGCTGGCGTCTTATCGCAGTGAATTACGCCAGCATTTTTAAAAACACGAATTAAATATAGTAGACAGGCGAAGGGGTTGCGGAGGATATGGATAAAAAACAGACGAATTAGCGGCGTTTTAAGAACTTTCCAGAAGGAAGGAAGCGCGGGCAGAAGAAGAAAAAAGCGCGGCCTGCGCCGCGCTTCGTCAGGGATTAGTGCTCGCGCGTTTTGCGGAACACCACGTCAGGATAACGCTCCTGCGTCAGGTTCAGGTTGACCATCGTCGGAGCGATGTAAGTCAGGTTATCGCCGCCATCCAGTGCCAGCTGAACTTCGTTTTTGCGCTTGAACTCTTCGAATTTCTTCACGTCAGTGGATTCAACCCAGCGCGCGGTGGCCACGTTGACCGATTCGTAAATCGCTTCCACGTTGTATTCGCTTTTCAGGCGCGCCACGACGACGTCAAACTGCAGCACCCCCACGGCGCCGACGATCAGATCGTTATTGGCGATCGGACGGAAGACCTGCACCGCGCCCTCTTCAGAGAGCTGAACCAGCCCTTTCAGCAGCTGTTTCTGCTTCAGCGGATCCTTCAGGCGAATACGACGGAACAGTTCCGGTGCGAAGTTCGGAATACCGGTGAACTTCATCATCTCGCCCTGGGTGAAGGTATCGCCAATCTGAATGGTGCCGTGGTTATGCAGGCCGATAATATCCCCAGGATAGGCTTCCTCGACGTGTGAACGGTCGCCGGCCATAAAGGTCAGCGCGTCGGAGATCACCACGTCTTTACCGATGCGCACCTGACGCAGCTTCATGCCTTTCTCATATTTACCGGACACCACGCGCATGAAAGCCACGCGGTCGCGGTGTTTCGGGTCCATATTGGCCTGAATTTTAAACACGAAGCCAGTGAACTTCTCTTCCGTGGCGTTGACTTCACGGGTGTCGGTGTTACGCGGCATCGGCGCCGGCGCCCACTCCACCAGGCCATCCAGCATATGGTCAACGCCGAAGTTACCTAATGCGGTCCCGAAGAACACTGGGGTGATTTCCCCGGCCAGGAACAGATCTTTATCGAACTCGTTCGACGCGCCCTGCACCAGCTCCAGCTCGTCACGCAGCTGCTGCGCGAGATCTTCCCCCACCGCCGCGTCAAGATCCGGGTTGTTGAGCCCCTTCACGATGCGCACTTCCTGGATGGTATGGCCTTTACCGGTCTGATACAGGTAGGTTTCATCTTTGTAGAGATGATAGACGCCCTTGAACAACTTACCGCAGCCGATAGGCCAGGTAATCGGCGCGCAGCCAATTTTCAGCTCGTTCTCGACTTCATCCAGCAGCTCCATCGGATCGCGGATATCACGGTCGAGTTTGTTCATAAAAGTGAGGATCGGCGTATCGCGCAGACGGGTGACTTCCATCAGCTTACGGGTCCGATCTTCGACGCCTTTTGCCGCGTCAATCACCATCAGGCAGCAGTCCACCGCCGTCAGGGTACGGTAGGTATCTTCGGAGAAGTCTTCGTGCCCCGGGGTATCCAGCAGGTTCACCAGACAGTCATGATACGGGAACTGCATTACCGAGGTGGTGATCGAGATACCACGCTGCTTTTCCATCTCCATCCAGTCGGATTTCGCGTGCTGGCTGGAGCCACGGCCTTTTACGGTACCGGCGGTCTGAATCGCCTGTCCGAACAGCAGCACCTTTTCGGTGATGGTGGTCTTACCGGCATCCGGGTGAGAGATAATGGCAAAAGTGCGGCGTTTGGCCACCTCTTGCAGATAAGGAGACAACGTCATAATTAATCTTCTAAGTAAACGCGGCCATGGGCCACGCATGTGGAATACGAAAAATTGCGGCTATTTTACCCATCAACGGGGGGGAGGCAATCAGTGTTTACACAGGAGCTGCTCCAGTTCGCTTAACGAGGTCACCGTCCAGTCCGGCTCGAGGTCCGCCGGCAGCTCGCGCTGATGCGCATTGAGCCAGCAGGTCGCCAGTCCGGCGTTCACGCCGCCGCGAATATCCGACTCGGCGGTATCGCCGACCATCAGCACCCGCGAGCGCGGTGGGTTACCCGCCTTCGCCAGCGCGTAATCGAAAATGCGCGCGTCCGGTTTAGCGACGCCCACTTCTTCAGAAATAATTAGCAAATCAAAGTGATCGCGTAAACCGGTCCGCTCCAGACGAGTCTGCTGCAGCGAGGTAAAGCCGTTGGTGATGATGCCCATTTTGACCTTGCCCTGCAGCGCGTTGAGCAGAGAGACCGCACCCGGCAGCGGCGCACAGATTTCCGCCATCGCATTCATAAACGCGTCGTTGAGCTCCCCCGGCGGCACATTCAAACGTTGCGCCCAGTTGTCAAAACGCTGGTGCTGCAGCTGCAGCGAGGTGATGGCGCCGTTTTGGTAATCCACCCATAGCGGCTTATTCACGGCCTGATAGTCCTGAAAATCTTCGGCGGTAAAGGTCACGCTGTAGTCGAGAAACATCCGCTGTAAGCCGCTGAAAGAATCAAACGTAAACAGCGTTTCATCGGCATCAAAGAAAATCCAGTCCCATTTCATCGTATCACCTTGTCTTACATACTGATTGGCAGAGCCATAACAATGGCGTCTTCGCGCCCGTCGGCCGTCGGGTAGTAGTTGCGGCGAATCGTCGCTTCATTGAAGCCTAAGCTTTCATACAGCGCGAGGGCGGCAACGTTGGAGGCGCGCACCTCCAGCCATAGCGTGACGACGCCGAGCTTTTCGACTTCATCAATGACATGTTCCAGCAGCGCTCGCCCCAGGCCACGGCGCTGGTAAGCGGGATCGACAGCGATATTGAACAGCGTCGCCTCATCCAGCACCACTTGCGTAATGGCGAAAGCCGCCATTTCGCCATCCACCGACAGCTGATAGTTGCGATAGCGTTCCCCCTGGTTACTGGCCAGGGTCTGTTCGCTCCACGGGAAAGCGTGGGCGCGGGTTTCGATTTGCCAGGCTCGGGTTAAATCAGCCGTGCTGAGGGTAGAAATCGTGTTCATGTGCGCAGATTTGTTGCCAGAGCGCCCTGCGAGCCGGCGCGCTGGTCTGGAGTTCATCAAAAGCGGGGGTGGACACCTGGGCGCCCGCCAGCGGCAGCGACGCCTCTGTGCCCAACCGCCAGCTGTTACAGCGGCTGTCCTGCGGCAGCATCGCCACCCGCTCCGGGGTCAGCTGCAGGACCTGATCTGGCGTTACGGCCAGCGCGCGCAATACGTCGCCAATCAGCGGCTCTGTCAGCGACGGCGGGGTTTCCGCCACCATCACCAAACGAATATGTTCAGGAAGCGAGATAGCGATTTCGCCCTGTAACGCCCCCGGTCGGCGCAGCGACCACTGGGTAATGCCCAGCTGCTGTAGTTGCCAGTCTCGTCGGGATGTCATAGCGAAACACTCCTGTTAAACAAGCGCGCAATATAGCAAATCCGTCGTATCTGCGCCAACAAACTACTATAATCGGCGCCAGTCTTAATGAAGGAGTGTTTCATGTCCGCTTTTACCCCGGCAAGTGAAGTCTTGCTGCGCCACAGTGATGATTTCGAGTCCGCCCGCGTTCTGTTTGCCGGTGACCTGCAGGATGACCTGCCTGCTCGTCTGGATACCGCGGCCAGCCGCGCCCACACCCAGCAGTTCCACCACTGGCAGGTCCTCAGCCGCCAGATGGGTGACACCGTCCGTTTTAGCTTAGTGGCTGAGGCGGCTGACGTCGCCGAGTGCGACACCCTGATCTACTACTGGCCAAAGAACAAACCAGAGGCGCAGTTCCAGCTGATGAACCTGCTCTCTCTGCTGCCGGTGGGAAGCGACATTTTCGTCGTCGGTGAAAACCGCAGCGGCGTCCGCAGCGCGGAGCAGATGCTGGCTGAATACGCGCCATTAAACAAAGTGGATAGCGCTCGCCGCTGTGGCCTCTATCATGGCCGTCTGGAAAAGCAGCCCGCCTTCGACGCCGAAGCTTTCTGGGGCGAATACACACTGGATAATCTGACGATTAAAACCCTACCGGGCGTCTTCAGCCGCGACGGTCTGGACGTCGGCAGCCAGCTGCTGCTCTCCACCCTCGAGCCGCATACCAAAGGGAAAGTGCTGGACGTCGGCTGCGGCGCGGGTGTGCTGGCCGCCGCGCTGGCCAGCCATTCGCCGAAAGTGCGCCTCACCCTGTGCGACGTCAGCGCCCCGGCGGTTGAAGCCAGCCGCGCGACGCTTGCCGCTAACGGCCTGGCTGGCGATGTGTTTGCCAGCAACGTCTTCTCCGAGGTCAATGGTCGCTTCGACATGATCATCTCCAACCCGCCATTCCATGACGGCCTGCAGACCAGCCTCGAAGCCGCCCAGGCGCTGATCCGCGGCGCGGTTCGCCATCTCAACAGCGGCGGCGAGCTGCGCATTGTCGCCAACGCCTTCCTGCCGTATCCGCAGGTGCTGGATGAGACGTTCGGCTTCCATGAGGTGATCGCCCAGACCGGACGTTTTAAGGTCTATCGCACCATCATGACCCGTCAGGCGAAAAAATAATCGTCTTTTCACGCCGGCGGCCCGCTCCTGGTGCCGCTGGCGCTTCCCGCGGGCAAATCCGCCCATTTTTGCAGCAATCGATACAACCTGCATAATTAACTATTGACGTGTCGCCGAAAACCACTAGAATGCGCCTCCGTGGTAACGATACTTTCATAGTGTCGATGGTATGCGAAGGTGGCGGAATTGGTAGACGCGCTAGCTTCAGGTGTTAGTGTCCTTACG